>JALYUQ010000124.1 GCA_030853685.1 Actinomycetota bacterium | reverse complement strand
GCTACGGACCATGTTTGCGTCGAGGTGGCATTCGCCGCCGAAGCCGTTGCCGGTGTTTAGCTGCGTGACACTGATGTGCAGGCCCGCCAAGCGGTCGGCGTCCAGGCTGCCCTCCACGTCTCCCTCGAGCACTCCTGCGCGGAGGCCGTTCTCCGCCAAACCGGCCAGCGCACGCTCGAGCAGCGCGGTCTTGCCGGCTCCCGGGGAGCTCATGAGGTTGACGACGGCGACACCGGCGCGATCGAAGTCCTCCCGGTTGGCGCGCGCGATCGTGTTGTTGGCGTCCAGCGCGTCCTCGACGATTCTCACCTTGGTGGGGTGCATAGCGGCTCCTCTCGTTATGGGCTCGGTTCGCAGCGATCAGACGAGACTATCAATGTACTGCGAGCGCTATACAGCTACGATATGATCGAGATAATCACGAGCACGAGTCCTGGAGCGAGCGGCCGACGATCGGTCGCTCGCGATTGGGAGGAGCGAGCGCCCTGGACGAGCCGGTCGGAGCCCAGGGGATCAATGGTCTGACGTCGTGGGCGTCTGGAGAGAATCGAGCGTCGGCGCTCGGCGCCAGGGAGGATCTCAAGGCCTCGCCGAACGCGAGGTAGACCAGCCGTGCTCCGTCGTCGAAGGCTTTGACTCGGAAGACGATGCCGAACCGCTCGGCCGGCGATGGGAGGTATGTCTTGAAGCAGGCGGGCAGCTCGGTGCCGTCGCGCCCCTGCGCTTCACAGGGGCGCAGCTCGGCGAGCGGGACGCGGGCGGCCTCGTATCGCTCGCGGGCCGCGGTGGCGGCCTTGCGCGCGCCGGCACTGTCGCGCGCAAGATCCTGCTCCCAGGCAGTGGGATCGAATTGCGCCGGGAAGGAGCGCTCGGTGGGTGGCATGGTTACCCTCGCCATCGGCGGGGAGCATGTACGGTCCGTGCTCCTCGAGGAACGCTTAGAAGGGCGCCGCAAGCCGCAGCAGCGCCCACGGTCTGAGGCTGGTCTCCGCCAGTTCGCGGCTCAGCCAGAGGCCAGCCAATCATGTCCTCCCCCAACCAGCCGGGCGCCGCGCATACCACCCAGCATGTCGCTCAGCACGGTGCGAGCATAGACGCTGCGCCTACGCGGTTCATCTAGCTGGACCCTCCTAGACTGAGGCCGATGGCCTCCGCGTCGTCCAAGGGGCTCGTGGCTTCGATCGGCGAGAGGCACCTTTCCGGGCGCACGGGGCGGCCGCTGCTGTTGGGCATCCTGGCGCTGGGCGCCGCCAACTTCCTCTGGCAGTTGGGATCGAGCAGCCTCTTCATCGATGAGGTCTTGTCCTGGCGTGCGGCGGTGCTGGCGCTCCACGCCCTCTACGAGAACGTCAGGGGCGGAGAGATCTCTCCGCCGGGTTACTACTTTCTCCTGCACGAGTGGATGTATCACACCGGCTCTCAGCAGGAGTGGGTGATGCGTCTGCCCTCCGTGCTTGCGGGGATCGCGCTGGTCGCCGCGATCTATTGGCTCGCCACCCTCGTCGCCGATCGGGCTACGGCACTGCTAGCGGCGCTCGGCGCTGCGCTGAGCCCGCTGGTGCTGGGCTTCGCGCAGGAGTCGCGCGCCTACATCTTCGCCGTGCTGCTCGTCACAGTCAGCGTGGCGGCGCTCCTGGAGGGCAGGCGCCGGCCAGCGGGGCGGGCTCGGACGCTGTGGCTGGTCGCCGCGGGTGCAGGCGCAATCGCCGGGTTCTGGATGCACTACACCGCAGACTTGGTGCTCGCTCCGGTGCTCGTCTGGTTCGCCTGGCGGCCCGGCGCGAGCGCCCGCGGGCGGATCCTCCTGCTCGCCGTGTGCGCGGCCGCGGACGCCATTCTGGCGCCGCTGCTCATCTACCAGCTTGGTCAGGGACACGAGGCTGGCATCGCCGCGAGCGCGACCCTCACGTTCCCCCATGTGACCGCGGTGATCGGCGCGCCGTTCGCCGGCCGGCTGGCCACCGTCGTAGGGTGGGTGGCGATCGGCGAGGCGGTCGTGCTCATCGCCGTCCTGGCTGGGGTGCTCCGCGCTCTCCGCCGCGACGGGCACGCACTCCTGAGCTGGCCGATCCTGCCAGCGGCGGTGATACCGATCGTGGTTCTGCTCGCCGTGACGATCTTCTCGTCCGCGCCTGTGCTGCTCACGCGCTACGCGGCGGTGGCAGCGCCATTCATGCTGATCCTGATCGCATTCGCGATCGTCCACGAGCACCGGGCAATCGCGCTCCCACTCGCAGCCGCGGCGCTGATCGCATGCGTTGGGGAAACCGCGCTCACGCACTCGCGTTCCGGGTTCTATCCGGACACGCGCGCGGGCTTGGTGAGGATTGAGAGGGGACTGAAGCCAAGCGATTTCATCTTCGTCGCGGGCTACCCGGCGCTGCCGGCGACCCTCGACTATTACCTCCGGCGAGATGAGATTGGGCTGCCGATCGTCTATCCCTACCAAGTGGCTTTGGTTCTGCCCGCCGTCATTCGAGCCCACCGCCGCATCTGGTTCTTCTCCTCGGGAGAGAACCTGTCGGTAGCCGTCGTTCAGCACGCGCTGGCCTCGCTGGGCTACCGCGCCTCGCAGCTCGACCATCATCCGGGGAGCCCCCCGCTGAGCCTGGTCCTGGCTGTGCCCCGCTGATGAGTGCGTCTTGAAGCGCTGCCTGGACAGCCGCGAACGGGGGCTTTGGCCGGTAGCCGGCGTCGAACAGCAACGGCATCTGGCTAGCGCCGATCCAACTGGCTGCATCGCTGACTCCCCACGTCGTGAGGCGATTGCACGCGGCAATGTCCGCTACCAGTCGTTTCCCGTGCATGCCCGAGCGCACGGGCTGCGGCGACCTCATACCTCTACCTCCGCATCCACCCCGGCGTCAGATATAGCGTCGATCTACCGCAACCTGGAGATGCTCGAGCAGCAGGGACTGGTCTACCACCTGCATCTAGCTAGGCCATGGCCCGCGCCACTACCGCCTCGTGGGCCCGATGAGCCGTGCTACCTGGTCTGCGAGCGCTGTGAACGCGTCGATACCGTCGCCTCCTCAGACCTCGACGATGCTCGATCGGCCGTATCGGGCCGGGTTGGCTATCAGGCCACCTTCACTCACTTCCCCGTCGTCGGGCTGTGCCCCGCGTGCGCGGCGGCCGCCGCGGCCCATCTGCCGCCGGGCCCGGCTGACGGCTGACTTGTCACCGGTCGCTCGCCCGGACGAGTGGCTGGTCGCTCGCCCGATCGCCCAGGCGACTGAGGCCAGGCTCGTACAGGTGTTCCTACTTGCCATCGGCTTGCAATATGGTTATGCTGAGTCGACCGCCGAGGTAGACTGTGTGTGGAAGGACCTTGACCAGGGCTCCTGTGGGGCTTTCGCAGGGGTGATCAGCCGATGGAGCCCTGAGACGGGAGACGCATATCGCGCGAGGCAAAGGACTCCTGAGAAAATGCAAGGATGCCATCACGGACCAAGCTCGCCGCCACCCGGCGCGCGGATCTGCTTGACGCCGGAATCGTCGTGTTCGGTGAGAAGGGGGTCCCCGAAGCGAAGATCGAGGATGTCACGCGCGGCGCCCGGGTCGCCAAGGGCACCTTCTACCTCTACTTCGCCTCCAAGGACCACTTCGTCGCCGCGTTGCAGGAGCGATTTCAGACCGAGTTCGCCGCTCGTCAGGCGGCGGCGATGGAGGAGCTTGCCGAGGATGACTGGGCAGGTAGGTTGGACGCCTGGGTGGCGGCGGGCATCGACGCATACCGTAAGAACCAAGAGGTGCACGACGTCCTCTTCCGCCACGACACGGCGGCGATCGCCGCCCACGCCGAGCACGCGTGGAGTGGGGAGGGGCTGTCGCTGGCCTGGCCGATCTCCTGCGCAAAGGCGCTCGCGCCGGGGGGTTCGCGATTGACGATCCCCCCATGACCGCCTTCCTGCTCTATGGGATGTTCCATTGGGCGGGCGACCACGCCGTACATTGCGAAGACGAGACGGCCGTCCGTCGCGTCGTAGCGCTAACCCAAGACTTGTTCCAGCGGGCGGCCGAGTCTCGGGGCTGAGCCGCGTGAGTCTCCGCTTGGAGTAAGGGTCGCTGTTACCTCAAAGGACTGGTGGGGCTCATCGTGTGGATTCGTCAGTGACCTCGCGAGCCACAACGCGCTGCATCAACCCGACGCGTGATTGTGCTCGTGCTGGGACCGGCCGCTCTCTCGGTGGGCGTAAGGGTGGGAATGGACGTAGCCGCCGTGGCTGTGATCGTATTCGTGGGGATCGGGGCCACCGCTGGCACTCTCGCCGCGAGCTGGACCTGATCGTGACGAGGGGGCTGCTGCTAGCTGCTGCTCCGCGCAGGCAGGGCACAGGCCGACGATCGGGAAGTGCGTGAAGCGCGCTCGGTAGCCGAACAGCTCCTGCACGCGGTTCCGCACGGGGTCGAGCTGGTCGGTCGTGAGCGTGAGGACTGCGCCGCAGCGCTCGCAGGAGAGGAACGCGTGCTCACCTTGGCCGACGAGCACGTAGAGCCCGGGCCCGTGACCGAGGTGCACGTGCTGGGCGAGACCGTGATGCTCGAGCGTCTCGAGGTTGCGGTACACCGACGTTATGTCGAGGTTCAACGTATCCGCGAGGTGCTCAGCCGACACGGGACCCTTTGTTGCAAACAACGCCTCCAGCACCAAGCGGCGAGGGGTGGTGAGCCGCAGGCCACGCTCTCGCAGCGCCCGCACGGCCGCAGCGATGTCATCGAAAACGAGCCGGGGCGTATCGGGAGAGAGAGTCATCCGCTTCGTATTGTGGCGCATGTGAGGACCGCCGCAGCGACCCTCACATTGTCAGAGCCCGGGTCGCGCCTGAACCGGGGCTCCGGAGCGACGGCGCGCCTACACCTCGGCCTTGGGTCCGCCCTCCACGAGGTGCGTGCTCCATTTCTCTTCAACGTGCCCGAAGTGCCATACCGAGAGCGCGATGATCCAGGTCACGACGAACAGCCCGACGATCGCGAATCCCATGTAGTTGATGCTGAGGTTCCCGAACCAGTTCCAAAACGAGCCCGAAAAGCCGGCCTTGGCGGCGATCAGCTGGAGGATCTCGATCGTCCCGATCACGAACGCCACCGCCACCGACAGGCCGGTGATCGTGAGGTTGTAGAAGACCTTGCGCACTGGCTTTGAGAACGCCCAGCCGTAGGCGAAGTTCATGAACGCGCCGTCGGTGGTGTCCAGCAGCGACATGCCGGCGGCGAACAGGATCGGCAGGGACAGGATCGCATACCACGGCAGCCCGCCCGCCGCCGCCCCGCCCGCGATCACCAGCAGCGAGACCTCGGTCGCGGTGTCGAAGCCGAGCCCGAACAGGACCCCCACCGGGTACATCTGCCACGGCTTGGTGATCGCCTTCATCCGCTTACCGAAGATGCGGTTCATGAACCCGCGCTTGTCGAGCTGCACCTCGAGCGCCGCCTCGTCGAAGGTTCCGGTCTTCATCTGGCGGAAGACCTTGTAGATCCCGAACAGGATCACGAGGTTGATCGCCGCAATCAGGTACAGGAAGAACCCCGAGACGCCCGTGCCGACGTAGTTGGTCACGGTGTGCAGGGTGGAGCCGGTGTCCTTGACCGGGCCGACGAGCGCCTTGATCCCGACTGTCAGGGCAAACGCGAGCGCGAACACGATCGTCGAGTGCCCGAGCGAGAACCAGAAGCCGACGCTCAACGGGCGCTTGCCCTCGTTCATCAGCTTGCGCGTCACGTTGTCGATCGCCGAGATGTGATCGGCGTCGAACGCGTGTCGCATCCCGAGCGTGTACGCCGTCAACCCTACTCCCAGGGTGAACAGCCCGGTCTTGGCGCCGAGGCTGTAGTGGTGCGGGGCGACGATCGCGATCACCGTCAGGAAGCCGAGCACGTGCAGCGTCGCGATCACCCCGGCCATCATGAACAGCGTGCGCTTCTGGCTCGCGCTCAAGGACCGCCAGAACATTCGCAGGCTTGGCCGCTGCCCGCCGCCCCTCGCAGTTGTTGCTTCCATTTTGCGTCTCCTAGTACGTTGGTGGCCTGCCCCTGGCGGGGCAGCGGAGCGAAGAAGCTACACAAACGTCCCCGCTATTGCAAGGTGATCCGGATTACATGGACTATGCGTCTGATGGTGAAGACGCGCCACTCGTCAGATCACGATGTGTGGCGATTTGAGGCGACCGTCGCGACCGGCGGCCCGCCGTCAGGAGATCTTCGACGCGCCGAGCGGGTGACTGCTCGCGAGGCGCAGGTGCTCGGTGTGAAACACCGCCTCGTTCAGGAGCGCCGCGACGTGGTCGTCGTGCAGGGCGTAGATGACCTGGCGCCCGGTGCGCCGGCCCACGACGAGCCCGAGCTGGCGAAGGATCCGCAACTGGTGTGAAACGGCGGAGGGCTCCATCTCGACAGCCTCCGCGAGATCTGAGACCGGGCAGTCACCTTCGCGCAGCCGGCCGAGGATTCGAACGCGGCTGGGGGTCGCCAGCGCCTGCATCGTCACAGCCACCGCATCGGCGGTGGCTCCGTCGATATGGGCGGGGGCCGGCGAGATGCCTTGAACGCCGTGCGCCATCTCCTGCATGATGGCACCTCTGCTTGGATGCTAGTCTGAACGGATCTTCAGGCATCGTCCAGCGACCGCATCCCCTCCGGCCCCCTCGCCGCTCAGGCGCGCAGGGCGCACCTGCGCAACCTGCGCGCGGGGGGTCCGCAGCTTTGGCGGGCGCTACGAGGACTTCTTGATCGCGCCCGGCACGCTCTTCACGTTGGCGGCCTTCCTGCTGCTGGTGGCGGCGATCGTCGTGCACCCCGACGGCGCGGTCTCGAACACGCACCGCAAGAGCGTGCTCTACCTGATGGCAGCCCTCGTGGGGTCGATCTACATCTGGTTCTCGGCGATCCAGGGGATTCGCGAGCGTGACTTCACCGCCGACATCCCGGTGTCCTTCGCGACGATTGCGGCGATCGCGGTCGGCTACTACTCGGCGGCGGCGGTGGTCGCGGTGCTGCTGCTCGCCGGTGGCCTGCTGGAGGAGTTCGTCTCCGCGCGCGCCGATCGCGCGCTCGACGCGCTCGCGAGCCTGCTCCCGGACCAGATCACGATCCGCCGCGACGGGGTGGAGGCCCAGATCGCCATCCAGGACGTGCGCCGCGATGACGTCGTGCTCGTCAGGCCCGGGGAGCGCATCCCGGTCGATGGCGAGGTGATCGGCGGCAGCGCCTCTGTCAACCAGGCCGCAATCACGGGCGAGAGCGTACCCGTGGACAAGCAGCAGGGCGATGGCGTGTTCGCGGGGACGCTGGCGAGCCTCGGAGCGCTCGAAGTCCGCGCGACCAAGGTCGGGGTGGAGACGACGCTTGGCCAGATCCGGCGCATGGTCGCCGAAGCTCAGCAGCAGAAAGCGCCGATCGAGCGCGTGCTCGATCGCTACGCGAAGCTCTACACCCCCGTCGCGCTCGTCCTCGCCGCCGGGCTCTGGCTGATCACCGGCGAGGCGTCGCGCGCGATCACGATGCTGATCGTGTTCTGCCCCTGCGTGATGGTGCTCGCGACGCCGACCGCGCTCGTCGCTTCGATCGGTAACGCCGCGCTGCGGGGCAGCCTCGTCAAGAAGGGCGCCACGATCGAGGCGATGGAGAAGATCGACACCGTCTGCTTCGACAAGACGGGCACGCTCACCCACGGCGAGCCGCGCCTGCTGCGCACGATCGCCCTCAACGGGCTGGCCGACACCGAGCTGCTGCGCCTCGCGGCCAGCGCCGAGAAGTTCTCCGAGCACGCGCTCGCCCAAGCGATCGTCGACGCCGCCGGCAGCCGGATGATTGCCGTGCCGGACCCCGATCACTTCGACGCGCTGCCCGGCCTCGGAATTCGCGCCAGCACCTGCGGACAGAATGTGATCGTCGGGCGGCCAGACCTACTCGCCGGCCAGGGGGTTCAGGTCGCCGATGAGCTGCGTAGCCAGATCGTTGAGCTGACGGGCCCCGGAGCGACGGTAATCGCGATCGCCGTCGATGACCAGGCGGCCGGACTGCTCGTTATGCGGGACACGCTGCGCCCCGACGCCAAGGCCGTCGTCAGCGCCCTGAACCAGCTCGGCACCACAACGGTCCTGGTCACGGGCGACAACAACGCGACCGCTCAGCGGATTGCGGCCGAGCTCGGCATCGTCGAGGTTCACGCCGAGGTGCTGCCGGCGCGCAAGGCGCAGATCGTCAAGCACCTCCAAGCGCAGGGAAGGCGGGTGGCCTTCGTCGGCGACGGCGTCAACGACGGCCCCGCGCTCGCGGTTGCCCACGTCGGCATCGCGATGGGCGCCGGCGGAACGGATCTCGCGATCGAGACCGCCGACGTCACCCTGCTTGCCGACGAGCTCTCGCGCCTGCCGCACCTACTCTCGCTTTCCCGCGCCGCGCTGAAAGCGATCCGCCAGAACCTCGCCTTCTCGCTGGGCGTCCTCGGCATCGCCGTCGGGCTGACGATCCCAGGAGTCCTCACCCCGATCAGCGGCGCGCTCCTGCACGAGCTCTCCTCGATCCCCGTGATCGCGAACTCTGCGCGGCTGATCAGCCGCAAGGCCAAGTAATCAGCGGCCCAGTGTCTTCCCCGCTTGCAACAGTTCGGTTCCCGTCCCTGGCCAAACCTACCCTTCCGGGCGCCGCCGCACCGTTTACTCGCTCCTCCAAGGCCGAGTGAGGGTGAACCAGCCTAAGCCTGCGCCGAGCAGGACGATGCACAGCGTCCACCCGAGCGCGGTGGTTCCGACGCCGACGTACTTCAAGCCGGAGGCAAAGATGACGAACGCGATCGAGGTCCTCACGAAGCGATCGGGAATGCTCGCCGACAGCAGTGAGCCGACGAAGACCGCCGGGACGCTGCCGATGACCAGCGATCCGGTCACGGCGAATTCGACGTGCCCGAACGCGAGCGCTCCGAGTGCCGCGGCCAGCGTCAGCGGAACCGCTTGGGTTAGATCGGTTCCGACGAGCTGGTTGGCGCTGAGCCTCGGGTAAATGAAGAGCAACGCGATGATCATCAGCGATCCCGAGCCGACCGAGGTCATGCCGACGATGACTCCGCCGAGCACGCCCACCGCGACGGTGGGCACCGGGCGCGCCACGACGTCGCGCACGGCGCCGTCCCGCTTGTGGCCGGCGCGGCGATCGAGGACGAAGCGCAGCACGATCGCTCCCGCGCCGATCAGCAGCGCCGCGCCGAGTGCCACCTCGATGTGCCGTTGCGCTGCCTGCGCGTGACCCAGCAGGCGCAGGAGATAGGCGCCGAGGAATGCCGACGGGACCGACCCGAGGACCATCCACCCGACCAGGCGGAGGTTCACGGTCCCCGCTCGCAGATGGACTCCTGCCCCGATCGGCCGCATCAGCACCGCTGCGACCAGATCGCTCGAGATCGCGGTCGACGGAGTGACTCCGAACAGCAGAATCAGCATCGGCGTCATCAAGGCGCCGCCGCCGGTCCCGGTCATCCCGACCAGCAGGCCGACCACCGCGCCCCCGAGGACGATGAAAGGATCGATGTGCAAGCGCTGGCCTGGCGCTGGTGGCTCTGTTCCGGGACGCTGCTTCAGACGCCGACGGCGCTTGTGCCGGGCACGGCGCCCACGGTGCCCACGGCGCGCGCAGCGCGCGCAGCGCGCGCAGCGCCCTCATCCTCTGCGCCCTGCGCGACACCGTCCGCCAGTGCCGCCAGCGCTTGGCTGATCTCGAGCGGGCGCTCGAGCGGCCCCATGTGACCCGTCTCGGGTAGCTCCACCAAGCCGGCGGGCACGGGGAGCACCTGCGCGATCAGCCGGGCGTGCGATGCGGGCGTCAGGCGATCCTTGCAGCCGGCCATCACCAGCGTCGGGACCGTCAGCCGCGGCACCGCATCGTGAAGATCCATGACCGACATGGCAAGCCCCACGGCCGCGCGTACGTCAGGGAGGCAGGTGACCAGCATCCGTTCGTAGAACGCGACTTGGGCGGGACTCGCGGACGGACCGAATGCCACGTAGCGGATAATGGCGTGACTGATCGGCGTCGAAACCTGCGACAGCGTCGTTCGCGCCCCGAGAAAGCCGCGCACTGCGATCGCCTGGCTCATCGCGCGGGCGATCCGGGGCACCGGATAGAGAAGCTGCTCGGCGATCAGGTCGCCGACGCCGGTGTTCAAGAGCGCAGCCGCGCTGATCCGCGCCTGGACCTCGTGGTGCTCGGCCCAGGCGGCAATCGACATCGCGCCGAGGGAGTGTCCCGCGAGCACCGCGCGCTGACCTTCGGGCACGCACCCTCCGAGTACCGCCTCGATGTCCTCGCCGAACCGCGTCAGCGAGTAGTCGCCGGCGGTCGCCCGTTCGCTGCGGCCGTGCCCGCGGAGGTCGTAGGCGACTACCCGGAAGCCCTTGTGCGATAACTCCCGGGTAACGTAGATCCAGTAGCTCAGCGACTCGGTCCATCCGTGGGCGAGCACTATCGTTGGACCCTCGTCGGGTCCGAAGCATTCCACGTGAAGCCTCGTACCGTCTCGGGAGCACGCGCTCAGCGGACGACCCAGGGGCGGAGCGCTCAGCAGACAGTGCTCGGGGTCCGCGGCGATCCGCCGCATGTGGCCCCGCTGCGCCACTGCGCCCGCGCCGGCGAGCACCGCGAGCAGCCCGCCAGCTCCAACGGCGCTCAGCCGATCAGGCGTTCGTGGCCGATCAGACATTTGTCGCATTCGACACGAGAGCCTACAGCTACAAGGCCGTAACACCGCGCAGCGCCGCTGCGGAATAGGATGGGCGCGATGAGACTCGGGATGCTCACCGGGGGTGGCGACTGCCCGGGGCTGAATGCCGTCATCCGTGCCGTGGTGCGCAAGGCGATCGACGGCTACGGCGATCGCGTGATCGGTTTTCGCCAGGGCTGGAAAGGCGTGTTGGAGGACACCTGCGAGGAGCTGACGATCGAGTCGACGAAGGGGATCCTGCCGCGTGGTGGGACGATCCTCGGCAGCTCGCGCACCAACCCCCAGAAACGCGAAGATGGTGTCTCGCGCGTGCGCGAGACACTCACCAGGAACGAGCTGGACGGGCTGATCGTGATCGGGGGGGAGGACACGCTGGGAGCGGCCAACCTCCTGCACGCCGAGGGGATCAACGTGATCGGCGTGCCCAAGACGATCGATAACGACCTCGGCGCCACAGACGTTACGTTCGGCTTTGACACCGCGCTGCAGATCGCCACCGACGCGATCGACCGCGTGCACAGCACCGGCGAGAGCCACAGCCGGATCATGGTCGTCGAGGTGATGGGCCGCACGGCCGGTTGGATCGCGCTGCACGCCGGGATCGCCGGCGGCGCCGATGTGATCCTAATCCCGGAGATCCCGTTCGACATCGAGGAGGTCTGCCGGCTGATCCGCCGCCGCCACGATCGCGGCCGGCACTTCTCGGTCGTCGTGGCCGCCGAGGGGGCGGTGCCCAAGGAGGGAACGGCGATGACTCTTCCGGAAGGAGATCTGGACGAGTTCGGTCATCCCAGGCTCGGCGGGATCGGGCAGGCCCTGGAGGCGGAGATCGAGCACAGGACTGGCTACGAGACGCGGGCCACGGTGCTTGGTCACATCCAGCGGGGGGGCACCCCAACCGCGTTCGATCGCGTACTCGGGACCAGGGTCGGGCTGGCCGCCGTGGTTGCTGCCCACGAGGGCAACTGGGGGATGATGGCGGCGCTGCGCTCCAGCGAGATCGAGCTCGTCACCCTGGCCGACGCGGTCGCCGAAGTCCGTCACGTCCCGGTGGCGGAGTACGAGCGCTACGAGGTCCTGTTCGGTTGAGGGAGCCCGATGCTGTCCGGCGCCCCGGCCCGCGAGCCGGGCGCCGTCTGGAAACCGCGATCGGGCTATGCTCCGGTTCTGGCTTCGCCCGACACCGGCACGGGCGGCGCGTGATGATCGCTCCCGACACCGCCCACGCGAGATGACCGCCACCGACACCGCCCACGCGAGATGACCGCTACCGCCACCGGAACCGCGCTCGACGAGCTGTGCGTGGACACGATCCGCACGCTGTCGATCGACGCCGTGCAGAAGGCCAACTCCGGTCACCCGGGCGCGCCGATGGCGCTCGCTCCGCTGGCCTATGTCCTCTACACGCGGATCATGCGCCACAACCCGTTGGACCCCGACTGGATCGACCGCGACCGCTTCATCCTCTCCAACGGGCACGCGTCGATGCTGCTCTACTCGATGCTCTACCTCACGGGCTACCCGCTCACCCTGGATGACATCAAGCACTTTCGCCAGGTCGGCTCGCCCACTGCGGGGCACCCCGAGCGCAAGTACACGCCAGGGATCGAGGCGACGACGGGCCCGCTGGGGCAGGGGATCTCGATGGCTGTGGGGCTCGCGCTCGCCGAGCGCATGCTGGCGGCGCGATTCAACGAGGGCGGCCACGAGGTCGTCAACCACTACACCTTCGCGATCGCTTCCGACGGCGACATGCAGGAGGGCGTGGCGTCGGAGGCCTCTTCGCTCGCCGGTCACCTCGGTATCGGCAGCCTGGTGGTCTTCTACGACGACAACAAGATCCAGCTCGCTGGACCGACCTCGCAGTCCTTCTCCGAGGACGTCGCCAAGCGCTACGACGCCTACGGCTGGCACGTCGAGAACGTGGGCGAGGACATGTCGCTCGATCGCCTGGAGCAGGCGACGCGCACCGCAATGGCCGTCGAGGATCGCCCCTCGCTGATCCTCGTGCGCTCCCACATCGGCTACGGGAGCCCGAACAAGCAGGACACCTCAGGCGTGCACGGGTCGGCGCTCGGGGAGGACGAGGTCCGCTTGACCAAGCAGTTCTACGGCTGGGATCCCGACAAGCACTTCTACGTGCCCGAGGAGGCGCTGGCCCACTTCCGCCGCTGCTGTGAGCGCGGCAGGGAGGTGCAGTCTGAATGGGAAGAGCGCTTCGGCGCCTACCGGGAGGCCCATCCCGAGCAGGCGAAGTTGCTGCAGAGCATCGACGCCGCGGAGCTGCCCGACGGGTGGGACGCCGATCTCCCGCGCTTCGACCCCGCCGATGATCCGATTGCCACCCGCAAGGCCTCCGGCAAGGCGATCCAGTGGGCGGCCAAGGCGATCCCCCAGCTCGTGGGCGGCTCGGCCGACCTCGCGACCTCCACGAACACCGACATCGACGACGGCGGCGACGTTCAGACGGGCTCGTTCGCCGGGCGCAACCTGCGCTTCGGCGTCCGCGAGCACGCGATGGGCGCGATCGTCAACGGCCTGGCGCTGCACGGGTTCCGCGCCTTCGGGGCGACGTTCCTCACCTTCTCGGACTACATGCGCGCGCCGGTCCGGCTCTCGGCGCTGATGAAGCTACCCTCGATCTGGGTCTACACGCACGACTCGATCGGTCTGGGAGAAGATGGCCCGACCCACCAGCCGATAGAGCACCTCGCGGCGCTGCGGGCGATCCCGCGCCTGAACGTCGTGCGCCCGGCGGATGCCAACGAGACCGCGCTGGGGTGGCGCTTCGCACTCCGCAATTTCGAGGCCCCGACCGCGTTCGCGCTCTCACGCCAGAACCTGCCGATCCTCGACCCCGGCGCGATTCCCGACGACGCGATCGAGCACGGCGCCTACGTCCTGCGCGAGGCCGAGGGTGCAGAGCCAGAGCTGATCCTGATCGGGACCGGCTCGGAGGTCTCGCTCTGCCTGCAGGCCGCCGATGCGCTACAGGGCGTGCGCGTGCGCGTCGTGAGCATGCCCTGCATGGACACCTTTACCCACGCCGAGCAGTCCTACCGCGAGCGGGTCTTGCCCGCGGCGTGCCGCGCGAGGATTGCGGTCGAGGCGGCGAGCCCGCTCGGGTGGGATAAGTGGATCGGTCCCGAGGGCCGCTTCGTGGGAATGGAGACCTTCGGCGAGTCGGGCCCCGCGGAGGAGGTCTACGAGCACTTCGGGATCACCGCCAAGCGGGTGGCGGAGCTCGGGCGCGAGCTCCTGAGCCGATGAGCCGCTTCGCGTCCACTTCTGGCCGATGAGCGCGACCGCGGGCGTAACCGAGGGCCTTTTCAGCCGATGAGCGCCACCGCGGGCGTCAACGAGCGCCTCGCAGCGCTGACGCAGGCGGGGACGAGCGTCTGGCTCGACCAGATCCGGCGCTCGCTGGTGGAGGGAGGCGAGCTCGCGCGGATGGTCGCCGAGGAGTCGCTTCGCGGCGTGACCGCGAATCCGTCGATCTTCGAGAAGGCGATCCTCGGCTCCGACGATTACGACGACGACCTCAGGGCGCTGGCCAAGGAGGAGCTCGACCCCCGCCAGATC
This sequence comes from Actinomycetota bacterium, assembly GCA_030853685.1. Taxonomy (GTDB): domain Bacteria; phylum Actinomycetota; class Thermoleophilia; order Solirubrobacterales; family Solirubrobacteraceae; genus Palsa-465. The sequence continues at coordinate 32,755 of JALYUQ010000124.1, read as the reverse complement.
TATGACCGGCTCGCCGTTCGCGATGTCCAGCTTGCTGCCGACGTGCTCGCCGGCGTGCACCGCGACTCGGATGGGCGGGACGGATTCGTCTCGTTGGAGGTAGCACCGGACATGGCTCACGACGCGCAGCGCACGCTGGATGGGGCCCGTACCTACTGGCGGATGGTGCAGCGCCCCAACGTGATGATCAAGATTCCCGGCACCCCGGAGGGTGCCGGCGCGATCGAGCAGTTGATCTACGAGGGCATCAACATCAACGTCACATTGCTGTTCGCGGTGTCGGCGTATGAGAAGGTGGCCGAGGCCTACCTGCGCGGGCTCGAGCGCCGCCAGGAGGAGGGCAAGCCGCTACACGTCAACTCGGTCGCGAGCTTCTTCGTCTCGCGCGTGGACACCAACGTCGATAAGAAGCTGGATGAGCTCGGCCATAGCGAGCTGCAGGGCAAGGCCGCGCTCGCCAACGGGCGAGCGGCCTACCGGCGCTTCAAGGAGATCTTCGACGGTCCCCGCTGGGAAGCGCTGCGTCACGCGGGTGCCGCGGTGCAGCGCCCATTGTGGGCCTCCACCGGCGTCAAGAGCCCCAACTACCCAGACACCATGTACGTCGACGGGCTCGTCGGCGCCCACACCGTCAACACGATGCCGATGGCGACGCTGCACGCGGTCGCCGACCACAGCCAAGTGAGCGGGTGCAGCGCCGAGCACGACCCCACGGCCGACTTGGAGGCGCTCGAGCAGGCCGGGATAGACCTGCACCAGGTGACCGACGAGCTCCTGATCGACGGGGTCAAGCAGTTCGAGGACGCGATGGGGCGCCTGCTCGCCGGAATCGAGGATCAGCGGGCGGCGGTCCTGGAAGGCAGACCGCCCACCATTCAGGCAACGCTGCCGCCCGACTTGCAGCAGGCTGTCGCCGGGCGCGTGAAGCGCGCCGTGCAGGAGCGCGTACCGCAGCGGGTCTGGCGCCGCGACGCCTCGCTGTGGGGTCCTCCCGGAACACCGGAGATCGAGAACCGCCTCGGTTGGCTGACCGTCTCCGAGTCGATGCTCGAGCACGCCTCCCAGCTCCACGCATTCGCCGACCAGTGCCGTGCGGAGGGGTTCACCGATGCCGTGTTGCTGGGGATGGGCGGATCCTCGCTTGGTCCGGAGGTGATCCGCCAGTCATTCGGCGAGGTGCCCGGCGCGCTGCGGTTGCAGGTGCTCGACTCGACGCACCCAGATGTGGTCCTCGCGGTGCAGGAATCCGTGGACCTCGAGCGGACGATCTTCGTCGTCTCCTCCAAATCGGGCGCCACCGTCGAGACGCTGTCGCATTACCGCTACTTCCGGGCGCTCGCCGAGCCGCAGCAGTTCGTCGTCGTGACCGACCCCGGCAGCCCGCTGGAAAAGGTGGCCCGCGACGACGGGCTGCGCCACTGCTTCCTGAACACCCCCGACCTCGGCGGGCGCTACTCGGTCCTGTCGCTGTTCGGTCTCCTTCCCGCTGCGCTGATGGGAGTCGACATCGAGGAGCTTCTCCACGGGGGCCAGGTCGCCGAGCAGAGCTGCGCCCACTACGACGCCAGCGAATCGAACTCGGGCCTGTGGCTGGGGGCGGCTGCCGGCGAAATCGCCTGCTGCGGGCGCGACAAGCTCACGTTCTTGGTGTCGGGAGCGCTCGAGAGCTTCGGCCTGTGGGTCGAGCAGCTGATCGCCGAATCGACCGGCAAGCACGGTCGCGGGATCCTGCCCGTGGCCGGTGAGCCGCTCGGTCCCGCAAACGTATATGGCGAGGATCGCCTGTTCGTCCATCTGCGCGACGGCGAGCGTCCCGATGAGCAGGTGGACGCCCTCGTGGCCGAGCTCGCTGCGGCGGGGCACCCCACGATGACGCTCGTCACCGGCGGACCCGAGGACCTTGGACGGATCTTCTTCCTGGCGGAGTTCGCCACCGCCGTTGCCGGCTGGGCGCTGGAGATCAATCCCTTCGACCAACCGAACGTCCAGGAGGCCAAGGACAACACTAAGCGCGTGCTCGACTCGGGGTCGGTTCCTGAGCTGGCTCCGGCGTCAGACGAAGAGCTAGGCGCGCTGCTGGCCGGCGCGCAGCCCCCGCACTACGTGGCCATCATGGGCTATCTGCCGCCCTCGGGCGAGCTCGACGCCGCGGTCGATGGGTTGCGGGAGGCGGTGCGCGCCGGGACCGGCGCGGCCACCACCTTCGGCTACGGACCGCGCTTTCAGCACTCGACCGGTCAGCTGCACAAGGGCGGCCCGCCGACCGGCCATTTTCTCCAGCTCGTCGGCGAACCGCACCGCGACGCCGAGATCCCCGGCGCGGGCTACTCGTTCGGGACGCTGATCGCCGCCCAGGCGGCGGGTGACCTGCAGACGCTGCGAGCGCACGGGCTCCCGGCGCAGCGGGTGAAGCTTCAGGGTGAGCCGGCCAACGCGGTGCGTGCGCTGACCGAGCGCATCGGCGGGCTGCTGGAATGAGCAGCGTGGGACTGATGGAGTGAGCAGCCTGGCGGAGAGCGGGGGCGCCGCCGCCGAGAACCCGCTCGTCGAGGGGCTCGAGCGCCTTCCGGTTCACCCGACCGCGCTGGTTATCTTCGGCGCCACCGGCGACCTTGCGCACCGCAAGCTGCTTCCGGCGCTCTACAACCTGGCGCACGAGGGCGCACTGCCCGAGCGCCTGAGCCTGGTCGGCGTGGGCCGCCGCGAGCGCTCAGACCACGAGTTTCGCGAGATCGTCAGCGAGTCGATCGAGCGCTTCTCGCGCACCAGGCCCGACCCCGACGTCCTGCGCGGGCTGATCGCAGACATCAGGTACGTGGAGGGGTCCTTCGAGGACGACAGCGTCTACGAGGAGCTCGACCGCACGCTGACCGAGCTCGACGCGTACGCGGGCGAGGCGTTGGGCCGCATCTTCTATTTGTCCACCGCGCCACAGTTCTTCGGGCTGATCGCGGGCAAGCTGGGCGGCGCTGGGCTGGGCCGGGCCGAGCAGGCCCAGGTCCGGATCGTGCTCGAGAAGCCGTTCGGCTACGACCTCCGTTCGGCGCGCGAGCTCAACGCAGAAGTGCTGGACGTCTTCGAGGAGTCTCAAGTGTTCCGGATCGACCACTACCTGGGCAAGGAGACAGTCCAGAACCTGCTCGCGCTGCGCTTCGCCAACGCGCTCTTCGAGCCGGTCTGGAACCGCAACTTCATCGACAATGTCCAGATCACCGCGGCGGAGGACATCGGGATCGGCTCTCGCGCCGGCTACTACGAGGGCGCCGGAGCGCTCCGCGACCTCGTGCAGAACCACATGCTCGAGCTGCTGGCACTGCTGGCGATGGAGCCGCCGGCCTCCTTTGAGGCCAACCGGCTACGCGACGAGAAGCTCAAGGTGCTGGAGGCGATCGTGCCCCCAGCCGTCGAAGATGTCGATTCGATGGCGCTCCGGGCTCAGTACGGTCCCGGCGTCTCCGGTGGCGTGCGCGTGCCCGGGTATCGCGAGGAGGACGGCGTCGCGGCGGACTCCCGGACCGAGACCTACGCGGCGCTGCGCTTGGAGGTGTCCAACTGGCGCTGGGCGGGTGTGCCGTTCTACGTGCGCACGGGCAAGCGCCTGGCGCGCAAGGTCACCGAGATCGCGGTGACCCTCAAGCCGGTCCCCCACCTGGCGTTCCGGAGCTCGGGCTCGGTGGGGGTGCAGTCCAACCAGATCATCCTGACCGTGCAACCCGACGAGGGCGTGTCGGTTTCGCTGGGGGCGAAGATCCCCGGGCCCCGAATGCGGATTCGCCCCGTAAATATGGAGTTCCGCTACGGCACCTCGTTCATGTCGCAGTCCCCGGAGGCGTATGAGCGCCTGATCCTCGACGCGATGCGCGGTGACGCCACGCTCTTCACCCGCAACGACGAGGTCGAGGCGCTGTGGAGGATCATTGATCCGATCCTTACCCGCTGGCGCGAGGACTCGGGGACGACCGAGCTCGCCACTTATCCCGCGGGCTCTTCGGGCCCGCGCGCGGCCGGCGCGCTGCTGGCGGGCGAGCGCTCTTGGCGGCGGCTGTGAGCGCCCGGGGCGGCGGCGGGCTGTGAGCGCCCAGGGCAGGCGGCGGCTGTGAGCCCCGCGGAGGACCTCTGGTCCGAGCACGACACGACGCCCGACGCGATCGAAGCCGCGCTGCGCGAGCTGCTGGTGAAGCGTCATGGGGCCAACCAGGCGCTGGCACCGGCGCGAGTGCTCAACCTCGTGGTGATCGTCGATCGCGACTGGAAGGGGGAGATCTCCAACCGGTTGGCGCGCGTGGGGCGCTACCACGCCTCCCGCACGGTTCTCTGCGCGGTCGGGGACGGCCGAGAGACGATTGACGCGCGGGTGGTGATGTCCTACGAGGAGCCAAGCGGCGCCAGTCTCGGCGTCATCCAGGAGCAGGTCGAGCTCGACCTCGGGCCAGAGCACCTGGACGCGCTGGAGACGATCGTCGATCCGCTCATCGTGTCGGACCTTCCGACGGTGCTGTGGTCTCCCCACGGGCATGAGCAGGCGGTGCAGGCGCTGCTCGAGATGATCGATGTGATGCTGCTGGACTCCGACGACGCGCTGGCGGCGCCGGAGGCGCTCGCGCGGGCGTCTGCGCTGCTGGGGGAGGCGTACGTCGTCGATCTGGCGTGGCTGCGCACGACTCCGTGGCGAGAGCGCCTGGCGGCGAGCTTCGACCCCCCGGAGCGGGCGACGGCGCTACAGGGAATATCGGGGATCGAGGTGCGCTACCGCCCCAGCTCGGCCGCGAGTGCGGTGCTGCTGGCCGGTTGGCTGTCCTCGCGGCTGGGATGGGAGACGCAGGCGCTGGCATCGCGCGGCGGCGATGGCGAGGACGAGGGCGGCGACGGCGACGGGTGCGGGGGAGGAGGTTTGCGGGGGGAAGGGCTGCCGGGCAGCGGCCGCTTGCGGGGCTACGCTTGGCGCGGTGGCGAGCGGGTGGGGATCGAGCTGAAGGCGACCGACCAGGATGCGCCCGGCCTCGGCGGCATCACCGTCGATTGCGCGAGCGGCTTCTCGCTCTCGCTGGATCGTGCCCGAGGCGGCCTGCGTGCCAAGGAATGCTCTCCCGCCGGTCACGAGCGGGCCTGGCAGATCCTCGGGGCATCTCGGGGCGAGGGCGGCATCCTCGGCGAGGGGGTGCGCCAGGCGCTGCTGCGCGATCCCACCTACGGGCCGGCGCTCGGTGCGGCGCGAGAGCTCTGGCCGGAATGAGCGTCTGCGCGATCGGCGTCGATCTCGGGGGCACCAAGATTGCCGTCGCTGCCCTGCGGGGCAGCGACCTGGGTGAATCGCTGATCGCCACGACCGAGCTTGGTAGTGCGGCGGCGCTGATCGACCAGCTCGTCGCGATGATCGAGCGAGCCCGACCAGACGGTCTTCAGGCGGTCGGGATCGGCGTTCCCTCGATCGTGGAGCCCCAGACCGGACGCGTGGTGTCCTCGGTCAACGTCCCGCTCGCGGACGTGCCGCTGGGTGACGTGATTGGGGAGCGCCTGCGCGTGCCGGTGCTCGTCGACAACGACGCGAACGTGGCAGCGCTCGCCGAGGCCCACGACGACCAGCTCCATTTCGTGGTCCGCGACCTGGTGATGCTCACGATCGGGACGGGAGTCGGCGGCGGGCTGGTGCTCGGCGGGCGGATCTACCGCGGCGCCGGCGGTGGCGCCGGTGAGCTCGGCCACACGCTGGTTGGGCTCGACCTGACCGCTTCGGCTCCGGCTCCGGCGCCGGCGGACTCGGACTCGGATTCGGACTTGGACTTGGACTTGGACTTGGACTTCACGACAGGGTCGCAGGCCGCGAGCTTTCCCCAGCGCGGATCGCTGGAGTGGGCGGCGTCGGGTCATGCGCTCGATCGGCTCGCTGCCGATGCCGCCGAGGGCAATCCCGGGTCTGCGCTCGGCCGCCTGCACTCCCGTGGCGGCGTGACGCTCGGCGCCGACGCTGTGCAGGCCGCCCGGGACGGCGACCGCGCCGCAATCGCGCTGGTGCAGACCTGGGCCAGGCGCGTGGGGATCGGCGTCGCGAACGCGATCAACACCTTCGATCCGCAGGAGGTTGTGATCGGCGGGGGCGCCGCGCAGGCAGGTGAGCTCCTGCTCGGGCCGGTGAGGAGCGTGGCGCAAGGCTACGTGCTCCCCGGCCTGGGCACGCGGACGACAATCCGCCTGGCTCGCCATGGCGTCCGTGCCGGGGTCCTCGGCGCCGCCCTGCTGTGCCCCCACCAGCTTGACAATGCCCTCTAGCCACATCAAAGTCGGAGGTTCACCGATGATCGTCGCTTGCGGATTTGACCACGCGGGGGTAGCGCTCCGCGGCGCGCTGCTGGAATTGATCGAGGCCGCCGGCCACGAGGTGCTCGATCTCGGGACCGACTCCACGGAGGCGATCGACTACCCCGACAAGGCGCTCGAGGTGGGGTCGGCGGTCGTGAGCGGGCAGGCCGAGCGGGGAATCATCGTCTGCGGCTCGGGCGCCGGGGTGTCGGTCGCCGCGTGCAAGATCCGCGGCGTTCGCGCGGCGACCATTCACGACACCTACACAGCCCACCAGGCGGTCGAGCACGACGATGTGAACGTCCTGTGTTTGGGCGGGAGGGTGATCGGGGTCGAAGTTGCGGCGGAGATCGTCAAGGCATTCCTGGGCGCGATCGTAAGCCACGAGGAGCGGCACCTACGGCGGCGAGCCAAGGTGCAGGAGATGGAGCGCACCGGGGGCGAGAGCGACGAGCTGGGCCGGCGTTGAGCGTGCGCGCCGCGGGGTCGGGAAGCACTCGGATCTTCGTGGTCCGTCACGGCGAGACCGAGTGGAGCGTCGCCGGCAGGCACACGGGAAATACCGATCTGCCCCTGAACGAGGCCGGCCGGCGCCGGGCGGCGGCGCTGCGCGAGGCGCTGACGGGAGATTCGTTCTCGCTCGTGCTCAGCAGCCCGCTGGGCCGCGCGCGCGAGACCTGCGAGCTGGCTGGTCTGGGCCCGCAGGCCGTGATCTGCGACGAGTTGCGTGAATGGGACTACGGCGATTACGAGGGGCTCACAACGCACCAGATCCGCGCGCAAAAACCCGATTGGAGCCTGTGGCGCGACGGCTGCCCCGGTGGCGAGCGACCAGAAACGGTCGGCTCCAGGGCCGATCGGGCGCTCGAGCGGCTGCGAGACTGCGGTGGCGACGCGATCGCGTTCGCCCACGGCCACGTGCTGCGGGTTCTGAGCGCACGCTGGATCGGAATGGAGCCAGCGGCGGGCGCCAGGTTCGCGCTCGCCGCGGGATCTGCCGGCATGCTCGGGTACGAGCACGAGACTGAGGTTCTGGAGCGCTGGAATGCCTCGCCGGGGTAAGGGCCGTCGTCGCGGGGCGGTCGTAGCGAGAGGCGCGAGGCCAGAGCGGGCCGCCAAGACCACGCGCCGACGATCGTGAACATCGTGCGACGGGGCGTGAGCATGCACCTCGAGTACTCCATGCGGCTGAGAGGATTTGAACCTCCACGTCCCTAAGGACACGGCGACCTGAACGCCGCGCGTCTACCGAGTTCCGCCACAGCCGCGGGAAACCTCCAAGCTACCAACTGCGGAGGCGCAGGGATTGTCTCGCGCCTCGAACCAGTTCGCGTCTGGGTCGGATGGAGCAAGAAGCCTGGTCAGGCCTGTCCGCTACCCTCCACGTCGAGCTCCCGCCGCTATCGTCCAGGGGACTAGGACGCCGCCCTCTCACGGCGGAAACCCGGGTTCGAATCCCGGTAGCGGTACTTCAGAACCCCCGAGTTCTCGGGGGTTTCGTCGTTGTTGGGGTCGTGCGCCACAGTCGGGGTGGCTGGGGGTGCGTTCAGGTAGGCGTCGAGGCGCTCTCTGGCTGCCTCTTCGCCGCCCGGGACGAGGTGTCCGTAGCGGTTCTGCGTCTGCCGGACATCCCCGTGGCCGGCCCACGTCGAGATCTGCTTCCAGTCGAGGCCGGCGGCGATGAAGTACGAGATCGCGCAGTGGCGGGCTTCGTGGGGCGTGATGGGTTCGATGCGTGCTTTTGTCCATGCCTTGTTGGCGCGGGCGCGGATCGTCGAGGCGAAGAACGCCTCGGTCGCGGTGCGACCCGAACACGAGGTCGGCGCTGTCTCTCTTGGTCCGCTGCCTGTGGGCCATCAGCTTACGGTGGACAACGAAGGCCATCGGGACGGTGCGGCGCCCGGTGCCGGTCTTGACATCGATCGGGCCCTTGACCGGATCCCACGAGCGCTCGACGCGGATGACGCCTGCGTCGAAGTCGACGTTGATCCACTGGAGTCCGCGGAGCTCCCCACGGCGGAGGCCGCAGAAGAGCGCGACCGTCCAGAACGCTCGTTCGCTGTCGGGGAGGGCGGCGAGCAACTCGTGCGCGACCTCGGGCGGCTCGATCCGATCTCGGCGGCCGCGGATGGCGGGGAGGTCGAGATTCTCGGTCGGGTCGAGAGCGACCTCATCGCGCCGGATCGCTCGCCGATAGATCACCCGGAGCGGGTCGAGGATGTTGGTGATCGTCGATGGGGAGAGTCCCTGGCTGCACCGTCGCCCTCGTGCGACTTGCAACTGCGAGCGTGGCGAGTACGGATGCCGGTGGCCATGAGGGCGACCGATGCTAAGCCCTGAACTACAGAGCAAACTACAGAGCTGGGCTCTGTAGTTGGGACCGTCCCCACCCCCGCCGCCATTGGGGATCTGACGCTCTGGCGCGCTCGATTACCCGCCCCCCACATGCAAACGAAGATGGGTGGGGTTCGGGTAGTCGAGCGCACTTGCTTGATGTGGAGGCGGCGGGGGCGGACGGGGTTCTGGGGCGGGACCCATTTGGGGGAGTTGACTTGATGGCCAGGGTGGATGGAGACGGGCCTACGAAGCGAGCGGTCTCGGAGTGCGGCTGAGGTAGTCGTCACCGAGGACTCGAACGTTCTTCTTGTACTCGGGGTCGGTGAACAGTTCAGCGTTCTTCTTGACCATGCCGTTGATGACGACGATCTGGGGCCGGTCGAAGCCGAGGGTCGTCAGCTCGTCCGGCGTGCCGTTCTCGAGCCGGCAGAAGAGCCGGTAATGCATCCGGCCAGGACCCGTACCTCGAAGCTCGTAGTAGCCAGCCATCTTCCCGTGCATTGCCTCCCACTTGCCGCCGCCGCTGAACGCTGGGGGCGGGGCGGCTCGGACAGCCTCCAGCACAGCGAGGAGGTTCGCCGCGACCTTGTTCGGGCACGAGGGGATGAAGTCGCCGGCAGGGACCGAGTTATCCGGCGCCCGGTAGTAAGCGATGCCCCACAGCACCGCGGCGACGATAGCCACCGTCTCGGCGGCGGTGACTCAGGCCGCAGCGGGCGTGCGGCGGGAGCGCTTGCTGCGTCGAGATCGGGGAACGATCAGGACGTCTGCATCAAGCGCGTCGGCCATCGCTACGACCGTGCGAAGCTCGGGGTTCGCTGCCGCCGTGAACAGGCGGCGGACGCTCGCGGGGTTCTTCCCGATCTCCCGTGCCAGTTCGGCCTTCGTCACGCCATGAGTGGTCCGCAGCGAATCGAGCTCGTTCACGATCGCGTCGATCGCCTTGATCTCGCGACTCGCCCGCTCGAATTCGGCCCGAAACTCGGGATCCTTCATCCGGTCAGCAAGGAGCCGATCGTGGAAGCTTGTGGTCGTGAGTCGTGGTGGGTGTTCGGTCTTCGACATTCGATTTCCTAGGCCGACACCGTACTACAGGTGATACGCTCCATCGATTTGATTGCGGCAAAGCTCGGACCCCACGCCATAGCGATCGCCGTGAGTCCAACGTCGCCGCGCGTCCAACAATCGACAGGCTGCGCGGCTGTGACCGCGCTAGCCTCGTCGTTTATGGGGCGAGTCACTCGTCATCCTTGGGGAACCAGTTCGCGGATTTGTCCTGCTTGGTTCATGCGCCTAGCGCTGACGTTGCGGGGCCACCAGCCGCCGACGTCTGCGTTCGGGCGACCGAGCGGAGGACAGCGTGGACCTTGAGCCGTTAAGCCGGCTGATCGAAGGCGCCGACTTCCTCTCGTTCAGAGAGATTGCGCTCCAGTACCTGTCGCTGAAGGGCTATCGCGACGTCGAGCTTAAAGACGGCTGGAACGACGGTGGATCGGATTTTGCCGTAGGCGTGCTCAGCTCCAACCCGCTGTCCCTGGGCATCCAGATTACGGTGCAACGGGCTAACTGGGAGTCAAAGGCCAAGGCAGACGCACGTCGTGTCAAGGCCGAGCTCGGCATCGAGGACGTGGTGTTCGTGACGTCACGCCGAATTGCGCAGGCTGTATTCAGCGATGTGGCCGAGGAGTTGTGGGTCGACGGGATACGGATTCGGTCAGTTGACTCGCAGGCGATTGCAAGCTTCTTCTTCGCTGAGGGGACGACGGGGATCGTCCTCAGGGCACTCGGCATCCGAACCGATGCGAGGCGCCCGGAGGCGGTCGGTCGTCCCGAACTGAGCGAGGACGCCGCGTACGCGTTTGCGTTCTTCGGGAACGCCACCACGAAGTTCCGACGTTCGGTGATCGAGCAAACCGTTTCTCAGCCACATTACGCGGGGAGGGGGCGAGCCGACGCGTGAAGGAACGATTCGCGCAGTCGCTGAAGCTCTCCAAATCGCCGAGGACCAGCAAGATCAGGTGTCGGCTGCTATCGATCGGCTGCAGCAGGTCGGGACGCTGATTCCGAGCAATGGGCAGTTCTCGGTACAGAACGAGCTGAGTGATGCGTTCACCACAATGCGCGCCCTTCGCGAAAGCCAATGGCGGGATCTGGGCAGGTCGGTCGATGAGTATCTCGGATCAGCGGCAGGCCTACGCGGCCATCACCTTGAAACGGCGGCCGCCGCCGTACTGGAGGCTGCAGGTGCGCTGATCATGGGCGGCGGCGATGCTGCTGGCGGGACGCTGGGCTTCAGCGACGAAACAGGGCCGCTTCGCTCGCGCCTGCGTCGTCGTATGAGGACGCTGGCTGCAGCCCTGACGGCTTCCAGGGTCCCCGATGGTGACGTCGACAAGCACCTGCGAGAGCTCGCACGGCTCCTCTCAAACTCGGAGATTGGCAAGATCTTGATGGCTGGCGAACTGTTCGTGACTCTTGTGTCGCTCCGTACCACCGAATTTGAGCGAGCATTGGGCGCGCGCGGCGGCGTCGAGCTTGTCCTTGACGCGAGCGTTGCCATCCCGATGTTGGCCGGCTTGCTATATGAGCCCGCTCAACCCCGATTCTCCGCTGCCGCGGTCCGCATCTACGATCTTGCCCGGTCAAGGAAGATTCCGCTCACCCTTCCGCGTGTGTACCTAGAGGAGGCGGCTAGTCATCTCATCCAGGCATACGACCGGTACCGGTCGTTGCTTGGTCGAGACGATGATCTCCGATACTCGACCAACGCGTTCGTCGCACACTATGCGGATCTGACCACGCGAGGGGAGCTCAAGACCGGATTCCGCTCGTATGTCGACAGCATGGGCTTTCAGCCTCGGGAAAAGTCGTTCACCGCTCGCCGCGATGAAGTGATGGCCGTGATGCTCACACATTTTCGACGGTACGGGATTGCGGTCCACGACTTCGAGCCGGCAAATGCCGACGCCCTTCGAACTGCACAAGAGGCGGTCACCTTCACGGCCCACGAGGAGCGACTGAATCGTTCCGGTCGACTACTCGAGCACGACGCAAGGACGATTGCTGGCTTGATGGGGTTGGAGGGCAAAGACGACGTCGGACGGATCTTCTGCACCTGGGATCGTCTGCATTTGAGTCTGCGCTCCGCTACGGGCCGAGCACACTGGCAGGCGCTGGATCCGGTCATGCTCAGGGATGTGTTAGTCCTGACTCGCAGTGGCCCGATCGGGGAAATCTACGGAACGGTTAACCTTGCCGTTGAGCTATCCGAAGACGAAGGGGAGCGTGGTGCCGCGGTCCTCGACGCGCTCGTCCGCCTGGAGGAGGACGCGATGCATGACGCTGAGGTGCTCAGGCTGGCGACCGACTTCAAGAGCGCTTATATGCAGGCGCTCCGCGACGACGCGGCACCAGAGGATCTCGCGGCGGCCTGGACCGCATGGAAGGGCGGGAGCCGCGAACTCGTCCGCCAAGAGCGTCTTCCCGTCTAGATGGTTGATTCCACGGTAGTGGCCGTGTTTGTTGGCGATTTCAAGGGATTGGGAGCAGCAGGGTCGAAATCGGCGGTGCTCATCCGCATCGCCGACCCAAGGGGGCCTCGATGGACGCCGACCTCGACCTGCTGCTCACGACCGTTTTTGTCACGGCCGACGATCTCCTGCCCGATCGAGCAAAGAACGCTGCGCGAAGGGTCACAGACGCCGAGGTCGTCACGCTGTGCGTGGCCCAGGCGATCATGGGAATCCCGTCTGATCGGCGGTTCCTCGCGGTCGCTGGCAAGCGCCTGGCGCACCTGTTCCCCGACCTGCCTCAGCAGTCGGGGTACTTCAAACGCCGCCGTCGCCTCGCGGACACCCTGGAGTGGCTGATGGGCATGTTCGCCAGCCAGAGCCCCGGGTTTGAGGATGATCTGCTGTTGATCGACAGCACGCCGGTGGAGTGCGCGCGCAGCCGCGAAACGGTCAAACGCGCCGGATCCTCGTCTCTGGCCGGCGCGATCGCCGACGCCGCGGACTATGGCTACTGCGCCAGTCACTCGCGGTACTTCTGGGGGATGCGCCTGCACGCGATCTTCGCCCCCGACGGAACACCCCGGGCCCTGGAGCTGTGCTCCCCCAAGCTCGGAGAGCGAGAGGTCGGCTTGGCGTTGTTGGACCGCTGCCGCCGTCACGGGCATCTGACCCTGATCGGCGACAAGGGCTACGCCGGGCGAGAGTTCGCCACCGCAGTCAGCCACCGCGACGCGACATTCCTGCGCCCTCATCGCACCGACGAACCCGGCCACGGACCGCATCTGGCACCGATCCGCCAGCGGATCGAATCGATCTTCTGGACCGCCAAGGACATCCTGACCCTCGAACGCCACGGCGCCCGCACCCTCCAAGGCCTTCGCGAGCGCATCCTCGCCCGCTTCTGCTGCCTGGCCGCCGCGATCACCCTCAACCACCAACTCGGACGCCCCAGCCGTGCACTTGTCAACTACTGCGCCTAACCGCGCGGAATCAACCATCTAGGCATAGTTCGTGCGGCGCCCCTGGATCGGCGTGAGCGGTACGCGCTAACGTGGCGCCACAGTCGGACCCATCGAAGGCGATAATGAGCCCTCCAGGCGCGGTTGACTATCAACCGAGAACCTATGCGATTGGCAGGCATCCGGTCCTACGCGCTCTCCGAGGCTGACTTCGAATCCGATTAGCCCTGGTGCAAAACGCCCAGGGGCGTTTTTTCGTCGTCGGGGTTATGCGTCTGGCGGGTGCCTTCGACCAGCACTTGAGGGCTCCGCCCATCGCTGAGAGGCCGAGCGCGTGATTTCAGTGCTCGGAGTCAACAGGTGTCGTTGATACGGCGAAACTGCTCACAGCCGGCGACGGCAATCAACTGCCCGAGGGAAACGGTTGAACGACGGTGAGTGATGTGTTGGCGTGAGCTTGCACCTGATCGTCAAGCACAAACTCGAGGTGATGCGCTCCGTATTCGAGCGCCTCAAAATAGATCCGGGTGATCAAGTGGTGGTTGATCTCGCTGCCCGGCAGGTATGTCCAGTCGGGAGCCCTGGGACGGATCGGCATGGCTAGCCTCCCGATCTCCTCCCAGTCTGGGGCCGTTAGGGAAACCTCAAGCTTGTGCTCGACCTCGAAGTCGACCAAAAGACCGACGATCCGAACGGCTACGTCAAAGACGATGTCCTTCGGCAGCGCCGGAACGATCACGGAGTCGACCTGCACTCCTTCAAGCGTCAGGAGACCATACCCAGAGGGTCGCGCGCGCTCACACGGGATGGCCCACGCGATACGCAGCGGACGTCAGTCCTTGTCCTCGACCGGCGAACCGAGTGCGGCAAAGCGGACGTCCGACCCGGAGGGGCGCATCGCCTCGGGCTCCAGGACCCCTTTGTTCTGCGCGACTTCGTCTGTGGGATCGAGTTCCGAGACCTTCCCATTGCGGAAGTCCAGGAGATAAATAGGGCTGGCGATCACGGTGGTCTCCCTGAGGCATTACCTCGGTCTACTAGATGGTAGAGGCTCGACTCCATGTAACCGCGGCGGTCGGACGGCATGAACCTTGAGGCCGGCGGACTAAGGAAGCGGGTGTCTCGGCGCGCGGCGCTTGATCGAGAAAGCGCTTAGGTCGCTCTGGCTTTCCGTCCCGGCCATCGATTGCAGGTTGGCTGCCTGCATTCTCAGCGCTGGGCTCCCGGTGTCCCTACCCGTGGCGCGAAGCTGGACAACCTGCCCGCTGGTGGAGTCGTCAGCGTGCTCCGGGACGCGGAGCATGCGGTAGCGTCAGCACGGCACGGGCCAGGAGTTCTGGCGCCTCGGCGGGACCGAGTTCGACGGGCTCCCTCGTCCGCCAGCCGGCGGCGCTCATCCGGCGCTGGGTCCGACGGTAGCTGTCCTCGCTGATCGCGCCGAGGATGCGGGCCCGGAAGAGCAGCGCTTGCATCGAGACGCCCCATGTCCGACTTCCCTCCTCCAGGATGGCCAGGTCGTTCGATCGTCGTGCGAGCCACGGATCGATCTGACCAGCTGGCATCAGCAAAGCGGCAGCGAATCGCTGGGCCTGATCCTCCTGCGCCTTGTTCGCGCTAAGCGGAGTCTCATGCATGAGCAGATGGCCGAGTTCGTGCGCGGCGTCGAAGCGGCGGCGTGCAGCGGCGCCGCGATCAGAGCAGAGCACAACAACCGGGCGAGCGCTCGTACGCAGCGAAAATGCGTCGACCCGGTCAAACGTTCCGACGGCCGCAGTGATCACGCCCCCGGCTTCGAGCAAACGCACCATGTTCGGCAGTGGTCCGTCCTGGATTTCCCAAGTCTCGCGGACCTGCATCGCAATCCGTTCGATCTCAAGAATCGGCGTCGCGTCGTCGACACGGCTAGTCAGCTTCACGCGCAGTTGCGGGAGTTCCACCGCCTCCTCCAGACAACTAGCGATCTCCGAGAGAATCATCGCGTATGCGGCCGCGCGCCCGAGGTCGCGCTTCCGGGATGCGCGGCGGCGGCGAAAAAACGGCTCGGCGCCGGTTCCAGGCGCCAGCGGGCGGGTGAAGTACGCCGGCAAACAGTCGAGAACGACGGCCAGTTGCTCCAGGGTCTCGCTGCGCGGAACGGCGGCCCCGCTCTCGAACTGTGAGATGGCAGCGGCCGTGAGCCCGAGGTCGTTCGCCAGCTCATTCTGCTGCATGCCGCGCAGCAGCCGAGCATGCCGAAGCCGCGCGGGCTGAAAGGCCCGCATGTCCATCATGGGCACCCTAGCGCTATGACGCTTGTCGTCGAGACCGTGGGCGCACCACCAGCGGCTCGGGCTCCCGCGCATCGAAGGACGCCATCGCCGGCCGCGCTGGATCGGACAACGCCGCGAGGGCGGGTAGCGGCTGGCGTGCGATCCACGCCCACCGTCGGACGCCGCGCTCGTCGGTCATCGGCGCGCCAACGTACCAGCGGACCAGGCTTCCCGTGGATTGCCGAAATGTCCGATCAGGAGGTCGTCGAGCGCGTACCGGGCGGAGGGTGGCAGCGGCGAGTTCGGCTCAAGGTCGAAGATCGTCAGCTGGGCCCGATTGCGCTCGGCGTACGACCGCTTGGTCGGACTGGCGTCCGGGAAGCATTCGTGGATGTCTTCGTCATCTGTGTCCCCGAGCTTGTAGACCCCGATCGCCAGCGGCCCGACGCGCACGCTGTAAGAGCCGTTGCTGTGCACGACCTTTGGCCCGCTTGTCATCCTCAAGCCGACCGGTGATCCGGAAGTCACCGTGGACCCAGACCTTCATGCCGAAGAGCACCGCGTTGTCGCCGCGCGCCTCGCGATGGTCGTTGACATTGGCGGCGTAGACTGCCGCGAGTTCTTCGCCGACCGCATCGATAGTTCTTAGGCAGGCAGCCGCGTCGTCGGCATCGAGGCGGGCCAGCAGTTGGGAGGGGAGTTCAGCCATGGTCCGAACAATAGAGTTGGTGCCGGATGAAAGCGCAGAACTTAAGTGAGATGTGCACGAACGACTAGAACTGTTCGACGCAGCGATGGCTGAGCGCATCGATCGGTCCGATGCTCCTCCTACCTCGAGGCTAGAGTGCCAACCGCGGGGATCCTGCGGCCGAGCGCGCCAACTGCGCCACAGTCGACGCCGAAATCGGGCGGTTAGCTGCCCCATTGGAGCGGTTCACGCAACGATCCGAAACCCGAAACCGGTCATCTGCAGCCATAACGGGTCAGACCGCACTAGGTTCGGTCGGGTTCAATCCCGGTAGCGGTACCTCAAAAGCGCCTGTGTTGAGGGCGCCAGCAGCGACTCAGTCCAGCAGCCAGGTCACATCCAGCGCAGCGACTCCCTCAGCCGGGGACGGGACGGTCGAGCCCGGCTCGCAGATGTGTAAGCCGCCGTACCCGTCAGAGGCCGGCGCCGTGCGGACCTCGACCGCTCTCCCCGGGACGTCAACCAGCCAGTAGCTCGGAATGCCTGCGGCGGCGTACAGGCGAGCCTTGACGTCCCGGTCGACCGCGTGGGAGCTGACCGCCACCTCGACAACCAGGATCGCGGTGCCCGGGTGCTGGCCCAGGGGCGGCTCGTCCGTCACGAGCGCGAGGTCGGGCTCGGGGACCGAGTCGCCGGCGACCTCTAGCGGGAGCTGGACTCGGAGCCACGCCACGGCGTGGCTCAGATGGCGGGTGAGGCGCTCGATCGCGATCGCATGGGCGGGGCTGTGGGGACTCATATCGCAGAGAGCTCCCTCCAGCAGCTCGATCGGCTCGCCGTCCAGCGCCCCCGTCGCAACGAGGCGCCCATACAGCTCCGCATCCAAGCGATGCACCGGCAGCGTGGCCACGGCGCCTATTTTAGGGAGCCTGACACACTGGGCCGCGCCGGTTCGCCGGTATCCCCGCGAGCGTCGAAGCGATCGATGGCCGCCTCGCAGGGCTGACGGGGGTCGGCGTGGATGGACGAGGGTGGCCAACGGGGCCTGGCGGCCGTGCGGCCTCGAGGCGGACCGCGCTGGCAGCCAGCTCGCTTCGCGAAGCCGTGCGTCCGGGGTCATCAGGGTCCGCTCGCGAACGAGCCGTGGCCGCGAGGAAGCGATCTGCCGCGCCCCGCGATCATGCCAGCGCCTGCGGGCGCATGGCATGATCGCTTCTTGTGAGCGCCCCTACAGCAGCCGCCATCAGCGCCGCGTCGCTCTCGCACGTCTACCCGATCGGGACTGCCGTCAACGAGCGCGGGCACCTGGAGCTCGGCGGCTGTGACGCGGTCGAGCTGGCGCGCCAGTTCGGCACGCCCTGCTACGTAGTCGCCGAGGACGATCTGCGCGAGCGTGCCCGCTCGTTCCTGGGGGCCTTGCGCAGCCGGCACGCCGACTGCGATGTGCTGTTCGGGTCCAAGGCGTTCTCGTGCACCGCGGTCTATCGCGTGCTGGCGCAGGAGGGTCTCGGGTGCGACGTCGCCTCGGGCGGTGAGCTGTCGCTGGCGCTGCGGGGGGGGTTCGACCCGGCGCGGATCTACTTCCACGGCAATGCCAAGTCGGAGGTCGAGCTGTGTGAGGCGCAGGAGGCAGGAGTGGGTCACATCGTGCTTGACTCCTTCGATGATCTCGAGCGGCTGCAGCGCGTCACTGCGACGCGCGGGGCCCGCCACCGCCACGGCCACCGCCAAAAGGTCTTGATCCGGGTGACCCCTGGCGTCGCCGGCGATACCCATCACGCGATCTCGACCGGCCAAGCCGACTCCAAGTTCGGCTTCTCGATCACGGCGGCGCGGCAGGCGATCGACAAGGTTTCAGTGGCTGCCAACCTGGACCTGGTCGGGCTGCACGTCCACATCGGCTCGCAGCTATTCGAGCTCGAGCCATTCCGCGCGGCCGTGCGCGCGATCGCCCCGCTTGGAGAATTCGGGGTCTACAACCTCGGTGGCGGGTTGGGCGCCGCCTACACCGCCGCCCAGCATCCGCCGCCGGTTGCGGACTACGTAGAGGCGGTGCTCGGCGCCGCGCACGAGCTACTCGGGGATGGCAAACGGCTGCTGCTGGAGCCCGGTCGCGCACTGGTCGCCAACTCGACGGTCACCCTGTACACGGTGCAGAGTGTCAAGCGCAACGTCTCGAGCTGGGTGGCGGTGGACGGCGGCATGTCCGACAACCTGCGGCCGATGCTCTACGGCTCTGCGTACGAGGCGCTGATCGCCGACCGTGCGCTCGCTGCCCCTACTGAGCGCTGCAAAGTCGCCGGCAAGCACTGCGAGTCCGGTGATGTGATCGTGCGCGACGCCGTGCTGCCCGGCCCGCGGGCCGGCGACGTCCTCGTAACGCCCGCCACGGGCGCCTACGGGCACTCGCTGGCCAACAACTACAACGGCGTGACGCGCCCGCCGGTGGTCTTCTGCCGCGACGGTGACGCTCGAGCGGTCGTGCGCCGTGAGACCTACGAGGACCTGGCTGCCCGTGACCTCGATTTCGGCTCCGGCTGAGCGGACCGACTTGGGTACTGTAACCCCGGCTGAGGGGACGTTCGGAGTCGGGCTCCTGGGCCGCGGGACGATCGGCGCCGCCTTTGAGGTGTTACTCGTCCGCAGCGCACCGCGAATCGAGCTGCTGATAGGACGCACGCCCTCACTCTCGGGCGTCCTGACCCGCAGTAGCGGCGAGGGCTCGTTCCAGGAGATCCTCGAGCGCTCGGAGCTGATCGTCGAGCTGATCGGCGGGATCGAGCCGGCACGCGAGTACGTGCTGCGCGCGATGCGCGCGGGCCGGCACGTTGTGACCGCCAACAAGCAGCTCCTCTCCCAGCACGGCGAGGAGCTGCAGGAGGCGGCGCGCTCGCACGGCGTGCAGCTTCGCTTCGAGGGTGCCGTCGCGGGGGTCGTTCCCGTGATCCGCGTGCTGCAGGAGTCCCTGGCGGGCGCGAGGATAGAGCGAGTCCACGGGATCGTCAACGGAACGACGAACTTCATCCTTACCGAGATGGCCCGGGCCGGCGTGAGCTTCTCGGAAGCCCTGGCGCAGGCGCAGCGGCTCGGCTATGCGGAGGCTGATCCCTCCGAGGATGTCGACGGCCGCGACGCCGCGGCCAAGATGGCGATTCTGGCCCGGCTCGCGTTCGGAACTGCAGTCCACATCGACCAGGTCCGCTACGAGGGCATCGAGCAGATCCAGCCAGACGATCTGGAGTACGCGCGCGAGCTCGGCCTCGGACTGAAGCTGATCGGCACCGCCGAGCGGATTGGCGACGGGCTGTCGGTGCGCGTGCACCCGGCGTTCCTCTACCCCGGGCACCCGCTTGCTTCCATCGACGGCTCTTTCAACGCGGTGACCGTCGAGTCCGAGGAGATCACCGAGATCACGATGTCCGGTCCGGGCGCCGGCGGACCGCAGACGGCCAGCGCTGTGCTCGGCGACGTGATCAGCGCGATGATCCCGCCGGCCTCGGCGCCCCCGCCGAGCACCGTCCTGGAGATCGTGCAGGACGTCGTGTCGGCGTTCTACCTGCACCTGGAGGTCGCCGACAAGCCGGGGGTGCTGGCGCAGGTTGCGCAGGTGCTCGCGCTGCAGGACGTGTCGGTCAAGTCTGTCGTTCAGAAGGGCTTGGGCGACCAGGCCCGGCTGGTGATGGTGGTTCATCCGGTGCTCGAGTCCCGCTTTGAGGCCGCGATGGCGTTGATCGCGGGACTCGACGTCTTGCGCGCTCCGCCGCGAGCGATAAGGGTGCTGGAGGAGGGGTTCGGATAGGGCTGCTGCCGCCTCGACGGAAGCCCTGCGTCCGTCGCCGCCTCGACGGCCGCCCGGCCGCCGCCTGGCGCTCCCCCGACGGTTCACTCCCCCCGCGCCCCTGCCGCCTCGCGCCCCTCGATCGCCGGCGCCGCGCGCTCCCCCGGTCGCCCGCGCACCCGACGCTCTGACATGCTGCGGGCGATGCCCGGCCTGATCGAACGCTACCGCGACCATCTTCCCTTTGCGCTCGAGGATCCGGTCGTGAGCCTGGGCGAGGGGGGGACGCCGCTCGTGCTGGCGCCGGTCCTCTCAGAGCGCGCCGGAACCGAGGTCTGGCTGAAGCTCGAAGGCTCCAACCCGACCGGTTCGTTCAAGGACCGTGGCATGACCTGTGCGGTCTCCGCGGCGGTGCGCGAGGGCGTCGAGGCCGTGGTCTGCGCTTCGACCGGGAACACCGCGGCCTCGGCGGCCGCCTATGCGGCTCGTGCTGGGCTGCGGGGAGCCGTGATCGTGCCCGATGGGAAGATCGCGACGGGCAAGCTCGCGCAGGCGCTGATGCATGGGGCGCGCGTGATCGCCCTGCGCGGAAACTTCGACGAAGCGCTGACGCTGGTGCGCGAGCTCGCCGACCGCCATCCCGTCGCGCTGGTCAACTCGGTCAACGAGCTGCGGATGGAGGGCCAGAAGACTGCGGCCTTCGAGCTGCTGGAGGCGTTGGACGGCGACCTCGACGCCCTCTGCGTCCCGGTCGGCAACGCCGGCAACATCACGGCCTACTGGAGGGGGTTCAGGGAGGTCGGCAGCCGCCCGCGGATGTTCGGCTTTCAGGCCGCGGGGGCGGCCCCGCTTGTGCACGGAGCGCCGGTGGCACATCCCGAGACGGTCGCGAGTGCGATCCGGATCGGCAATCCCGCTCGCTGGGAAGGCGCGATGGACGCGATGACTTCCTCAGGGGGCGCCGTACGCGCGGTCAGCGACGAGCAGATCATCGAGGCCTACCGGTTCCTGGCTGCCCGCGAGGGGGTGTTCTGCGAGCCGGCGTCGGCGGCGAGCGTGGCGGGGCTGCTGGCGCACGGGGTGGGGGACGCGCGCCGGGTCGTGTGCGTGCTAACGGGGCACGGCCTGAAGGACCCGCAGACCGCGCTCGAGCATGCAGGTGTGGTTGTCCCGTGCGATCCGGAGCTCAGCGCGATCGAACGGGCCGTGCTCGGTTGACGCCCGCCCCCTCCGGTCGCGGCGCCGGCGACCCGGTTGACCTGGCCCGTCACGATCGTCTTCTGGTCCGCGTCCCGGCCTCCTCGGCCAACCTGGGGCCGGGCTTTGACGTCCTGGGAGCGGCGCTGGCGCTCCACCTCGAGCTCGAGGTGCTTCAGACAGGCACGTTCAGGGTGCTCAGCGACCTGGATGTCCCCTCAGACCGAACCAACCTCGTGGTGCGAGCGTTCGAGCGGCTGGCGCCCGCCGACGGGTTCGAGTTCCGCATCTCCTCGCAGATCCCGCTCTCAGGCGGTTTTGGCTCCAGTGCCGCGGCGATCCTCGCCGGCCTGAGCGCGGCGGATCGTCTATTCGAGCTCGGTGCCGGCGTCGATGGTCTGGCGGTCGAGCTCGAGGGTCATCCGGATAACGTGGCGGCTGCCATGCAGGGGGGCTTCGTCGTCTGCGACGGTGCGCGCGTCTACCGGTTCGAGCCGCCCGCAGGGCTCGAAGCCGTGCTCGTCGTCCCGGAACAGGTTGTGCCGACCGCGCAGGCGCGAGCAGCCCTGCCGCGGAGCGTGCCGATGGCCGACGCGGTCTTCAACGTCGCCCATGCCGCGATGCTCGTGCTGGGGCTTGTTCGTGGCGACTGGGATCTGATCGCGGCCGGGTTGGAGGATCGTCTGCACCAGCCCTGGCGCGCGCACCTCTACCCCCGCTCGGCGGCCTTGCTGGCACGAGCGCGCTCGCTGGGAGCCCTCGGCGCGACGATCTCCGGCGCGGGCCCGAGCGTCCTGGTCTGGTGCCGCCGCGAGCAGACGAGCGCCCTGGTGCAATCGCTCAGTGGTGAAGCGAAGGGCTGGGCGCGGGTAATCCACGTCCCGTTCGCCTCCGAGGGCGCCGAGGTGCGGGAGGTGTAGATATTTATGCCGGCGCTTACGCGCCTGGTTTTTTCCGTCGCGCGCCTTGGGGCCGGAACGCGACCCGGCGTCCGCTAGGCGGCGAGCTCGCCGCATCCGCTCAGGTCGTAGCCGCCGAAGTGGGCGACCCGCTCGGTGAAGGCACTTGTCCGCAACAGCTCTCCGAGGGCGTTGATGCCGGGGTGTCCCAGCCAGCATTCGGCGACCCAGATCTCTACCACGTGGTCCTCGAGTGCCAGGAAGCGCAGGCCGAAGGCCCGCGCGGCTGCCTCGGTGGTGACCGCGGCGCCGTCGAGGGTGGCCGCGATGCGCGCGGCGTCGATGTGCCCGGCGGCGGATGGCCCGGGCGCAAGCCGTTGGATTCCGGCGGCGACTCGGGCGCGCTCGAATGCCTGCTGGCTGGCGGCCGCGGGGTCGCGCTGCGCGACGGGTAGGTTGGTGTGCAGCGTAGCCTCGAACGAGTGCCCCCTGAGCCTCGCCGGCACCGCGAGTCCAACCTGCCAGCGCGCGAGGTGCCAGCGCGTGACTGGGATCGACGCTCCTGGAAGCTCGCCGGGGATTCCGTGGACGACAGCCGCGTGCACGAGTCCTCGCGCCAGCGCGCCCAGCGCGGTCCCGGTGGGCGCGGAGATGGCTAGCAGGCTCCTCGGTCCGAGCCCGCCGAGCATCGCCTCGGCGACGCCGAGCGCCGGATCGCAACCCGCGAGCACCACGCCTGCCGGGCTCGTGCCTGCGAAGAGACGCAGCTTGCCGTCCTCCAGCACGCCGTCCGGCGTTGCCCAGTGCGCTCCCGCGACGCCGTGATCGGCTAGCTCGGCGGCGACCAGCCGGTCGGCGATCCGGCCTACGCGTAGCAATGCACCGTCGCGCAGGGGACCGCCGAGCGCCGCTACGGGCCCTGGCGCCCGGGCGCCGAAGAGCTCCTCGGCGCTCATCCCCAGGGCCGCCGCGATGCGCAGCGCGCCGTCGACCGCCGGCGTGTTGCGCCCGGCCTCCACGGCCGCGACGAGCTGCCGGCTCACTCCGGCTCGAGCCGCGAGCTCGCCCTGAGTCAGTCCGCATTGCAGCCGGCGCTCACGCAGCAAGAACTTCTTCTCCACAGACAGCATCCTAGTAAGGTGCCTGAATTCTGTCCTGCGGAGGAGTGCAAGAGGAGGAGGTTCTGTGTTGAGAGCAAGTCCGCCAAGAAGCACTGCGGCTGCGGTCGCAGCGACTGGAGAACCGATCCAATGTCCCGCTCGGTCCGGTCGCAGGTTGCTCCGGGCTCTGTTGCTCGCCGCGGCGTTGCTCGCCGGCTGCGGCTCCTCGTCCTCCTCGTCGAATTCCAAGACCAGCACCGCCTCGACCAAGACCACCGCCGCCTCGAAGACAGCGGGGGCCGGGCACGACAAGGTGGACGTGCTCTATGCGGGGTCGCTGGTCGACCTCATGAACAACAGCGTCGGTCCGGCATTCGACAAGGCCACGGGCTACACCTTCAGCGGCTTCCCCGCTGGCTCCAAAGATCTGGCCAGTGACATCAAGGGCAAGGTTCGCCAAGGGGATGTCTTCATCAGTGCGTCTCCCAAGGTCAACGCCACCCTCGAGGGCTCGGCCAACGGCAACTGGGTTTCCTGGTATGCGCCTTTCACCAGCACCACGCTCGTAATCGGCTACAACCCCAAGAGCAAGTTCGCGTCCCAGCTCGAGATCAAGCCGTGGTACAACGTGATCGGCGAGCCCGGCTTCAAGCTCGGCCTCACCGATCCGAAGCTCGACCCCAAGGGAGTGCTCGCCGTGGCTGCCCTCCAGAAGGCCGCGGCCGCCTACCACGAGCCGGCGCTGCTCGAGATCGCCACTGACAAGTCCGATCTCTTCCCCGAGGAGGATCTGGTGGGCCGGCTCGGAGCCGGTCAGCTCGACGCCGGGTTCTTCTACACGGTCGAGGCGAGCGCCGCCAAGATCCCGACTGTCTCCCTGGGCTCGATCAAGGAAAGCGCCAAGTACACGATCACCGTGCTCGAACGGGCCCCTCACGCGGCTGGCGCTGCGTCGTTCGTGAAGTTCCTGCTCGGATCCCAGGGCGCGACGCTGCTGCAGAAAGTCGGGCTCACCGTCCTCGAGTCGCCGAAGGCGATCGGCACCGGCGTCCCCCCGGCGCTCGACCAGGTGGTGCAAGC
The DNA here is from genome assembly GCA_030853685.1 of Actinomycetota bacterium. Taxonomy (GTDB): domain Bacteria; phylum Actinomycetota; class Thermoleophilia; order Solirubrobacterales; family Solirubrobacteraceae; genus Palsa-465. Next base: position 8,659 of record JALYUQ010000124.1, on the reverse strand, counting down.
ACCCAAGTGAACGCCTCACCCGCTACGGATCCGCCGCGACGACGACATCGCGGCGGTCCGTGGAAGGGGCCGCTGCCGTACCTGAGCGGCCTGCTGGTCCTCTACCTGCTGGTCCCTATCGCAGCCCTCCTGGTGCGCTTGGCGTCGAGCGCCGGGGCAGGTCTACCCACGGCGGGCCTCGCGTCGGCGCTCTGGGTCTCGCTGATCACCGCCAGCATCTCTGCGACGATCATCGCGCTCCTGGGGACTCCTCTGGGCTGGTTCTTGGCCCAGGCACGCGGCCGGGTCTGGGAGGTGGTGGGCGTGGCGGTGCAGCTCCCCCTCGCGCTGCCTCCGCTGATGAGTGGGATCCTGCTGGTCGAGCTGGTTGGTCCGTACAGCACGATCGGGCAGCTCTTCGGGGGCCGCCTCACCGACACGATGGCAGGGATCGTCATCGCCCAGACCTTCGTGGCCGCGCCCTTCCTCGTAGTTGCCGCTCGCTCCGCCTTCGCGACCGTCGACCCGGGGCTGCTCGACGTCGCGGCCACACTCGGGCACGGAAGCTGGTCACGCTTCTTTCGGGTCAGCTTGCCCCTGGCGGCGCCGGGCATCCGGGCAGGCCTGCTGCTGTCCTGGCTGCGGGCATTTGGCGAGTTCGGGGCCACGGTCATACTGGCTTACCACCCGTACTCGCTGCCAGTGTTCACCTACGTGCAGTTCACCTCCACGGGTCTGCCGAGCACGCTGGCGCCGACCGCAGGCGCTATCGCAGCCGCCGTGGTCGTGCTGGGGCTGGCTCGCTGGAGGCCGGGACGCTGGATATGGGCCAGATGCGGGCCGCACCTGGGCGGTCGCCGGCATCTGAACGCCGATCTGCCCGCTGCCGGCAGATCCCCCGAGCGGCGCCCAGCAGCCACGATCGGTCGCGTCCAGCGAACCGCCGGCGATGGGCCCCGAACGGCCGGCGATGGGCCCCGAACGGCCGGCGATGGGCCCGATACCCCGCAGGTGCTCGACTTCGATCTCCGCGCTCGGATCGGGAGCTTCGATCTGGAGCTCGCCCACACGGCCCACGCGCCTCATCTTGCCCTGCTCGGACCATCCGGTGCGGGCAAGTCCTTCGCCCTCCGGTGCCTTGCCGGCCTGCGCGGCGCCGGCGTTGGCCACGTTGCGCTTGGTCGCCGGGATCTGAGCCGGATGACACCTGAGGAGCGCCGCATCGGCTGGGTGCCCCAGGACGCTGCCCTGTTCCCGCATCTCAGCGTGTGGCGCCAGCTCACCTTCGGTGTCGGCACCGACCTCACCCTCGCCGTCCATTGGCTCGAGCGCCTCGGCCTGCTCGAGCTGAAGGATCGGCTACCCAGCCAGCTTTCTGGTGGCCAGCGCCAGCGCGTGTCGTTGGCCCGGGCGCTGGCTCGGGATCCTGACTTGGTCTTGCTGGATGAGCCATTTTCTTCGCTCGACAGACCAGTGCGCGACGAGCTGCGCCGCGTGCTGCGCCGTCTGCAACAAACGCTCGGGGTCGCCACGGTGCTGGTGACCCATGATCCCGAGGAGGCGGCTCTACTCGCGGACGAGGTGGTGATCCTGGCGGACGGCCGGGCCCTCCAGTCCGGCACCAGGACCGCCGTCTTCGAACGGCCTGCCTCGCCCCGCGTAGCCAGGCTGCTGGCGATCGACAATCTGCGCACCGGCGTGATCGCCGGCTCAGGCCGGCTGGTCAGCGATCACACCGAGCTGGCCATCCGCGAGACTGGACTCACGCCGGGAACCACGGTTTCGTGGTGCATACGATCCGAGCACGTGGTGCTGTTACCCGAAATGGTCGGGGGCGCGGAGGTCCCCCTGCCCCGGAGCGTTTCACCAAGCCGCGATGCGCACTTTGCTTTGGCCGCGACCTGCCCGGCCGTCATCCTGGAGGTGTTCGACCTTGGGGCGTGGCGGGAGGTGACGGTGTGCTTGGACGGCGGACTGGAGCTGACGGCCAGGACGGTTGACGGCCACCGGCTGCTCCCGGATCAGCGGTGCCGAGTCGCGCTTGCGCCTGAAGTTATCACCCTGTGGGCTGACGCTCCTGAGAGGTCGGGCCTGTAGCCGAGGATCGACAACGTCCGAGTGGCGGGTGCGTGCTTGGCGTCTGCGCGTCAGCCGCTGCTGGGCTGGACCGCGCCGCTGTAGCGCATACCGGAGATCACAGGCACGTCGACGAAGTGCAGGTGATGACGCCCGATCACTATCTCGTCGCCATCGGCCAGCATGCTCCACTCGATGCGCTCTCCGTTGACGAATACGCCGTTCAGGCTGCGGTCGTCCAGGACGCGCAGACCGTCGGGTTGGCGCACGATGAGCGCATGGCGGCGCGAAACCGTTGGATCGTCGAAGCGGATGTCGGCCGCGAGGCTGCGGCCGATCCGAGTCCACTCCCTGCGTAGCGTCCAGGTCGTGGCGTCCTCGGTGCCGGTTCGGTAGGCAAGGTACTGGCCGGGTTCGTCTAGGCCGCCGCGCGACTCCGCGAGCCAGCTCTGATCGCCGGCCTCGGGCGGGGCGGTGAGCTCGACGATGCTTGTCATGGCGGTCGTAAACAGGGACGCCCTCACGAATTCCTTGCCCCCGCAGTTCGGGCAGGGGGGAAGCTCGTCCGCCGCGTCGAGCGAAATCGCGTGGTCGCACTCAGTGCACCGAAAAGTTCCGGTCCCCGCAACACTCCCCGACACCCAAGCTTTCACGGATGCATCTCCTTGTGAAGAACCGCAGGACTGGCCCGTCTGCGTGGCCAGGATCCCAATCCAGGAATCATAGCCTCTACGTCAACGCGCCCTACGTGCGCCCAGGGGGGGGAAGGAAGGATCGAACGCGTCGACGGCGAAAGCGCAGGGGCAATGCACACGTTCGTCCGTGACATGCCAGAGCTGGAGCTCGCCCTGCTGCGCCGCGGAGTCGACCGGCTCTCGGCCGGTTGCGAGCGCTGCGGACGCTGCCATCGGACGCCGCTGATCGGAGAGCGGGTGTACGTATACGGCGATCCCGCGGACCACGCGGATGACGACGGGGGGGAGATCCTCTGTGAGCTTTGCCGCGCGCTGGCGCACGGCGCGCCGCTGCACTCGAGAATCGTGCACGGGCCTGAATTCGGGCATACGATGCGGATCACCGATCAGCGTCGTCAGCCTCGTCCCGCAGGAGCGCTCCGGCCCTAGCAGCGCTCCGGCTCTAGCAGCGCTCCGGCTCTAGCAGCGCTCCGGCGTTAGCAGCGCTCCGGCGTTAGCAGCGGCCCGGCCCTGGGGGTGTCCGACCCGTGGGATGTCCGGCCGTGGGAGCGGGCCGTAGACTCCGCGCTGTGGGTCGCATCACCGTCTCGACTACGATTGAGAAGCCACCCGAGCAGGTGTTCGAGTATCTGGCCGACATCGCCAACCACGCCGAGTTTACCGATCATTACCTGGTCGATTGGCATCTCACGCGTGAGAACCCCTACGGCACCGGAGCGGGGGCCCGCTTTCGCATCAAAGCGCCACTGAGCCGGTTTTCCTGGGCTGACATGACCTTCTCCGAGCTTCAGGCGCCGTCGCGGATCGTGCAACGAGGTCAGGGGGGGAAGTTCAACCGGATCGAGATGCTCGGCACCTATGCGTTGTCAGCCGGACCCAATGGCGCTACCGCCGTCCAGTACACGTTGCAAACCGAGCCCGTGATGCTCTCCGACAAGCTGCTCCTTGTCCTCGGCGGGCGCGTCTGGAGCCGGCGCCAGGCTGCGAAGGCGATGCGCCGGCTGCGTACGATTCTCGAGCAGGACCGGGGCCGAGGCACTCGCGCCTCGGTCGCCGGAGGCTGAGCGGCGCTCGCGCCCGGCACGAGCACGCAACCCGTGGGCCGCGGGAGCCGCATGGTGGGGAGCGTGTTGGATGAGGGTCCAATATGGAGCAAAATCCAGCAGGCTCGCACTGCCGCGGACTGCCCTAGACTTCCGCGCGCAATGCATCCAGGCCACCGCTTGACCTCCCGCCACCGCTTGATTTGTCGCCGTCTTGCGATTTTCGCTTGTAGCCTGCCGCTCGCGCTCGGTGCCAGCGCCTGCGGAAGCAACGTCCATCACTTCGCCGACGCCGACGGGGCGGGTGCGTCTGGCCTCTACGTGGATGCCGGCCCAATCACCTACCAAGTCGAGCTCTCGCGGGAGCTGAGTCCCTACTCCGTCGAGGACATGGAGTACCTGAAGGGTCTCACCGCCCCGCCGCTGAAGCCTGACGAGGAGTGGTTGGGGGTATTCCTGTGGGCAAAGAACCAGACGGGTGCGAACCAGACGACCAGCGACTCGTTCGACATCGTCGACACGCAGGGCAACCGGTACCTCCCGGTGCCGATCAATGCTCAGCTCAATCCGTACGCTTGGACCGCACAGACGATCCCGCCATCGGGGACCGAGCCGGTTCCCAGCAGCACGGTTAGCTTCGGCCCCACGCAAGGTGGCGAACTGCTGTTCAAGATCAACGCCGCGGCTTACGCGAACCGCCCGTTGATTTTCGAGATCCACGCTGGCGGCCCGGCGAATACGGCGAGCGTTACGCTCGGTCTTTGACCGGGACCGCAGGGCGGGGAGCGGGCAGCTCTCAGACGATCTAGCGACGGGGGGACTGTGCGTCGTAGCTCACGCCGTAGTCGCCGCGGGGTGCGCCGTGATTGGCGTGGATGTAGGTCAGGTACTGCACGGAGAGGAGAGCCTGAGCGACGCAGAGAATCGCGAGCAGCCGGCGCCCCCAGCGCGGCCAAAGCAGCGCGAGCCAGGCGATCCAGAGGAAGGGCAGCACCCAGGCGACGATCAGGTAGTGGCGGTAGATGTACGTCCCGGGCGCGGTGAGGAACAGGCCGAAGGCGACGGACGCGGCCTGGATGATGAGGGTCGTGTCGCTGCGGCGTCCGGTGAGGAGGTTGCGCCAGTCGCCTCGGTGCCGGCCCAGCGCCACTACCGCTCGGCCCCCGATCAGCAGCGCGACCAGGGCGATGAGTCCGGCGGTCGCAGCCACGCCATGGCTCGGCGTGCCTGCAACCGACGGAAAGGCGAGAAAGCGCTGCAGATCCGAGCCGAACGAAGAGCGCAAGTCAAAGCCCGTGCCCTGCGCCACCCACTCGCTCCAGAAGCGTCCGGTGACGAAATTGGCCAGGCTGGCATGCACGCCTCTGGGATGCGTAAGGACGTAGTCAGCCCACGGGATCAGCGTCAGAGCGCCGAGCACCGATCCGGCGAGCCACGCCCGCCAACGCACGCCGCGACGGGCGAACAGGCCGGTCCAAGCCGCGAGGGCGGCGGCGAAGAAGAAGCCGCTCATGTGGATCTGGCCGAGCCAAGCCCCCATGAGGCCCCAGAGGAACGCCCCCCATCGACGGTCGCGCCGCCACCACCCCACCAAGACCAGGAGCACGAAGGGCGGGAGTGCGGACTGGACCCAGATCTTGCGGGAGAAGAGGATGGCGGGGGCGCTGAGCGCTAGCAGCGCGCTGCCCCAGAGCCACATCTCGCGCTCCTGGAGCCGGGCGGCGTGGACGATCCAGGCTACGAGCCCGGCGAGCGCGAGGACGTTGAGGACCATTACCCCGCGCGCGAGGCTCGTCGGGTCATGCAGCGCGAACACCCGCGCGAGGGCGACAAATACCCAGATCCCCATGCCCGGGTTGCGCGGGCCGGCGCCGGAATCCTGGCCGACCCACGGCCAGGATGCGCCATGACCAACGGATTGGGAGCGGTCAAAGAGGTAGGTCTCGTCGCCCTTGTACTCCATGTCTCCGACCCACACGAGGCGGAGGACTGCCCCGAGGAGGATGACGGCGACCAGGGGCCAGGTCCAGCGGGGAAGATCCGTCAGCCAGTGGCGTCCCTTCGCGAGTGAAAGGCGCTCTACCGTGGCGCTCACGTGAGCCCAACGGCTCTGCGCGTGTGGCGGACTGGACATGGGGCCTGTGTGGTTTCCAAGCGGCTCGCCGGCCCTCTCACGGCTGCGGCTGGCTCATGTTCGCGCAACTCGCCCATGACACGGTCGAGAATCGCGTCTCGGATCTGGTCGTACAGAGCTCCCCGAAGCATGAGGCGCAGTCGCCATCCCGGCTTGACCTCCAGCTCGTAGGTGGCGCGCGTGCGCCCTTTGGCGATGCTTCGAAACGCCCAAGTACCCCGTAGCGCCTCGAGCTATCCGTCGAGTTGCTCGAAGACGATGCGGTTCCGGGCTCGGGAATCGATAGCTGGCGCTGAACTGGATCTCACGCTCTCCCACCTTGCCGCAGGTCTGCACCCGGCTGCCACGGCCACGCTGATCGCGCTCGAGCACCGTGACCGAAGTGACGTGGGCCTGCCAATCGGGGTAGTGCTCGAACTCCAGTAACGCAGCGACGCAATCGGCGGGCTTGGCGGCGATGGTCTCCGTGCGCCTCGCCCGCAGCCAGCGAGCCTCCTGGCTGCACTCGGGTGCAGGCGGCGCTGGCGATTGCCGAGCACTGCCGGCGCGAGCCTGTCCCGGCCCGCTCGCGATCAGGGCGAGCAGGCTCGGCTCGTCGATGAGGGCGCAGTCGAACTCGATCAGCACGTTCGCCGTGCGTTCGTTGCACCGCGCACCGAGCACGCCTGCGTAGGCACCGATCCGGCTGAGTCCAGCGTCACCCTCGCTCGCCAGCGACGGCACGTGGACGCGCAAGCGCCCCGGGCTCCGGCGCAGCACGTGAGGCGAAAATGGTTCCTTCACACCTCGCTCTTGGACGGTGGCTGTCCGTGGACGGGCCACCGGGACGGTGGCTTCTCCTCAGAGCAGGGCACCGAGGCACGCCACGGCGACCGAGGGAATCCCCAGCGCCGCGGCCGCCATGGCAAGCTATCTGCTCGCCAGAGCAACAGCGCCCAATGCGAGTAGGAACTCAAGCATGTCCGCGACAATAGGCCGGGGCAGGGTTCGAGAAGTGGAGATGTTGTCACGACGCCGTAAAAAAGTGTAGGCCGTTCAGTCCTCCGGGTTTCCGATAACAAGGATCATTTGTTGCAGCGGCGAATCTTAGGGGCATGGAGCGGTCTGAGGCTGAGGCGATCTTGACTCGGGGCGCGGGGCGTGCGTCGAGTTCTTGATGGGGTTGATGAATCGGCAGTTGGGTTCAGAGGAGCGGCTGCGGGTGTTGGAGCAGAAAGCCGGCGCGAGTTCGCGCAACAGTTCTTCGCCGCCCTCAACCGACGCTCCGAAGACTGCTCAGCAGCGTTGCCAGAAAGCGCGCGAGAAAGCAAGGAGCTGGCCCGCAAGGATGGTGAGAAGCGTGAGGCCGGCGCTCAGCACGGTCACCGCGGTGCGGGGCGTGGGTTGCTGCCCGAGGATCGGATGGATGAGATCGTTGCCCATTACCCCGAGCAGTGCGGCGGGTGCGGGCACGAGTTCACCGAGCAAGGAGAAGGTTCCGCGTCATGGGCCGGGGCGCCATCCGGTCGCTGAGCTGCCGAGGTCCTTTAGACTAGCTGGCGGAAGACGTGCGAGTTGCTTCGGGCGTGCGTCCAGGTCCCGGGCTCGAGCCGGGACAGAGGTCCGGCGCCGCTTGAACTTTCGGTGCACTTGAGTCGCGCTAGGCAGCGCCGAGGAAGAAATGGGCGCCGTGGCCGAAGGCCAGGTGTGAGGACCCGTTGCGAGCGAGCCGCAGCGTGTCTGGGTCGGCGAACTGGACTGGATCGCGGTTGGTGGCGCCCAGCAGGATCAGCACCTGGTCGGCACGGCGGACTGTCCTTCCACCGAGTGTCGTTGCGGGCAATCCGTGTCGCGACGTGTGCGGGGCCGTCGTAGCGTAGGAGCTCCTCAACAGTTTCGAGTACCTCGCTTGTTGGGTTGAGCTCGAGCAGTCCAACGAGGTCTGGGGTCTGCTCGTGCAGCACCTCGGCGCGCATCGCCTCAACCACCGCCTCACCAGTCGTGCGTGGGCGGACTGCTCGAAGCTGCGGGCGCGCACGTAGGCGACTATCTGCCGTGCTCGGCGCGACCAACAGATCAACAACGTAGTATCACGCTCGGCGTTAATGCGCGACGAAGGGCGGGAGCAGCCATGCGGGCTTTGAGCATCGTTGGTGGCGGAGTGCGGCTGCTGGCCGGGGTCGGGTTGGTTCTCTCGCTGGGTGTGGGTGCGCCACCAGCGGCGCAGGCCGCCATCACGCTGGGCGCCCCGCGGGCCGTCGCCGGAACCTTTGGCTTCTCCGGGGTGGGGTGCACGAGCGCCGGCTGCGTCGCCGTCGGGTCCAACTTCGCCGGTGAGGGGGCGGTGGTGCCGGTCGCCGCCGACGGCACCCCCGGCCGCGTCCGAGCCGACGCCGGAACCCACGAGCTCGGCGGCGTGGGGTGCACGAGCGCCGGCTGCGTCGCCGTCGGGTCCAACTTCAACTTCGACTTCGCCACCGGTTATGGGTTTTATGAGGGGGTAGTGGTGCCGGTCGCCGCCGACGGCACCCCCGGCCGTGCCCAAACCGTCGCCGGAACCGATTACTTCTCCGGGGTGGGGTGCACGAGCGCCGGCTGCGTCGCCGTCGGGAGCTCCGCCGGTGAGGGGGTGGTGGTGCCGGTCGCCGCCGACGGCACCCCCGGCAGCGCCCGAACCGTCGCCGGAACCCAGTTCCTCGACGGGGTGGGGTGCACGAGCGCCGGCTGCGTCGCCGTCGGGACCAACTCCTACT
>JALYUQ010000213.1 GCA_030853685.1 Actinomycetota bacterium | reverse complement strand
CTCCAGTAGGAGGCGTGCGGGGCGATGTCCGACAGCCAGGCAAAGCCGCCGGCAGCGAGCAGGGTGCCGATCTGGAGAAGGGGGCGCACGCCGATGCGCGGTAGGAGGCGGGAGCTGGCCTGGGCTCCGATGATGATGATAATGCCCATCGGCAGGAAGGCGATGCCTGCTTTCAGGGGGCTGTAGCCGAGGACCTTCTGGAGATAGAGGGTGAGGAAGTACCACATCGAGAAGAAGGCGGCCCCGATCAGGAACATGACGAGGTTTGCTCCCGACACCGACTGGGATCGGAACAGCCCAAACGCCACCAGCGGAGCGCGGGCCAGGCGCAGCTCGATGACGCCGAAGACGGCGAGCAGGACCGCCGCCACCGCGAGCAGCGACACGGCTTGGGCCGAGCCCCACGGGTGGGTGTTGGTGCCGACGATGGCGTAGCTCAGCGTCCCCAGCCCAGCGGTGATGGCGACCGCGCCGGCGATGTCCAGGCGAGGTGCGGCACCGTCTTTGGTGCGGCTTTTGACTCGGTCAGCCGGGTATGGCTACCACGGTGGTGGCTACGCCGATGGGGATGTTGACGAACAAGACCCAGGGCCACGACAGGCCCGAGGTGAGCACCCCACCCAGGATCGAGCCGCCCGCGCCGCCCGCGCCGGCGACGGCGCTCCAGATGCCCAGCGCCCGGGCTCTGTGCTCGTCAGAGAAGGTGGTGACGATGATCGTCAGGGTGGCCGGCGAGAGGAACGCGGCCCCTACCCTTGGGTGGCTCGGGCGGCGGTGAGCCAGGTCGAATCGGTGGCGATTCCCACCGGCCAGGCTGGCCACGGTGAACAGCCCGAGCCCGAACAGGTAGATCCGGCGCCGGCCGAACAGGTCAGCGGCCCGCCCGCCGAGCAACAGGAAGCCGGCGAAGGTGAGCACGTAGGCGTTGACGACCCATTGGAGCCCGGTGGGGCTGTAGTGCAGCTCCCGGCCGATCGAGGGCAGGGCAACGGTGACGATCGAGACGTCGAGAACCACCATGAACTGCGCGACGCACGCGATCGCGAGGATCACCGTCGCGACTGTTGTGTGATTCGGACATGCGTTGGGTGCTAGGGCTGCGGGTTGGTGGCGTGGCGTGCCACAACCGCGGCGTAGTTCTCAAGGCTCTCGCCGGGGCTGGAGCCAGCGATCGCGCCGCGCAGGGTCTCGGCGAACTCGCCGTGGCGCTCGAGCTCGCTATAGGTCAAAGCCACCTCGGTGACGCCCGCTCCCGCCGAGGTGAACTCCACCGCAATCCGGCTGGCGCGCTCGTCATCGAACACCGGCCGCCAGTTGGGGCCGACTCGCCAGGTCATTACGATGCTGGTCGGCGGCGAGAACTCGAGGACCGTGCCGCGGGTCACCTCGGTGCCGTCAGCGCCGCGCTCGTAGAACCGGCCGCCTTCGAAGCCCTCGATCGTCATCGACTGCGGATCGGCGCTGAACGCGTGAGCCCGAGGCAGCCACTCCATCGGCCGCTCGACGTAGGTTCGGAACGCCTCAGCAACCGCTACCGGCACGGTGATCGATTTGCGAACGTCGGTCGAATCCGGCTCGGTCGTCTCTTGGTCGCTCATGAATACCTCCAGTAAAGGTTACGGTGCACCACCATATTAGAGCACCGGCTACTCGCCTACAATCAAAAACTCAAATGCGCGTGCCCTCTGATCTACCGACGCCCAGCACCGAGCGCCTGGCGCTGGTGCTGAGCGCAGATCTGGGGCTGCTGACGCTCGCCGAAGGGCTTCGCCAGCACTGGACCGCCCATGCCGCAGCCCTGGGACTCTCCAGCGTCCAGATCAAGGTGCTGCTGACCCTGGAGCCGGGCGAAACGATCCCGATGCGAGAGCTGGCCGGTCGCCTGGACTACGACGCGTCGAACCTCACCACCCTCGTCGACCGCCTCGAGCGCCGCGGCAGCGTCCAAAGGGAATCGCACCCCACCGACCGACGCGTCAAGACGCTGGCGCTCACCCCCGCGGGCGAGCAGCTGCGCGCGACCTTTTGGCGCGAGCTCCTCGAAGACCCGGGACCGCTCGCGCCGCTCGACACGCCCGCCCTCCGAACCCTCGTCTCGGTGCTTGAGGGCCTCAACCAGCAGGACGACCGGGACGCCGTGGCCTAAAGACGCGGGCTGACTCGCGAGCAGACATCCAGATTGAAACCGCGAACCAAAACATGACCCACGAGCCACCGGGCGCGGCTGAGCGAATCACCGCCACCGTCGCGGGCTGGCCAGGCGTCACCACCGGGCCGCATCGCTTTGGCGGCGTCGAGTTCCGCCTCGGCCGCCGCGAGCTCGGACACCTGCACGGCGACCGGATCGCCGACCTTCCATTCCCGCGACGCGTGCGCGACGAACTGATCGCCGACGGCCGCGCGCGACCGCATCACGTCCTCCCCGACTCCGGATGGATCACATTCACCATTGACGAGCCCGCCGACGTAGAACAAGCGATCAACCTGTTCCGGCGTTCCTACGACCGCGCCCGCCAAGCCCGGCGCTCACCCGATACATGAGCCGTCCTGGCCTTGGCGCCGTTTGGCCAGGCGCTACCCGATCACGGGCTCAGACCCTATGGCGTGGGCGCCCGGTTGCACGGGTTGCCTGCCGGGCTGGTAGGCCGGACGCTCCTCGCGGGGATTTGTCTGGCCGCAGAACGGCTCCGGCTGACCCCAGAACTGTGAGGAGGTCCGGCCATGCCCGGAACGATGACCTACGTTGGGTTCGATGTCCATGCCCGGTCGGCGCATGCCGCGGCGGTTGATGTGATGACTGGTGAGTTGTCGAAGATGCGGTTCGGGGCGGGACTGGACGCTCCGATCGCGTGGCTTCAGTCGTTGCCGGCCCCGGTCCGGACGTGTTATGAGGCGGGGCCGACGGGGTTCGGGTTCTACCGCGCGGCGGTCGCTGCAGGTGTCGGGATGGAGGTGATCGCGCCGGGAAAGACCCCGCGCGGGAAGGGTGAGCGGGTCAAGAGCGATCGCAAGGACGCGGAGCTGCTCTCGCGGTTGTTGATGTCCGGGTCGCTGACGCCGATCACCGTGCCGGCGCCGGAGGTCGAGGCCGCCCGTGAGTTGATCGGTGCCATGACGCCTGCCGGCGGGATCTGATGAACGCGCGCCATCGCGTGTCGAAGATGCTGTTGCGTCACGGCCGGGTGTACCCGAAGCCGTCGACGTGGAGCCAGGCGCATCGCCGCTGGCTCTCGCGCCAGCAGCTCCCCGAGCCGATGAGCGAGTTGACCTACGCCGACCTGGTCGCATGCGTCGACGGGCTGA
>JALYUQ010000178.1 GCA_030853685.1 Actinomycetota bacterium | reverse complement strand
CTCGACTTTGGCGCTTTCGGAGGACGTCAAGCCGCGTAGGACATCAGCTCCGCCAGACGCTGGTGCAGGGGCCTTGGATTTTCCGCGTCTCGTGCGCGCGCACGCCAAGACGGATAATCATCCCGCCACAGGATCGGGCTGGCCGCCTCCTCCGCCCACAGCACCCGCCTGACGGCGGCGAGGCAATCCGCGAAGGTCGGGTCCGATTTCCTGTACCAGGCAGCGCCGAGCACCGCGAGTTCGCCAGTCCGCGCGGCCAGATTGGCGGCCCACAGCGTTACCAGCGAGAACAGGCCAAGCAGCAACGGCGTGGTCCGATGGATCGCCCGGTCCGACCACTGCCGCTGTGTTTCGAACCCGAGATGGCGCCTGGCCTCCTGGAAGGTGGTCTCGACCGCCCAGCGCATCGCGTACCACGTCAGGATCTGCAATGCTGACTGCTCCGGATCGGAGCAGACGAACACGCGTGTCTCGGCGCGCCCGGCCGGGTCCCTGGTCAGCACCCAGCGCACCGGCATGGTCTTGCCACGTGCGCTCCACAGCGCCGTGCCGGTCGCGACCTCGACCTCCCGCTCAGCCCTGCCATCCTTCGTCCGCCACCCTGGGACGGTCATGTGCTCCCACTTCGTGGCCTTTCGCACCGCCCGCGTCCGCGCCGTCAGCTGACGGGTGCCGATCAGGCGCGGCCTGCCTTTCTGGCCTTTCCTGCGTGGCGGAGGTGGGTTGAAGAAGCGCGCGTCCATGCGGCAGCGCGCCACGCATACCGCGCGGCCTCGCAGCGCCCAGAACACATCCAGGCTGGCGTAGGCGCCGTCTCCTACCATCACCAGCTGTCGGCCTGGACACCAACGCGTGACCAGCCGCATGGCCCAGGTCGCCTTCTCCGGCAGTGTCTGGTGCCGCCGCTGCCGCTTGGCATCGGCCCGCTCCGAACGGCTCAGGATCGTCAGGAACGGCAATCCCCACGTGCGCCTGGCGAAGCCGGGCCTGACCACCACCTGCAACGACAGCCACCGCAAGCCCGCGACCTTGACGAAGCAGCTGCGGCTCGACCGCACCGCATCACGGTAGATCCCCTTGTCGCGGATCTTGGCGCCGCGCCGACGTTCGACGGAGTCGTCCACGGCAATCACCAGTGGCGCGCCTTCCGGCACGAAGGCCGCCTGCAGCAGGCCAAGCAGGATCTGCGCGCCCTGCAGGCCCGACCAATCCGCGCGCGAGAGGAACCGGTGAAACCGGCTGAACCCTTTGTCCGAGTTGCCGTCCACTGCCCGCAGCGCCGCGCACACCGTCCGCCGGTGCAGGCACAGCAACGCCCCGCTCGCCAGCGCCACCGCATTCAGCCACGACGGCTGCGTGAACATGGCCGCGAACGGCAGCAACCACGTCTCCATCGCCCGGGCGCTGCCGGACGCGCCAATCCTTGCCATGGCTCGGTCCCCCATAAGGCCATACTGTGCTCTTCCCAGGAGAGGAGGATGGGGGATGGCCGGATCGTCACCACTGCCGCTTCGCCGCTTGCTCTCCCCGGTTGCCTCGCTGCTGCGCTCGCGACAGCCCCTTGTCAGCCCGGCGTCGCCTCCAGGGTCGCCACCGATGACCCGCTCCGCGATCCTGGCCCGCTACCGCCGCCTGCGTCAGATCAGCAAGCAACAGCACGAGGCTGTCCTGGACATCATCGCTCCGGACGCCCTGCTTGACTGGGCCAGACGGCTCGACCTGACCGAGGGCAAGGCGGTGGTGCTCGAAAACGACAATGAACTGACGCTGCCGGAGGATCTGGCCATCTATCTGCCCAGGCTGGGCCGTTCACTCCCGCTCGATCGCTACGCCCGGGTCGCACGGTTTGTGCCCGGCTCCGACGAAGCGGTCGTGCTCGCGGCGATGCGCCGGGCGCGTTTCTCCCTCTGGCGCATCGAGCGGCGGCACCCGACCACGGGCTTGATCCTGCGCGATCTGCTGCGGGGCGAGGAGACCTGGCTGGTCGACGAGGCCATGGAAAAGAACGCGCCACAAGGGGCGGAGATGGCGGCGCGTCTCCTGCAGCCCGAGAGCTTCGCGATGACCGCCCGCATCATCGTGCCGATCCTCCCAGACCTGATGACGCTTCCGGAACTGATGGAAAAGGTGTTCACCAGGGCACCTGCGTTGAGGCGCCTGCAGGAGGACGCCCTTGCCGGTGACCCACGCTTCGCGATCGGCATCTATCGCGCCGCTGGGGCCACAGGAACGATGGATCGCGTCCGCTTCAAACGCAAATAGGGCTAGCTTCATGCGCGCGGACGCATGACCACCCATTCAAAAGCGCCAAAGTCCAG
>JALYUQ010000129.1 GCA_030853685.1 Actinomycetota bacterium | reverse complement strand
GGGCCAGACCGGGCTCGGGCGCTCGGAGCGGCGGTTGCGGCGCCCGAGTGCGCTGGCGCGCGCCCGTCGGCCGCGCCGCGGAGGGTTTCGGCGAGCACTGCCGCATCGGCCGGGCGCTCGCGCTGATCGATTGCAAGCGCCGTCGCGATGGCCGCGGCGAGCTCGGGCGGCACGCTCGGGTTCAGCTCGTCGAGTGCGGCCGGCAGCTCGCGCTGCTGCTTGAGAGCGAGCTCGGAGAGCGAGGTGGCTTCGTACGGTAGCCGTCCGCAGAGAAGCTGATAGCTGACCACGCCGAGCGAGTAGAGGTCGGCTCGCGGTCCAGCTTCCTCGCCACGCGCCTGCTCCGGAGACAGGTACGCGGCCGTGCCGAGCACCGAGCCGACCTGGGTGATGCTCGACTGATCGGTGGCGCGAGCGATCCCGAAGTCTGCCAGCTTGACCACCTCGGCATCGGAGAGGAGCAGGTTCCCGGGCTTCACATCTCGGTGCACGACGCCGTTTCGATGAGCGTAGTCGAGCCCGCGACAGGCCTGGGTGACGATCTCCATCGCCTGTGCCACGTCGAGGTGGCCGCGATCGCGCAGCAGTTCCGCGCACGAATGACCGGGGACGTGCTCCATCACGATGAAGTGCTGGTGGTGCCCCTCGTCGAAGCCGAAGTCGAATACCTGGACGATGTTCGGGTGCACCAGGCGCGCGGCCGAGAGCGCCTCACGGCGGAAGCGCGAGACGAACGCCGGGTCGTCGGCGAGATGCTCGGCGAGTAGTTTGATCGCCACGTAGCGCTCCAAGCGCTGGTCGAACGCCAACTGCACCGTCGACATGCCGCCGACGCCGAGTCGTCGCTCAACCCGGTAGCGATCAACGATCGTCGTCGTAGCGGTCATCCAGTCTCCATGTTGGTGCCTGCGTCGTGGCCCATCTCAGTGCCCGTTGCCGTTCCCGTTCCCGTTCCCGTTCCCGTTGCCAGGCCCACTGCCGTTGCCCGGGCCGTTGCCGGGTCCGCCACCGGGCAGGCCGCCGCCCCCGCTCGGTGGCCCCGTGGGCGTAGTGCCCTGGCCCGTGCCGCTCGGCACAGTGGTACCGGTGCTCGTCGTGGGGGGGGCAGGGGCGGTGGTAGTCGTCGGGGCCGGAGCGCTCGTCGTGGTCGTCGTGCTCTGCGTGCTGGGGGTGCTAGCCGTGGAGGTCGTCTTTGGCGTGGTGGTGGTGGCGGTGCTCGCACTGTGACAGCCCCTGGCGAGCTGCGCGACGGTGATCGCCCCCTGGTTCAGGTTCTGTTGCAGGGTGGTGCTGACTGAGGCGGGCAGGTTCGCGACGGCGTTCGAAAGGGACCGCAGCTCGCTAGAAGCGGCGCCGCAGTCTTTCGCCGCCAGCGATGCCGAGACTTGGGCAAGGCTGCTGTTGAGGTTGCTCGCCTGGTCGCTCGAGAGCAGGCCACCGCCACCGCTGGCGCCGCAGGCGACGAGCAGAGAAACGGCGAAGCCGAGCCCGCCGGCAAGGAGTGCGCGGGGCGCATGGCGCATCCGCGACCTCACTTTACTGACCATAGTTCAAGCGCTCGGCGAGAGAGTCCGGCAGCCGCGCGCCACGGATCGCCGCCCCCGCCCCTGCGATGTCGTACTCGACGCGGCGGTAGACCGCCGTCCACCTTTCCGTGTCGAGCTCCAGCCACGCCGCGCGCGGGTCTCCGTCCCGTGGCTGGCCGACGCTCCCGGGGTTTATCAGCCACTCCCCGTCGAGTAGGTTGAGCTCCTCGTCCTCCCCCTGGGTCCCGCCGGTGGCTGCGGTGCCCGTGGCTCGCCAGAACGCCAGGGCGACGTGGGAGTGTCCGATAAGGCACACTCTGTGACGCTGAGCATCCAGGCACAGCTCGGCTTGCAGGGGCGAGAGGACGTACTCCCAGACCGGGTCTCGCGGGCTGGCGTGGTAAAGGCCGACCTGCTCCTGGAGGCTCGCCGGCCGGAGTTCGTCGAGATAGGCGCGGGTCTGGGATGTGATGGTCTGCTGGGTCCACTTCGCCGCCAGCGCAGCGCCGCGGGAGAACTCCTCCAGCGGCAGTGCTCCGCGAACGCCGAGGTCGTGATTGCCGGCGAGGCAGATTGCGGCGTGCCGGCGTGCGAGCTCCACGCACGCATCGGGCTCGGCGCCATACCCGACGAGGTCTCCGAGGCACCACATCTCCTCGCACTCAGAAGCCTCAATCTCGTCGAGCACCGCCTCGAAGGCGTGCCGGTTGCCGTGGACATCCGAGACGATCGCTATCTGCATCCCTACAGTCTGGCGGGTGGCCGGTGGCCGGTGGCGGCTACCTCAACCGGACAGCGCATCGGCGCGGCCCCCGCCTACGCCAAAAAAGGCGAGCGCAGCTCGCTCCTAATCCTGATCGTCTTCGCCGGACTGGGGCTCCTGGGACCCGGGATACTCGGGCAGGTTCTTGATTCCCTCCCGCGTCTGCCACTTGGAGTAGTTGTCCTGCATCGCGTCGATCAGCTCGCGCATGAACTTGGCACTCAAGTTGATGCGCGAGACGACGACGCCGGGGATCTCCTCGTCCTCGACCTCGTGGTCCACGCGCGCGAACGTGATCGTGAACTCGTAGTCGGAGTGACTCACGTTGGCGAAGTTCGCGTAGGAGCCCGCCATGAAGTCCGGCGAGAAATGGATGTTGATGTGGCGCTCGGGCGGGCTCGAGTCTTCCATCTGGACGTAGTATCGCACCGTGCGGATCGTCGTCGTCGCGGTGGGCCGGCTGCGCCCGCCGTTCGCGGACGATGTCCAGCACTACCAGAAGCTGCTCGCGCGCCATGGACGGCTCGAGTTGGTCGAGGTCCACGAGAACGAGCGGGTCGGGCGGCGGATCCCCCAGGGCGCGTTCCTGTCACTGCTCGATCGCGAGGGCGAGACGCTGGACTCGGTCGCCTTCAGCCGCTTCCTCGAGGCCCGTCGCGGGAGCGCCCGCGACCTCTGCTTCGTGGTCGGGGGCCCCTTCGGGCTGGACCTGGACGGCGTCGATCACCGCTTCTCGCTGGGCGCGATCACGCTCCCACATCAGCTCGCCCGCGTGGTCTTGCTGGAGCAGCTCTACCGCGCTCACAAGATCCTCGCGGGTGAGCCGTATCACTATTGAGGTTGCATGTATGGGGCGTGTGAGCGCTTGGGCCTGTGGAGGGTGTGGGCTTGTGAGCGCTCTGAGTCCCTGGAGTCTGCGAGCCTGTGAGCAACTTTGCCCGACGCCCATTCCCATTCCCCTTCCCACTCCCGCATGCGGGCTCCCGTGCAGGAGCTCTTCGACAGCGTGCGCGTCGCCGCGGCGGCCGTGCGGGGTACAGCCGCGGAGCTCGCGGTGGCGCCAAAGCTCGAGCGCATCAAGCGCGAGGGTCAAGGCGACTACTCGACCAACGCGGCGATGCTGCTGGCACCTGTGCTGGGATCGCCGCCGCGAGAGATCGCGCAGCGCATCGCAGCCGAGCTGACCGGGATGCTCGGAGCGGGCCTCGAGCGCAGCGAGGTCGCGGGTCCGGGGTTCCTGAACTTGATCATGTCAGCCGCGTGGCACCGCGACGCGCTTGGCGCTGTGCTGCGGGCCGGCGAGCGCTTTGGCGGCGCCGGTGCGAGTCCCCCCGAGCGGATCTTGATCGAGTTCGTCTCGGCCAACCCCACCGGTCCGCTGGTCGCGGCCAGCGGTCGCCACGCCGCGTACGGTGACGCGCTGGCGCGAATACTCGAGCACCACGGACACTCGGTGGCGCGCGAGTACTACTTCAACGATGCCGGCAGTCAGATCCGGCTGCTGGGCGAATCGGTGCGCGCGCGAGCGTGCGGGGAAACGGTCCCGGAAGGTGGCTATCAGGGCGACTACGTGCTCGAGCTCGCGGCCGATCTTCCCGGCGCGGCCAGTTCCGATTCCGGCGTGGATCAGCTTGCGCATCGAGCGGTGGAGTCGCTGCTGGCTGCAATCAAGGCGACGCTCGCACGCTACGGTGTGCGGTTCGACAGGTACTTCAGCGAGCAAACGCTCCACGACGGCTCACCGAGCGCCCTGGACAGGGCGTTTGCCACGCTGGAGCGCGCGGGGCAGCTATACAAGTCCGAAGGAGCGCTCTGGCTGCGGACGACCGGCTTCGGGGACGACAAGGACAGGGTGGTCGTGCGCAGCAGCGGCGAGCCGACCTACTTCGCGGCCGATCTCGCGTACATGCTCGACAAGCGCGACCGCGGCTTTCAGCGCCAGCTCAACCCGATGGGCGCCGACCACCACGCGTATGCCCGCGAGCTGAAGGCGGCAATGGCGGCGCTCGGCGGCGACCCGAACTCGATCGAGGTCCCGATCCTGCAGTTCGTCCACCTGGTGGAGGGCAGCGAGCGAGCCGCGATGTCCAAGCGTCGCGGGGAGTTCGTAAAGCTCGACGAGCTGCTGGACGAGATCGGCGTCGACGCGACTCGCTTCTTCATGCTCCAGCGCTCCCACGACCGGACGCTCGACCTGGACGTCGAGCTAGCCCGGAGGCAGTCAGCGGAGAACCCCGTCTACTACGTGCAGTACGCCCACGCCCGGATCGTCACCATGCTGGGCAAGCTTCCGGCCGGCCGCCTCAAGGCCGCGCTGGCCGCTGACGGCGACTGGGGAAGTGAGCCACTCGAGCCCGCCGAGCGGGCGCTGATCGAGGCGCTGGCCGCCTTTCCCGACGAGGTGGCCGAGGCGGCGGCCCGACGTGCGCCGCACAGGATCACCGTCTACGCGCTGGAGCTCGCCCAGGAGTTCACCGCCTTCTACCGCGACTGCAAGGTGATAGGGGCCAGTCCATCGGCGCTCGAGTCGTTTCGCATCGCCCTCTCAGAAAGCGCTCGCCAGACCATTGCCCTGGCCCTGGACCTGCTCGGAGTCCGGGCCCCGGAATCGATGTAGCTTTGCGGTCACGCCTGTCGTGCGAGGTCCTCGTCCAGGCGTCGCGCGTCTTCGGGATCCAGGAC
>JALYUQ010000290.1 GCA_030853685.1 Actinomycetota bacterium | reverse complement strand
ACCGGAGTTAGCTCAGCCAGCACCGCCAGCAAGCATTCGACCAAGATTCCAGGCGAGCGCGTCCGGCTTGCGCCTTGCCACACGAAGGCGATCGTGGGCTCCTCGCGGCACCCCACGATCGCATCGGCCACGGAGCGGGTCCTCGGCGAGGGGCAGTTCGGCGACATACGGGCGATCGCTTCCGTCGCCAGCGCCGGGGCGGGCGAGCAATCAGATGGCGACGTACGAGCGTCCCGGCCATGCCGACGTCGCACGGGACTCGGGGTTTCGACTGCGCCCGCGAGGGCGGACGGCTAACGACTGCTGGGTCTCGGGGCGGCCGCGGCCGGCGCAGCGATTTGGAGCATCCACTGCGCCCGTTGGTCGATCAAGTCGACGACCCGCTCGAGAATGGGCGCGTCCCAGTCCGCCGCGATGAGCCGCTCGCGCGCCTCCCGGGCCGCCCCGGCCGCGTCTCGCGCCATTTCCCGGAGATGTCGCCGGGCCGCGGCGCCGCCGAGCCCGGCCTCGTCGAACAGGCGGTCGAGATGCCGCGCCCGCACGTACTCGGGGCGGTACTCACCCCCGATGCTCATCGCCATCTTCCGCGTCAGGTTGTGGGTCTTGCGATACGCGAACGTGCTCAGCACGTCATGGGCGGGCGCGAGTATCGGTCGCCCGGATTCCGGGAGGTAGAGCAGCGAGTAGTTCTTGCCGTGCGCGTCGTGATTGCCGACCAGGAAGTTCAAGGCGACGTAGTCCAGGAGCTTGATCACCTCCCGTGCGGGAACGGCGGTCGCGCGCCGGATCAGCGCGAAGCAGTCCGCGAGCGAGGGGCCGCCCTCGGCCTCGTACTTCCGCGCGCTGGGAGCGCCGAGCGCCTGGCAGAAGTCCTCCTGGTGCAGACGCACAATCGCGTCGTCTGACCGGCGTCGGTAGCGCCTGACCAGCAGGAAGTCTCGCCCGGCGACTCGCTGTGCCGACGCGTCGACGACTTCAACGCCCAGCGCCCGGCCGATCATCGGGCAGAAGGCCTCGTTGACGACGGTGTGCGCGAGCCGCTCTATCGGCGTCTTGATGATGTGCGTGGATGGCGTCTGACCCCGGGTGAGACCGATCCGCTCGTCTTCGTCGACGACGACGGGCAGCTTGTCCTGAGCGCCGGCGAGCGACAGCCGGTACTCGTCGTCCTCGTCGACGTGCATCGGACGGGATGGCAGCTCGTCGAGGAGCTCTGCGAGGCCACGGTCATCGAGCCACTCGGCGTTGCTGCCGACCGGACCCGGCGGCTCACCCTCCGGCAGCAAGGTGATCGCCCCGGCGGTGTCGCCCGCGATCATGGCGAGCATGCTGTAGTCGTTGGACTCGCTGATCCCGATCAGACGAGCCAGCTGGCGCCGCGGCCCGCCCTCCGGGAGCAGTCCTCCGAAGAACGCTGCTGCCGCCGCTCCGTCAAAGCCGCCATCAAGCGGCAACGACTGCGACAGCGGCGGCATCCCGTCGATCACCCAGTCCGGCGCGTAGGCGAACTCCATCCCGCCGTCCGTTTGCCTCAGCCGACCCGCCCGCCGATCGAAACACCACACTGTCAGCGGTGGGCGCTCCTCAGGCACTCGGATCGCCGACCGTGATCGAGACGCCGAGCGCGTCGGCAACGCGGAGCGTCTCGGCGAGGCGCACACTCGGCTTGCCTCGCTCCAGCTCCCCGACGAAGCGGCGACCAACTCCGGCCGCGAGGGCGAGATCCTCGAGTCGCAGGCCGCGAGCGAGCCTCGCCGCCTTGAGCGCTGCCCCGAGCTCCTCGGGCGTGGAGACTGACAACGGTGAGGACATGTTCCCGGTCGGGAACATTACACGCCCGACCGGAAGACCTCGCGATGGATGTTCCCGATCAGGAACATCCATGCAGAACATGCCAGCCCACGCCGCGGCGTTCCCGATCAGGAACATCGAGATCGCTCAGCGGCCGATCCAGCGATCGCGGTACGTCCGATCACGACGGGCATCCGAGCCCGTCGCAAAATCGGATGTGTGTGTGCTGGCCCGGTTCTTGAGCATCCACTGACTCAATCTTTCGAACTTCTTCTCGCCGAAGGGCCGCTAGTAGGGCGCGGACGGGACGCGCGGCGACCGAGCCGGGTCCGACCTTGAGCCGCCGTCTTAGCGTGCCAGCGCTCGATCTCCGGACGGAGCCAGAGCATCGGGCGGCCCGGACCGAGGTTTACGGGACGGGGCATATCGGGATGCGCGTCTGGTACTGGCGGAACGTGTTGCGGTGCTCGACCTGCGGGAGACCACACAGGCCAAGTACCGCTGCATCGTCAACGGCGAGCAGCTCGAGCAGACGATCGCCGCCGCTCATGAGCCCTTCGGGACCCTGTTCACCGTGGCCGCGTTGACGGGCGCCCGGATCTCCGAGTTGTGCGGGCTGACCTGGGCCGACGTGCGCGTCGACAACCTCGGCGACGCCGAGATCGAGTTCGGCTGGCAGGTCGACCGCCACGGCAGCCGCCGCCCCATGGAGACCGACGGGTCAGCACGGACGGTGCCGATCCCGCGAGAACTGGCGCTCGTGCTCGCCGGTCACAGGCGCGGCGCAAGGTACACCGCGGCTGAAGCTTCGTGTTCTCGGCCGGCACCGGCCGGCCGCTGCAGCAGCGCAACGTCGCGCGGGCTCTGGGCGGCGCAGCGACGTGCCCTCGACCCAGATGGAGGCCCGACGTTCCCGATCCTCCACGAAGTCGACGGCGAAGGGGAACCTGTCTCGGTCCCGCGCGGAATGCTCCCGTCGATGCACTCGTTCCGGCACACGGTCGCCTCGCGCGCTGCTTGCCGGCGAGAGCGTCGACGAAGTCGCCTTCCTGCTCGGTCACGGAGACGGGACTGTCACGCGGAGGTGTACGTCCGGGAGATCGCAGACGTGCGCCGCAGATCATGCGCCGGTCGCGGATGACGGCGGAGCTCGGCGGCGCCCTCCGAGTCGCGCTCGCCGGCCAGGACCACGCGGCCTGACCCAAGCAGGCCCTGTAAGCAAAGGATGAGGGCTCTTCCTTGCTTACAGGCACGGGAAGCAAAGCTTCCGTTGCCATCGGGCCGCGGCGTCAGTCTGACGGCGGGATCCACCGTTCGGTGGCACGAAGGCCGTCGGGATGCTCCGCGAGGATGCGGTCGATTGCATCCACCAGGCGCTCGACAGCTCCGCGAGTGCGCGCCCGTTTCGACGGAATCAGGATC
>JALYUQ010000295.1 GCA_030853685.1 Actinomycetota bacterium | reverse complement strand
CGACCCAGTCGCGACCTGCTCAAGCGGGGGCGCGACTGCCCACGCGCCATCCGATAGCCACAGATTCCCGAGAACGGCGCTCCTCAGACCCTTGAGATTGAGCACCGAAAAGCGCGGATGAGCTCGCCCGACGCCACCTTCACCAACGGCCAATGCACCTGGCACGCGGAGCTCACTTCCTTCGCGGTCTTCTCAGAAGCCGCGCGGGGGCGCGCGATTTGAAACATGCTCACGCCGCTGCAAGCGGGCCGCTGCTTACAGGTGGCGACAGGCTCGCATGAGACGGCGAAAGCAGGAGTGCTCGCCGCCGTCCACCGGTGTGCTGCGTTGGAACGAACTCAGGCGTGGCCGCCGCGTCATCGCTGAGTACCGCGGTCGCGGCATTGCAGGTGCCTCGCCCCAGCGAGCAAGTTCCCTCGTATTCGCCGAGGCTGTCGATGCTCGGCTCTCGGAGCCCCGCTCCAGCTCTTGCCCTGGGACGACACGCGGACCAACATAGCCCCGCGCCGGAGGACTCACGCATCTACAGGATCATTCTCAGCGGGAGAACGATCCTGACTATGCGTTTGGGGGGCTGGCCTAGCCCGAGGTCATCTGCTTGAACAGCACCACGCAGATGGCGGCAACGATCAGCGCGATCACCGGAAGCGTCGCTCCGATCACGCCGACCACGGCGAGCACCACCCCGATTACGCCGATGGTGCCAGCCGTTCCGCCGACCGCCACCAGCCGGTATGCGCGCTGCTCGCGGACCTTCCTCGGCGTGTAGTCCCGGCGCTTCTCGATGCCTGCCATGGCTGAAAGCTTAGCGGAGCGGGGCGGCCCTTCCCGCTCTGACCAGCGCGTCCCGGCAGTATCCTCAGGCGGCGCGATGTCATTCGGTCAATTTCCCCAGATTCGCATGCGCCGCATGCGCGCAAGCCGGGCGTTGCGCGGGCTCGTGCGCGAGACGCGCCTCTCTGCCGCCGACTTCGTCTATCCGATGTTCGTCGCCTCCAGCGCCGACCGCCGCGAGCCGATCGCGTCGATGCCGGGGATCGAGCGCCTGTCGATCGCCCACGCCGTCACTGAGGCCGGAACGCTTGCGGAGCTCGGGATTCCCGCTGTGCTCTTGTTCGGGATCCCCGCGGCCAAGGACCAAGAGGGCTCTGGCGCGTGGGACGACGAGGGCGTGGTACAGCTCGCTACGCGCGCGATCAAGGAGGCGCACCCGGAGTTGCTGGTGATCGCCGACCTCTGCCTGTGCGAGTACACGAGCCACGGGCACTGCGGCGTGGTGACGCCTGAAGGGTCCGTGGATAACGATGCGACGCTTGAGCTGCTCGCCCGTGCCGCCACTTCGCAGGCTCGCGCCGGCGCGGACATCATCGCTCCCAGCGACATGATGGACGGTCGCGTCGGGGCGATCCGCGCGGCGCTGGACGAAGACGGTCATCACGACAAGCCGATCCTCGCCTACTCCGCCAAGTTCGCCTCGGCGTTCTATGGCCCGTTCCGCGACGCCGCCGGCTCGGCGCCGGCGTTTGGCGACCGCCGCGCCTACCAGATGGATCCCGGCAACGCCAACGAGGCGGTGCGCGAGGCGCAGCTCGACCGCGAGGAAGGCGCCGATATCCTGATGGTCAAGCCGGCGCTCCCCTACCTCGACGTGATCAGCGCCGTCAGGCGGGAGACCGGCATGCCGCTGGCGGCCTACAACGTCAGCGGCGAGTACGCAATGATCAAGGCCGCAGCCGCCGCGGGAGCGCTCGACGAGCGCGCCGCTGTGCTCGAGGCCCTGACCTCGATCCGCCGCGCCGGAGCCGACATCGTCATCACCTACCACGCGAAAGAGGCCGCCCAATGGCTGCAATAAAATCCTCCACGGAGCCGGCCACAGCGCTCGACGAGCCGAGCGCGGCCACCGCCGAGCCGTCGGCGGTCCCCAAGCTGCGCAGCCGCAAGCACGGCGCCGCGATCCCGCTCGACGACGTGGACAAGCGCCTGCTCAACTTGATGCAGGGCTCCTTCCCGATCGCGCGTGAGCCCTATGCCCACGTGGCGAGCAAGGCCGGGATCCCCGAGCAGGAGCTGCTCGCTCGCGTGCAGCGGCTGCTCGACGGGCGCATCATCCGCCAGGTCACGCCGATCTTCGACACGCGCGCGCTGGGCTACTCCTCGATGCTGGTCGCCGCCAAGGTCGATCCCGAGAACCCCTGGCGCGCGGCCACGGTCATCAACGGCCATCCCGGCGTTTCGCACAACTACCTGCGAAACCACGAGTTCAACATCTGGTTCACGATCGCCACCGAGCCCGACTCGCCCCTCGGGCTCGAGGGGACGCTCGAATGCTTGGCCCGGCTAGCGGGCGCCGAGTCGATTCGTCAGCTCCCGACGTTGAAGCTGTTCAAGATCAGGATGGACCTGGAGATGGAGGCCGGCACCGAGGCGCTGGCCAAGGCGCCAGACGCCGGACAGGCTGCCGAGCCGGCCGAGACCGAGCGCCAGCCCTATGACGAGCTCGATATCGCGGTGATCAGAGCGCTTCAGGGTGATATGCCAGTCGTGTCCGAGCCATACGCTCCCGCGGCGCAGGCGCTCGGGATGCCCCAGGAGCGCCTGCTGGCGCACCTGGGGCAGATGCAGGAGCGGAGGCTGTTGCGTCGCGTGGCAGCGATCCTCTTTCACCGCCGCGCCGGCTTCAGCGCAAACGGGATGGGTGTCTGGAAGGTCCCCCACGAGCGGATCATGGAGCTCGGCCCGCAGATGGCGGCGTTCCGCGGAATCTCGCACTGCTACGAGCGACCAACCTACGCGGACTGGCCATATTCCCTGTTCACGATGGCCCACGGGCGCTCCAAGGAGGAGTGCGACGCGATCCTCGACTCGATCGCGCGGTCGACCGGGATCGAGGAGCGCACCACGCTATACTCCTCGACCGAGTTCAAGAAGGTTCGCCTGCAATACTTCACCCCGGACTACCGCGACTGGGAACGCGAGCACGCTGGCGTGTGAGCGAAGATCAAAATAGGTGGGGGACCTCCTCAGCGCTCACATCGGCGAGCCCCGGCGAGCCGTTCACAACGACGCGCTCCAGCGAGCTCTACCACCGCGCTCTCCGGCTGCTCCCGGGGGGCGTCAATTCGCCGGTGCGGGCGATGCGATCGATTTCTCGAGACCCGATCTTCATCGCCGGCGGTGCGGGCGCCACGATCTGGGACGCGGACGGCAACGAGTACATCGACTGGGTGCAGTCGTGGGGGTCACTGATCCACGGGCATGCCCACCCCTCCGTGCTGGGCGCGATCGCTACCGCCGCCGGGAAAGGGACGACGTTCGGCGCGCCGACCGAAGCGGAGGTCGTGCTCGCTGCTGAGATCGCGCAGCGAATCCCATCGGTGCAGATGCTCCGCATGACGTCTTCAGGGACCGAGGCGGTGATGAGTGCGATCAGGCTCGCGCGCGCGGTCACCGGACGCGAGGAGGTGCTGAAGTTCGCGGGTGCCTATCACGGACACGTCGACGGCTTGCTCGCGCAGGCGGGCTCGGGGCTGGCCACCCACGCGATCCCCGCCTGCCCGGGCGTCCTGCAAGCTGCGGCCGGTGCGACCGTGATCGTCCCGTGGAACGATCCGGAGGCCGTGGTGCAGGCGACCGAGCGCCACCAGTTGGCGGCGATCATCGCCGAGCCGGTGCCCGCGAACATGGGTCTCGTGCCACCGCGCGACGATTTTCTAGAGCTTCTGCGCGAGCGCGCTGACCGGACGGGAGCGCTGCTTGTCTTCGACGAGGTGATCACCGGCTTCCGCGTTGCTCGCGGCGGCGCTCAGGAGCGATACGGGGTCATGCCTGACCTGACGATCCTCGGAAAGATCGCCGGCGGCGGCTTGCCCGCGGCCACCTACGGCGGCGCGCGCTCGCTGATGGAGCGGATCGCGCCCGCCGGCGACGTCTACCAGGCGGGGACGCTGTCGGGCAACCCGCTCGCGGTAGCGGCGGCGCTGGCGACGTTCGAGCTCCTCGACACACCCGCCTACGGGCGCCTTCAGGTCCTCACCGATGTGCTGGCGGACGGCTTGCGCGACGCGGCGCTCCTCGCGGGCGTCAGCGTCCAGGTGCAGGCGATGCCGGGCCTGCTGACCGTGTTCTTCTCAGCGGAGCCGGTAGGCGACTACGCGGGCGCTATGCGTTGCGACCTGCAGGCATACGGCGCGTGGTGCCGGGCACTGCTCGCACGCGGCATCTACACGCCGCCGTCGCAGTTCGAAGCCTGGTTTCCCTCGCTCGCGCATACCGACGAGCAGGTGTCCCGCACGGTGCAAGCCGCCGCGGCTGCATTCGGCGAGCTGGCGTCATGAGAACGGCCCGGGACGGTGCCGGCGCGCTGCTGTCCGCGCTGCTGAGCGAGGGGGGCATGTTGGGAGAGCTCTCCGAGCCAGCGCTGCTCGAGGGTGCGGGCCTCGACGCGCCCGGTATCGCGCAGATTGCCGCCAGTGGTCCGCGCGCAGCGGGGAGCGAAGGCGAGTACGAGCTGCTGCTGGAGATGATCCTCGAGGGTTCCCGCCTTCACTACGGGTGCCCACGGGTCCTCAGACGCGCGGACCCGGACCTCGCGCTGCTGCTCGGGGATCAGCTCTATGCGCTGGGGCTCGCCCGCCTTGCGGCGCTCGGGGACCT
>JALYUQ010000239.1 GCA_030853685.1 Actinomycetota bacterium | reverse complement strand
GTACTGGATCGTATCGGGCTCGGCAGCCGCCGGCTCGGGCGCAGCCGCCGCCCCGAGGTCGTAGCGCGCGGCCGCTGGGCCAGAGCCGGGCGGCGGCGGGCCGAGCTTCTTGGCCAGCAGCCCCTCCAGCACGCCGCGACCAATCGCGAGATCCTTGTTGATCGCCGTGAGAACCGGCTCGATCGGGGCCGTCTTGGCGGGAATCTCGCCCACCGAGCCGATCACCGCCCCAAGGCTCTGGCTGACCGCGCGCAGCACCGTGCCGATGCGGATCAGGAAGATCGCGATCACGATAATCGCGACCACGACGAGGACGATGGTGATGATTCCGTCGACGGGCATTGCTCAGAACTCAGAGGAGCCGGTCGAGGACCGCGCCGTAGCGCGCCAATCCGCCGACGGTCTGGTGGACAAGCTGCTGGGTCTGGGCGAAGTCGATCACGTGATCGAGGTGACGCGAGAGGACGGGGCCCGCCTCTGCGAGCGCGACAGCCGTCTGCTTGATCTCGGTCGCGGGACGCACCACGTCGCGCAGAAGAAGCACGACCACGGGCACGACCACGACGAGCAGCACAATATTCAAGATAGTCCAAAGAGCCGTGCTATTCATTTGCCAGCCTTATCAGCGATGGTTTCCGCCATCTCGCACATCGCCGGGAGCGCCCCGACGATGTCCCTGAGTGGCGCGTTGATCTGCGGCACCGTCGGCGTCACCAGCCGCAGGTGCCCCTGCACATTGCCCACGCCCTGGGCGAGCGTCGCGAGCAGCGCGGCGATCTTACGCAGGCGAATGCGGACATTGATCAGCGCGATCGCGAGGACGACGATCAGCGCGACAGCCTCCAGGATGCTGAACAGCGTGAGCAGGGCATTGCTCATCCTCCCACCACGCTTTCCAGGTAGCCATACTGGACGAGCGCCTCGGCCTTGATCTCCTCCAGTACGGCCGCGGTAGCGGCGAACTGGGGAATCTCGCCCGTGTTGGAGGCGAGCTCGCCCGCAGTGGAGACGAGAATCCCCGAGCCCGCTTCGATGTCCTTGACGAAGCTCAGGAGCAGCAGCATCAGCACGACTACCACCACGAGCACGACCACCCCAATCGCCAGCGTTATCTCCCACAAGGTGTGCGTATCGATGGATGCAATAGGCAGCGCTATCATCCGGTCAGAGCTCCCCGGGCTGTCTTGGCGCCCTCTAGAATCGCGATTGCGTGGTCGTTCAAGGTGTTGACCTCGGGCAGGGCGTCGGTGCTGTCGCGGATGCCCTCGAGCGTCTCGGCGGCTAGCTGCGCCTGGTCGGCGATCCGCGAGGCGAAGGTGAGGATCACAGCCACCAGCACCACGACCGCCACGACGGCGACGAAGCCGAGCAGCAGGCCGATGAAGTAGCCGGTGTTGGAGCTGTTCTGGGCGGCGAGTGTCAGCATCGAATTACTTGGTCGTTCCTGGCGTGGTCGCGGTGGTCGTGCCCGGTGTGGTCACGGTGGTCGTTCCCGGCTTGCTCATGGGCTGGCCCGTAAACGGGTTGGTGGTGCTCGGGCTGGTCGTGCTCGGGCTGGTCGTGCTCGGGTTGGTCGTGGTGCTCGGGTTGGGCGTGGTGCCCGGGTTGGTCGTGGTGCCCGGGCTGGTGGTGGTGCCCGGGCTGGTGGTGGTGCCCGGGTTGGTGGTAGTGCCCGGAGTGCTCATCGGCTTACCCGTGAACGGGTTGGTCTGGCTGCGCTTGGTGGCTCTCGCATGGCTGCGCTTGATCTTAGCGTTTGCGGCGAGCTTGCGAACCTTCACCCTCGGCGTCACCGCGGAGGGGGAGCCCCGGTCGCAACCCGTGGTCGGCCCACCGAGGACGATCAAGGCGCCGACAATGCCGAGAACCCCAGCCTTGGGGTTGACCGCAGTGGTGGCGTTGAGCAGATTGCTGCAATCGATCGAGTTGGCGTTGCCATCGATCGTTGCGAGCATGTCATCCGTGCCCACGGCGTTGAGAACCGAGGTGAGGCCGGCCTGGATGCTCTTGGCGACGCCTTGCACGGTGATCGTGTTGGTATTGATGCCGTTGACCTCGTCGCGAGCTGTCATGGCCGTTGTCAAAATTTGTCCGGCGTTGCCGCTGATGCTGCGGACCTTCGGGTTGATCGAGTGCACGAGGCCCAGGATCGAGACAACCTTACCGTGGATCGGCCCGACGATCGCGCCGATCGAGCCCACGCGGCCGAAAATCGATTGCACCGTCCCGTGAATGTCCTTTACGTCGGCACTGACCCTCTGCACGTGGGCGTTGACGGACTGCACGCTGGCGTTGATCGACTGCACGTGGGCGTTGATCGAGCCTACGCTCGAACCGATCGACTGCACGTGGCCGCCAATCGACTGCACGCGAGAGCCGATCGAGCTCACGCTCGCGCTGATTGCCTGCACGTTGCCGTTGATCGCGTCCACGGTCGAGCCGATCGCGAACACGGTGCTGTGAATCGTGCTCACGCGGCCGTTGATGCTCTCAGCCGTGGCAAGGATCTTCTTCGCGCTCTGGTTGATCTGCCCGGCAGCCGTGAGCGTGCCGGCGAGCTCACCTGACAGGGGTACGGCCGCGGCCCTGATACGCCCGGTGATCCGCGCGGTGGTGTTTGCGAGCGCGATGTTCTCGGTGTTGCCGTGGATGCTCGTGAGCCTGGGGTTGATGACCCCCACGTCGTTCCTGATGTTGTGGGCTGCCACCAGCGTCCCGCTCAGCAGCAGCACCGCCAACAGCGCCCAGGCGATGACGAACACCAGCCCGATGCCGGCCAGACCTCTATTTCCCGACAGCATCTTGCCCATCGCGCGCGCCTACTCCTGCGACCCGGCCGCGGCAAGCATTTGCGGCCCGGCGACGGACACAGTCACGTGCGCGTGCCCGTGCGGAATGGTGGTCAGCTCACGCATCTCAGCAGGGGCTGGCGGGGTTGACCAAGCCCAGCCCAGCCACCAACGGGTTCGCGAGCACCTTGGCGTTGCAGATGCTCGTCAGGTGGTTGTTGACGCTGATCAGTCCGGTGTTGATGTTCATGGTGTTTGCTCGCACCGGGGCCAGGACCTTGTTGGCCAGGTTCACGTTGATCGGAATGTCCTTGGTCCCCTCGCTGTTCGGATTCCCGAGGTTCGAGTTCTCCGCCTGGTTCAACGTGGTGTTGATCGACTTCAGTTGGCCGTTGATCGTGACCACGACGCCAGATGTGTTCCTCAGCGAGGCGGAGGTGTCGGTGAGCAGCCCCGAGGTACTCGAGAGCGAGCCGGAGATACTCCGCAGCCTGCCCTCCGTGGAGCCGAGCGTTCCCGAGGTGTCGTTGAGCGAGCCCGAGATGCCACCGAGCGTGCTGTTGACGGTGCCAAGCGTGCCCGAGACGTTGCCGAGCGTGCTGTTGACGGTGCCAAGCGTGCCCGAGACGCTGCCGAGCGTGTTGTTGACGGTGCCCAGCGTGTTGTTGACGGTGCCCAGCGTGCCCGAGACGTTGCCGAGCGTGCTGTTGATGCCGCCCAGGGTGCTCGAGGTACTCGAGAGCGAGCCCGAGGTGCTCGAGACCGATCCGGCCGTGTTGGTCAACGAGCCGTTGATCGCTCCCAGCGCGCC
Source organism: Actinomycetota bacterium (assembly GCA_030853685.1). Lineage (GTDB taxonomy): Bacteria > Actinomycetota > Thermoleophilia > Solirubrobacterales > Solirubrobacteraceae > Palsa-465. Next base: position 1,604 of record JALYUQ010000239.1, on the reverse strand, counting down.
GTCGATCGTCTTGAGCGTGCCGTTGATCGCCGTGGCCTGCCCGGGGATCGGCTTCAGGGCGTTGTCGATCGGGACGAGGTTGCCGTTGATCTGGCTGATCAGTCCCGAAAGCGGCTTGACGTTGCCCCCGACGCTGGTGACGGCGCTGTTGGCCGAGGCAAGACCGCCGTCGATTCCCCGCAGCGAGTTCACGATCGCGATCAGGAACCCGGCGACGACTAGGACGACCACGATCCCCACCGCGACGAACACGCGCAGCCATCGGGTATCTGTGGTCAGCGGGCGCATGGCGTGTTCCTCCGTTCGGCGTGGTCAATGGCTGGGTCGCGCGGCTGGCGACCTCGTGCGTGGTTGGCGCTGAAGCTCATCATGGGCAGTCACCGTTGGGCGGCTGGACGAGCTTCTGGGCGATGCACTGCGACTCGCGCTTGGCCTTGGCGGCTTGGCCGAGGATGTTCCCGGTGTCGCTCAGGACCAGCTTGGCGAGGGCTTGCGTGCCGCCGCCGAAGGCACCGCCACCAGTTTGGTCGGCGAAGCCCGCTGTGCCGGGACCGCCGAAGTTGGCGAGCGAGACGTTGATGTTGGCGGCGTCGCGGCGGATCAGGACCGCCACGCTCAAGATGTTGGAGGCGTCACCGTTGATGTTCTTCGCGCTGCCGTTGATCGAGCGCGCGCTGCCGGTGATCGAGCCGGCGCTGCCGTTGATCGAGTGTGCCTCGTTGTTGATCGAGCCGGCGCTGCCGTTGATGGCGTGCGCGTGGCCGTTGATCGAGTCCGCGGCACCGTTGATCGAGCCGGCGTTGCCGTTGATCGCGCGGGCCAGGTTGTCGATCGAGCCGGCGTTGCCGTTGATCGCGCCCGCGTTGCCGTTGATCGAGCCGGCTTCGTTGTTGATCGCGCCGGCGTTGTTGTTGATCGCGCCGGCGCTGGAGTTGATCGAAAGGGCGCTGGAGTTGATCGAGCCGGCGCTGCCGTTGATCGAGGTAGCATCCTTCTCGATCGAGCCGGCGCTGCCGTTGATCGAGCGGGCCTGGCCGAGCACGCCGGAGAGGATGCCCTGCAAGGGGGCCGCGGAGTTGTCGATCGACTGTGCGAGCTGGTTGGTCCTGCCGAGCTGCACGATCGAGGCGGTGCCCTCGTTGATGCCCTTGCCCGTTTTGGCGATGTTCTGCGCCTTGTGCTCGATGTGATACGCCGCTGCCAAGGTCATGATCAGCAGGATGATGGCCACGACCGCGAGGACCGCCACTACCAAGAGGCTCACGATGTTCACGCCGCGGCCGCGCTCGACGCCCCGCTGGGGAAGGTTTTGGGGCAGCGGCGCGGCCGCTCCGCGGCGACGCGCAAGCGGGCTCACGAACGTGCTCCAAGCGGGCAGCGATCATCGACGTTCAGACTCCAAACGCCATCGATCTGACCGCGCGACGAACGGCTTGTAAGCATTAGGCCTCTCTCTCCCGTTTCTGTGCCCGGTCGGTTCTCTGTCCTGCAGAGCCTCATACCCGGTGCAACGGGGACAAAGAATACACATACTTGTCAAGCCCGGCGCGCCGCCCCATGACAGAGCCGGAAAGCGGTGCGTCGCAAGGAGCGGACTCGGGCCG
>JALYUQ010000215.1 GCA_030853685.1 Actinomycetota bacterium | reverse complement strand
TTCAGGGCGTCGTTGCTGCTGGACGGGAGTGGAGGATTCTCGGCGCGCGGCGTGCGCGCGCTCGAGGCCTGCTGGCGCGCGGGGGTCGAAGTCGTCCCATACTCGGGGCGCCGGCAGTCGAGCGTGTTCGAGAGCGCGCGGATGCTCGGGTCCTGCGCCTATGTCTTCGAGCTCGGGTGCGGCTTGGTGATCGACGACGAGCTCGAGTGGCTGACCGGCGGCTTGACACCGTCGGATGCGGACGGGTCCATTTACGATCAGATTGAGGCGTCGGGTGCCCCCGCGCTGCTGCTGGAGCGCTATGCGGGCATGCTCGAGTACCACACGCCCTGGTCGGCAGGGCGGGAGGTATCACACCTGCTGCGCGGATCGGTTGACATCGCCGAAGCCCACGCCGCGTTGGCCGCTGCCGGCCTTGACTGGCTGCGCCTGGTCGACAACGGTGTCATCCGCGCAGACGCCGAGCAGATGTCGGGGTCGCCGATCGCCGGAGCAGGCGCCGGGCTGCCGATCGCCGGGGCAGGCGGCGAGCTCCCGATCGTACGGGCCTATCACCTGATCCCGGGCGTCGCGTCAAAGGCGCGTGCGGTAGCCCGGCACATGCAGGCGCGCGGTTACTCGCCAGAGGACTGCATAGCGGTGGGGGACTCGCGTGAGGACATGGGCGCGCGTGAGGCGGTGGGAACCTTCTGGCTGGTCGCCAACGCGCTGGAGCGAGACCCTTCGCTCGCGCGGGAGTTACACGGTTTGCCCAGGGTCCGGGTAGCCGAGGAGGGCTACGGGGCCGGAGTGTACGAAGCCGTGGTAACGACGCTCGCTGAGAGAGGCTGAGGCGGGCCGACTGCCGGTGCGTCAGGCGGGGCTAGCAAGCAGCACGGTGGGTGCGCGCCGCTGCCAGAGCCGCCCCAACTGACGTTAGCCGACCAACTGCCGGATCTGCTGACGGTGCTGACGGCCTTGCGCGGGTTCCAGGAAGTAGACGGCCGTTGCTCCGAGCACCACGCCGGCGGCGACGAACGGTGCTCGACGCGACTGCTTGGGCGGCTGGAAGAGCCCGAGCTCCTGCGCGGCCTGCGGAGCGTACAGCGCCAGCGTCGTCCCGACGGCGCGCGCTGTGTTCCCGAAGCGGCGCCCTTGCCGGCGGGTCCGCCGCTTACCGATCGTGAAGCGCAGCTTTGCCGCTGGAGCCGCCGCCTTCCCGCCATAGCGCAGCAGCTCAGGATTCTTGGCCACCGCCTTGGCGGTCTTGACTGCCAGCTTGCCCTTCGTCCTCCTACGCAGCACGGCCATCGCTCACCTCGCTTCTCGTGATTATCCTGTGAACGGTAGTTACCCGCGCGGTCCAAGGGCTACACATTCCTTTGTCGTCCAAGCACGGGTCCGTCCCGCCAGGAGCGGCGGACTGCAGCGGCGGACCGGCGGGTGCCCGAGCCACTAAGATCCTTTCGGCGAGACGGTGGAGAAATGCGATCAACGTGATGAAAGTCGCGGACAGACCGATCTCGACGATCGGTGGCGGTGGTGAGCGGGGATCGGTGACGCGGATGCTTGTGACACTCGGTGTCGGCGGTGTCGGCGGGTAATGGACGCGTTCAACCATTCATGAGCTCGCGGAGGATCGCATCGGCGCGGCCGCCCCGGGGCGGCGCGGCCCGCTCGCTTGGGCACGGCCTACAGGCCTGGGTGCGAGTGCACGAGCTGCGGCGGGCGGTGCTCGACGGCTTCAAGCAGCACGATCTGTTGACGTACTCGAGCGCGATCTCGTTTCAGGTAATCACGGCGATAGTCCCCTTTGCCATGTCCATGCTCGCGCTGGCGGGGCTCCTCCACATGAACGGCGTCTGGGTAAACCACGTCGCTCCGGAGCTCCGAACGCATGTCTCGGCCGCCGTCTTCACCGTGATCTCGAACGTCGTCATCAAGGCCCTCTCCGGCAGGCAACTGTTCTGGGCGACGTTGGGCGGCGCGCTCGCCGCGTGGCAGGTGTCGGGGGCCGTGCGAGCGGTGATGGGAGCCTTCGACCGGATCTACGGGGCGGGCTCCGAGCGACCATTCCTCAGGCGTTACCTGATCTCCTTTGCGCTTTCGATCGCCACGGGAGGGTGCTTCATCCTCGCCACGGTGTGCCTGGTGCTCGCTCCGTTCTTCAGCGTGCACCATCCAGGCGCGGCTTGGGATGTGTTCGCGTTCATCGCACGCTGGGCGCTGGCGATCGGATTTCTCTCGCTCGCGGTCGGCCTCTTGGTCCATGTCGCGCCCTCGTGCGCTCAGTCGCTGCCCTGGCTCAGCCTCGGGACGGCGATCGTGATCGTGTGGTGGGTGATCGTTACGGTCGGCTTCTACTTCTACCTGACAGGCTTGGCGTCATACGGGTCGGTGTTTGGAAGTCTCGCCTCGGTGATCGTGGTGATCGGCTATCTGTACATCTCCACGACCGCATTCCTGTTTGGAGCCCAGCTCGATGCGATCATCCGCGCCCAGGCCACCGGCGCCCTGTCCGGGGTGAAGATCGCGCCGGCGCAGGGCTCGTAGCGGTGCGTCCCGGTTGCAGGCGACACTGGGAGGGCAAGGGGAACGAGGCTGAGGAGCTGGATCGGGCTGGGGCTGGGCGTGGGGCTAGGCCGGCGGGGGGCTGGGGGCGGGCGGGGGCCTGGGCGGTGCCACAACTCGACACTCGCGGCTTCATCGGAGACGACTGTCGGCGCCGAGCGCGCATAGCGACCCGCTCACGACACTCGCGGCCGTGACGACATCGACTGTCGAGCTACGACCGCGTTTGGATTTGGAGGACCTCCCAGTGGTTCGGGGCGCCCCGCAGCGACCGGTCACGGTTTCAACCCACCGCTGTCGTAGAGGTCCGTCACGCGAAACGCGGGGGTAGCCGCCGAGACATACACAAGCGGCCGTTCGCCCGTGTTCGTGATCCCATGGCTCTCGCCGGACGGCACGAGCGCCATCTCTCCAGGCCCGATGTCCTGCTCCTCGTGGCCGATCCGCATGCGGCCTCCTCCGCTGAGCACGACGTAGACCTGCTCGGGCGAATGCTCGTGCATTGCCTGATGCGCGCCCGCGGCGACCTGCACCCACGTGACCGTCAGTGCGCTGGCGCCGGGATCACCGGCCTGCAGCAGCACGCGGGACACGAGGCCGTTGACCTCTCTACGTGGAGCCGTCGAAATGTTGGCGGTGAGCATCGACATATGTTATACCCATGTCGTATGGCCGGAGTGCTCGATGACCTACCCCCCTCGAAGGAGGAGCTGGCCTTCCACTGGAAGAGCGGGCGGCTGTGCCTGGACTTCGTGGCGACGGTCGGCGAGCGCTGGCGGCGTTCATTCGAGCGGCTGCGCACGCCGGAGGACCTCGAGGGTTGGATTGCCGCGACCGGCTTCTTCAGGACGCGGGCGCCCGTCTCGGCCACCCAGCTACAGGCGGCGCGCGAGCTGCGCGAGGCCGTCAACAGGTTGGCGCGCCCTGGACTGGCCCAGCAACGCGGCGACCGGCGCCTGGTCAACGCGTGGGCTGCCCGTCCGGACCCGGCCCCACAGCTCACGGCTGAGAACGAGATTGCATGGTCCGCCCCGCGTCCGGCCGAGGCGATCTTCTCAGGCGTCGCCCGCGACGCCGTCGACCTGCTCGCCGGCCCGCTCGCCGGACGCATCCGCGAGTGCGCAGCGAAGGACTGCGCGCTGCTGTTCGTAGATGCCTCTCGCCCGGGGCGCCGGCGCTGGTGCGCAACCGAGGCCTGCGGCAACCGCGAGCGGACCAAGGCCTACCGTGCTCGCCGGCTGAAGGAGCCGAGGTGAGCCGACCGGCTAAAGGAGACGAGGTGAGCTATCGCGTACTGCGGGGCGCCCAGGCGTTCTGGCGTCCCTCCAATCAGATGGGCGTCCTGAACTGCGATCTCGCCAAGCAGCTCGAGGCGACGGCGCTTGGCGCTCGGCTCTGGCGACTGAAGCCGGGCGAGGCCTCGACGCGTCACCGGCACCGATCGACTACCGAGCTGTACGTCGTGCTGGAGGGCACCGGTCGCCTCCGCGTCGGCGACGAGCTCCTGACGCTCGCGCCACTGGACTCGGTGCTCGTCGAGCCGAGCACGATTCGCCAGCCCTTCAACGACACCGAAGACGATCAGCTCTGGCTGGTCGCCGGCGCGCCGCCCGAGCCGGCCAGCACGCTCGAGATGAGCTCCGAGGAGCTGGCCTGGATCTATCCCGACGGCCCGAAGGCACTCCCCGCCGAGCTGCAGCGGAACTGAGCATGACGCTACTCACCCGCCGACCTGGCCGCGCCAGCCCTCGGCCCCGTACTTGCCTGGCCGGGTCAGCCCTCGGGCACGAGGACCAGCCGCGACCGTCAATCAGGCGCGGCCCCGTCCTGCTCAGACTCCTGGGCGTCGCCCACCGCCCAACCCAGGCGCTCGACGAGCTGGGTGGCGAAGTGGTCGCTGTCGAAGTCGGCGGCGATCACCCGCTCGCGGAGCAGCACCGCTTCCTCCCCATCCCTTCCCCGGTCAGTGCGCCGGTCAGCCGTCACGATGATCTGAGGCATGGCCTGTCTCCTTCCTTCCGATTGAATTCCGCCCGACGGTGCCAGCCTCAGCTTCAGCGCGCGTAAACATCTGGTGTATTCTGGCTCGCAATCGAGCAGACCGGACACGGGTCCGCTCCCGCAAGCGCCCCCAGTAGCCGGGCGGTACCGCCGGCGGTCTCCAGCGCGCCGGCGGTGGAACCGTCGCTCGCACCAGGGCCACCCACTCCTCGAGTGGAAGCTCACCCGCGATCAGGCGCCCGAGCCCCGCGGTGACCGGAGCCTCCACGCCCGCGGCCACCAGCGCCCTTGCCAGCAGCGGCACGGACGCGAGCGCCTCGATCGCCTGGCCGACGCGAGCCGGGATCTCGTGCGCCGGAACGCCCTGGGCGAGCAGCTCGCCTGCCTGCCGGCTGCGACTCTGCGGCGCGAGCGCGGTCGCGACGAGGTCCCCGGTCCCGGCGAGGCCGATCATCGATTCGGGCCTGGCGCCCTGCGCCTGGGCCCAGCGCCACACCTCGGCGAAGATGTGCCCGGCGGCGGCTCCGGCGGCGTTCAGCCCTTGCGCCTCGGTCGCGCCCGACGCCAGCGCGGCCGCGTTCTTGGCCGCCCCCGCCAGCTCGACCCCGATCGGGTCACTTGACTCCTCGCACACGACGCCCGCGCGGATGAAGACGCCGGCAAGCGCGGTCGCGAGTGACTCCTCGGTCGATGCGGCGACGAGCGCCGCGCCTTCGCTCACAGTTTCACGCGCGTGCGCGGGGCCGCCGACGCAGCCGACCCGCTCGGAGCCGAAGCGACTGCGCAAGAGCGCCGTCGGGGGCCTGCCATCGGGCGGGACGAGACCCTTCGCGAGCGAGATCACGGCCGCCTTGGGCGGCATGCCGGCCGCCTCCAAGGCGGCGACGACAGCGGGAAGCTCGACCGACGGGACGCCGAGGAAGACGTAGTCCGCGCGCGCGAGGCCCGCGTCGACGTGCTCGATGCGCAGCTCCCTCGGCAGCTCAACGCCTTCCAGGTAGGTGCGATTCTCACGTTCCTCGCTCAGCCGCTGCGCCTGCTCACGCGTGCGCGTCTGAAGCGTCGTCCGCAGCCCCCCGCGGGCCAGCAGCACCGCGACAGCGGTCCCGAACGAGCCCGCGCCGATCACGATCGCCCGCTTGGTCCCGGGCGCCGGTAGGTGGATCGAGACTCGGGGGACGGGCGGCACGAGCGCCCGAGGCTACAGAGAGAGGGCCGAGGCTAGGCCGCGCCGCAGGCGTGGGACAAAGGAACCAACGTCGTGCGCCGAGGCTAGGCCACGCCGCGGGCGTGAGAGCGAGAGCCCTCGTGTGCCGCGGACTCATCCTCACGCGCTACGGCGCCCGCGAGCGCGCGCGCAGCGTCGCCGACCTCGCCAAAGGCATCGGACACCTCGGCGGCGCTGGACCCGGTGATGGCCCGGTTGAGGGTCGCAACGGCGGCGTCAAAACGCGTCCACAGCTCGGCCGGACCGCGGCGCCCGGTGCCGGGCTGGAGCTCATAGGGCGGCTCGGCACGCTCAGCTCCCGGGACCGGGCGCCACAGCAGACCTGCCGCGTTCGCGAGCTCCCACGCGACCTGCTCGCTGGTGGCCGCCTCGGCGAGCGCGCGCAGTCGCTGCGCAAAGTCCTGGTCAGGAGGCGCGAGCTTGTGCGCGCGCATCGCGTGCGCCCAGCCCGTGCCGGCCTGTCGGACCGCCCGCAAAACCCGCGCCCGCTGGCGATCGAGATCGTCGCTGAAGCTCAGCGGGTCAGCCATCGCCGTCACCCATCGCGGTCCGCCGCCATGGACCAGCCGCCGTGGCCAGCCGCCGCGCTCTCAGCCATCGCCGTCACCCATCGCCTTCCGCGGACCAGTCGGGCTCGGCCACGCCCACGGGCTCCCCGCCCCAGAAGTCCTCAGCGCTTGGTCCGGCGTCCCGTCCTGACCCCCCGCCGTTGGTGTAGCCCTCAGCCAGCAGCCGCTCGAAGTCCGAGCGCTTGATCCGTACGCGGCGGCCGACCCGCAGCGCGCGCAGCGAGCCTTGGTCGATCCAGTTGCGGACCGTCTGCTGGTTGAGCTGAAGCTTCTGCGCCACTTCGGCGACGGTCAGGTACGACTCTTCGTTGCCATCCATCTCCACTATCTCATCTCCAATTGAGACAAACTGGAACCAATTCATTCGCTATAGTAGCGCCTGGGTCGGACGGAAACACTCCTGCCGGTAACGGAAGGTCTGCAAATCCCGTGAAAATCGAAGGCGAAGGCGAAACCGAGGGCGAGGGCACGGAACGCGGTGCAGGCATGCACCCCGACGGGTGCGCCCGCGACGGCGATCGCGTGGTAGCCAGCAACGTCGTGCACTTTCCGGGCGACTGGATCGGCCCGCGCGACGAGCTGATACCGGTTGTGTCGGCCCCGCGAGCCGAAGACTTCTGGAGCGGGGACTCGGCGGCGCTCCACGGCGTGCTTCAGGGGCCCGGGGAGGACACCTACCGGCCGCAGGAGGAAGCGGTCGGGGATCCAGCGCCGGGCGTACCGGTCGGTGAGT
>JALYUQ010000200.1 GCA_030853685.1 Actinomycetota bacterium | reverse complement strand
TTACGTTCATGTCAGCGATGTAGCCGAAGCGATGCTGCGCGCCCGCGGAGCCAAGGGTGTGTTCAACGTCTGCACCGGGCGGGAGACCGAAGTGCTGGAGATCTTCAACCTCGTCGCCCACGCATCGCGAGCAACGCTGCAGCCGCTGCTGGCGCCCCTGCGCGAGGGAGAGCTCGAGCGCTCCTGCATGGATCCGGCTCACGCGCAGGCCGAGCTCGGATGGCGCGCGAAAATCGAGCTCGAGGCTGGCGTGCCGGAGACCTATCGCGCGCTCGTCTCCCAGTTCAGTTCGTTCCGTGACCCGAGTCCCTGAGCGGCCGGCGCGCTGCGGTCAGGCGTCGACGCGCTCCGGATCCGGGCTCGCGATTGGTCTCGCGACGTAGTGCAGCCACGGGCTGCATCCATCCTCGCCCGCGACGACGGGGTGGTCCTCTAGGTCGAGGCACTCCACTAGCTCATAGCCGGTTTCCTGGAGCTGACGTTCCTGGTCGTCGCGGCGTATGTAGTAGTGGAGCACGCCGTAGTCGTTCGCCACGTCGTTCAGGATCGCGTGATCGGCGGCCCGGCGTTCGAGGCCGCCCAGCCGCCGCCGGTTGCGCATCCGCAGCGGGGTCCGGATCGCTGCTTGCGCCACGGCGGCAGGAGGGCGACCCACGAGCTTTGAGAGCAGCTCCAGCGCGCGCCGGCGTCGCGGAGCAGGTACTGCGGCCTCGCGCTCACGGTCGACGTGCGCGAGGTTGTGTGAGGAGAAGATCAGTAGTCCGGCCGGGCCCAGCAACGACCGCATTTCGCCAAGCACCCGGCGACGCTGGGCGTCGTCGAGCACATCCAAGACGTTGTATGTGGCTAGCACGGCATCGAAGGGGGCGTGCTCGCTCGCGGTCAACGCGCCCAGGTCGCCACGGCGAACGTCAGCGCCCGGATACGTGCGCCGGCAGTACTCCACCATCGTCTGCGAGATGTCGATCCCATGCACCTCCCCGCCCAGCGCAACGAGGTACCCCAGCACCCGTCCCGCGCCACAGCCCACCTCGAGGACGCGGCCGGAGAGCGCCTCGCGGTACCGCGCAAGGATCATCACCTCGACGGGTTGCAGCACACGGTTGGCGTACTCGGCGAGGTGATTACCAGTATTCCAGACCCGAGCGTTTACCTCGGCCTGCTCGAGCCGCGGCACGCTCTCACCGACCCACAGGCCAACGCCGCCGGGCTTCAGCTGCTCCGTCAGTGCGCGCCACGCTTCTTGCTGGCCGGCGGTCACGGTCGGTGCTCAGGTGCGCGGGCTCCCGCGCGAGCCCGGCGGCGACCTCGAGCGCCTCGTGCGCGCGGGCGGGCAACCGCCGGCGCAACCGCCAGCGCGCGCCGGAAAACGACAGGTTGGCCACGGTGACCAAGCCGGCTTCGTCCGCTCGCAGCGCCAGCAGCAAGTGCGCGGTGCGATCTCCCGAGGGCAGGTCCTCCCCGTGCTTTTCGGCGACCTTCACGCAATAGCAGTTGACGCGGCGCCCTCCGGGGCGTACGAGGATCGCGCCGACCTCGCCCACCAGCCAGACGCCGAGCTCCCCACGCTCGACCAGCAAGCCCGTGCGCGCGTACAGCTCGCGCGGACGATGCTCCACGAGGTCCCCCAGCAGCCCGAGCGCCCGCATCTGCGCCTTCTGCCCCGCCGAGGCGTGGTATTCGGCCTTCTGGCCCACCGCGGCTCGCGCTCGCACGACGTTTGCCCCGCGTGCTGCATAGAGCTCGGGAATGATCCACGCGTGCACGAGGAGCACCAGCCCGACCGGCAGCGTGATGGGCGCGAGCGCGCCCAGCAGCGAGGCGGCGGCGATGAAGGGCAGCGTATGGATTGCCGTCGTCAGGGTCCACAGGCGGCCGGCCCGTGTCAGCGAGCGCGTGCTTGCCCGCGGGCGCCAGTAGACGTTCGCGAGCTCTGGCAGCACGCCGGCGTCCGTGATGGCGTATCTCGACGTCGCGGCGCCCGTGCTAGCCGCCCGCGATCGGGCGGCGGAGGATCACCAGCGGGGCATCGATCGGGAGCTCTCGCACCTGCTCGGCATGGCCCTCGCCGTGCGAGACGACCGCGTAATAGCCCTTGTCCAGCTCGGCGCGCAGCGCAGCGACGGCCGTCTCGATCTTCGCCGGCTCTTCGGCGCTCCACTCCGCGAGCGTCGTGTGACCAGTCTGGTCCATGCGGATGAGTCGGGACATTCCTCTAGATCCTCCTTGCAAGGTTGGGCACGCATGGTAGCCTTCGCTGGGCCAGGATGGCAACGAGGCAGGGAAACCATGTTGACCCACCGCCGAGGCTGCGGGTTCAGAGCGCCGGGCTCGCTCAGGCCATTTCCCTTTACAACTCCAACTTTTACGCCTGTCTGCCCACTGGGTAACGCCTTTGGCGCAAGTTTTGCGTCTGAGATGCGTTATATGAGTTAGGTAGGGGCCATAGCTGTAACCGCCAAGCGGCGGACCGAAGCAGGACCCAATAAATCATGACCCCACCGCCCGCGGCGAATCACGCCGCCCAACCACTGAGCCTTGCGCTGAACCCCGTCGCCGACGGGCGTGCAGCTAGCACGGCCGCTCGGCTGCTCGCTCCGCGCGCCTGGTCCCGGCTGCGCCTGGTGATCGACGTTTTGATGCTCTGCCTCGCGTCGTGTGCAGCGCTCCTTGCGCTCGCGCCGGTCCGCATCGGGACGGAGAATCGCTGGCTTGCCGGTGCGTTTCCGTTCCTCGTGCTCGCGATCCTCCAAGCTCGCCGCAGCCCGGAGGAGCGCCTGAACGGCTCGTTGCTCGACACAGGCGCCAACGTGCTCGGCGCCGTATCGCTCGCTGCGATGCTGACGATCGCTGCCGGCTCGATCATCGGCGGGACGCACCAGATCGAGCTGGCGGTCCGGCTGTGGCTGTTTGGAGCCGTGTACTTGGGCATCGCGCGGGTTGTCCTGCTGTCCGTTCGCCGGCGCGCGGCTTGCAGCGGAGCGCTGGCGACGCCGACGTTGATCGTGGGAGCGGACGCAGTCGGTGGGCATCTGGTCAAGCGCTTGCTCGAGGAGCCGCGCTACGGGTTGCGCCCGGTCGGCTTCCTGGACTCTGACCCGTTGCCCGGCCCCAAGCCGGGCAAAGAGCCGCTGGTGCCCCTCCTCGGCTCCCCGGACGGGCTCTGCGAGGCGATCCGGCGCACCGGTGCTCGTCACGTGATCGTTGCCTTTTCCTCGGAGCCCGACCACGTCCTCCTCGAGCAGGTCAAGCGCTGCCAGGGGCTTGGGGTAGAGGTTTCGCTCGTCCCGCGGATGTTCGAGTCGATGAATGAGCACGCCACGATCGGTCACATCGGCGGCACGCCGCTGATTTCGCTTCACGCGACCGATCCGCTCGGCTGGGGGTTCGCGGTCAAGCACGCAATCGACAGGGCCATCGCGCTCCTGGCGCTGCTGGTTCTCGCCCCGGTCATGGCTGCGGTCGCGATCGCGGTGTGCTTGACGTCGCCCGGTGCCGTGCTGTTCCGCCAGCGGCGCGTCGGACGAGACGGGCACGAGTTCGACGTATTGAAGTTCCGCACGATGCGAGTGAGCGATGACGAGCAGACGTTTGAGCTTCTCGACGGGTGCGCGCCCGGCGGCATCGAGGGAAAGGATCGCCGCACTAAGATCGGACGCTACCTGCGCGATCTCTCGCTCGACGAACTGCCGCAGTTCATCAACGTGCTGCGCGGAGAGATGAGCCTCATCGGCCCGCGCCCCGAGCGGCCCGAGTTCGCTGGGCTGTTCGCCCGCGAGGTGACCGGCTACGAGGATCGCCACCGGGTCCGACCCGGCATCACCGGCTGGGCCCAGGTGCACGGGCTCCGGGGCCAGACCTCGATCGCCGACCGCGTGGAGTGGGACAACTACTACATCCAGAACTGGTCGCTGCGACTCGACCTGCGGATCGTCGCGCTGACGCTCGCCGAGGTGCTGCGGTGCCGCGACAGCGCGTGCGCCTCGTCCTGCGGCCCGCTCAGTTCCACCGAGCACCCTGTGAAGCAGCAGCCTCCCGTCTTCGAGCGTAGTGCGGCGCACGAGTTCGACCGTGGGGCGGCGCTGCTCGGATCCTTTGAGCCGTCCGAAGCGGCAGTCGGCTCTCAGCTCGCGATGCTGGCGAGTGAACCGGTCGCCGCCGCCGGGGTCAGGCTGCAGCTCGCGTACTCGCGCAGCGAG
>JALYUQ010000199.1 GCA_030853685.1 Actinomycetota bacterium | reverse complement strand
TTGCAGTTGATCGGAGGCAGCGTTGCCGGTGCGCACCGGCGTGGAGCCCTCATAGCCGGCCAGCCAGGGCAGCTCGGCTTCGGGGAGACGGCGGGTGCCGTCCAAGGCATACATGATCTGCAGCTCGGCGGGGTCACCGGCGACAGCCCGCAGCAACCATTCTCGCCACGCTTTGGCCTCGGCGAGGTAGCCGGCGGAGATCAGCGCTTGCAGGGTGTAGGTGGAGTCCCGTAGCCAGCAGTAGCGGTAGTCCCAGTTGCGGGTGCCCCCGATCTGTTCCGGCAGGGAGGTGGTAGCGGCGGCGACGATCCCACCGGTGGGCTCATAGGTCAGGGCCTTCAACGTCAGCAGGGACCTGCGGATGGCGTCCCGGTAGCGACCGCGCACCGGTGTCCCGCGGCTGGACCAGTCTGTCCAGAACCTCACGGTGTCAGTGAGGGCGTCTTCGGCGTCGACCGGCTTCGGAGCGGGTTCGTGGCTGGGGTTCCAGGTGAGCACGAACGGCACCCGATCCCCAGCACGGACGGTGAAATCAGAGACGGTGGACAGGTCCTGGCCGCGCGTGGGTGCCGGGGTGCGAAGCCAGACCCGGTCTGGGCCGGCGACGGCCTCCACGCGGTCAGCGTGATGACGGACCCACGGCACGACACACCCGTAGCCAAACCGCAGCCGCAGCTCTGAATGCATCTGAACGGTGCCGTGGACGCCTTCCACGATCCGCACCACATCGGGAGCGTGCCCGCGCGGTGGCATGAAGTCAATGACCCGCACCGTTGCCCCACCCGCGGCCCATTCGGTCTCCAGCACCAGGGTGTCCTTCACGTAGCGCCGTCGGGTGCAGGCCCCGGCCCCGGCCGGCGCGAGGATCCAGTGCCCGGCATCCTGCGTGTCCAGCAGGGCAGCGAAGCAGGCGGGGGAGTCGAACCGGGGCAGGCAGAGCCAGTCGATCGAGCCGCTGCTACTCACCAGCGCGGCGGTCTGCAGATCCCCGAGCAGGGCGTAGTCCTCGATCCGAGCCATGGCCTGATCGTGCCAGACGCCAGCGCTTCGAGATGCCCGTGTCCCGGTAGACCGTCCAAATTGATTTTTCGGGAGGGCCAATGGGCTTGCGCGACCTGCGGTAAGACACGCTACTATAAACGTATGACAATGCTGAGCTTCCGGGTCGAGGAGACCGTCGCGCAGGAGGCCCACTCGTGGGCAGAACGCCTCGGTGTCGACAGGTCTGAGTTGCTCCGCGACGCGCTTCGCCGTCACCTGCTGCGACTCGCGAGCGAGATCGACGCCGAGACATGGCGCCAGACGCCGTTGACCGATGGCGAACGCGCCCTGAACGCGATTGAAGACTGGGGACCCGCGGAGGACTGGACGGACTGGGCCGATGCAGCGAGGTGAGGTCTGGTTCGCTGCGACACCCGGCGGGGACCGACCCGTTCTCGTCCTGACCCGCGACCCCGTCGCTGAGAGGATGGAGTCGGTCGTCGTCGCGGCGCTGACCCGGACCGTGCGCGGGCTTGTCTCCGAGCTCGAGCTAACCCCGTACCAAGATGGCGTGCCGAGCGCCTGCGTCGCCAACTTCGACAATCTGCACACGCTCTCGAAAGGCGTGTTCCGGTACCGGGTCTGCTCTTTGTCGGCGGCACGGATGGTCCGTGCCTGCCGGGTCCTTCAAGCGGCCATCGCCTGTTGACCGCCGGCCGCAGGTGAAGATCGGGGCTCGCGCGCGTCAAACTGGCCTCTGGCCTCTGGCCTCTGGCCTCTGGCCGTGATGGTTCTACGGATTTGCTCCCTTCCGAGCGCTATTGATATGAAGGTCCCTCAGTCCGTTGTGGTCCGACGAAGCAGATAAGCGTCCATGATCCAGCCTTTGCGCTCCCTCGCCTCGCGCCGGAGTCGCTCGATGTCGTCACCGACGTCGCGTAGCGCGCCCGACACTAGGATCTCGTCATCGGTCCCGAGATAGGCGCCCCAGTAGATCTCGATCCCGTCGTCGGCCAGATGCCGGAACGAGCAGTCGGCGTCGAGCATCACGACCACGTCGTCGGCGCCCTCGGGCCAGCCTTTGGCCAGCCTGCGGCCGGTGGTGACCTGCACGGCGCCGCCGACCCGGTTCAGCGGCGTTCGATGGCGAGCGGTCAGCGCGTGCACGCTGCTGATTCCGGGCACGACCTCATGCTCGAACGCTACCGTGCCCCGGGCGCGGATCTGATCGACGATCGCGAGCGTGCTGTCATAGAGCGATGGATCGCCCCACACGAGGAAAGCGCCGCAGCCGTCCTCGCTCAGCTCGTCTGCGATCAGCCGCTCCCAGAGCTCGGCGCGCCGCGTGCGCCAGTCTTCGACCGCGGAGTGATATGCCGGCGCATGCCGATCCCGCGGCGGATCTGCAACCGCGACGATCCTGTACGAAGGGTGCTCGATGTAGCGCTCGCAGATCTCCCTGCGCAGGCGGACGAGCTCCTCGGTCTCACGGCCTTTCTCGATCACGAAGAACACGTCGGCCTCGTTCAGTGCCCTGATCGCCTGCACGGTCACGTACTCTGGATCGCCGGCACCGATCCCGATCACGAGCAGCTTCCTCATCGCTTACAGCTCGAGGTCACGCCGTGATCCTCGTCCTCGGGGGCACCGCCGAGGCGCGGAAGCTCGCTCGCGGCCTGCACGCAGCCGGTGTGGCTGTGACCTCCTCGCTCGCCGGGCGCGTCAGCCGCCCGCGGCTGCCGCCGGGCGATGTCCGCGTCGGCGGCTTCGGCGGTCCCGAGGCGCTCGCGCTGTGGCTCCGGGAGCACAGCGTCGGCGGCGTGGTCGACGCCACTCATCCCTTCGCCCAGCGTATCTCCGCCTCCGCGGCGCAGGCTTGCCCGCGCGCCGGCGTGGCACTGCTGCGCCTGCAGCGCCCGGGCTGGAGCCAGGGCCCCGGTGACCGCTGGCATTGGGTGAATGATCTCGACGCGGCTGCCGCCGCGATCCCGTCGCTCGGCGAGCGCGTCCTGCTCACGACCGGGCGTCAGGGCCTGCCGGCGTTTGCGGGCTTGCAGGACGCCTGGTTCCTCGTGCGGTGCGTGGAGGAGCCCGAGACGCCGCTGCCGCCCCGCCATCGCCTGCTGCTCGATCGCGGCCCGTACACCCCCGATGAGGAAGTCGCGCTGATCGACGAGCACCGCATCGACCTCGTCGTGACCAAGGACAGCGGCGGTACCCACACCTCGGCCAAGCTCGGCGCCGCGCGCCGGCGCGGCCTGCCCGTGATCGTCGTCCGCCGCCCGCCACGACCAGACGTCGCGACTGTGTCGACCGTCGGCGATGCGCTCGCGTGGGCGCGCGACCGAGCTCACCCCGGATAGCGCCTTGGCGTGTAGACGCCAGGAGGACCGCTGTTGGCACTTCGCTCGAGCGTCCGCGTCGTCGAGGAACCGACAATCAGAACCGTGCGCATGTCGATGGCCCCGAGGTCGAGCGTGCCGAGCGTGCAGACCGTCACCAGCTCGTCCACGCTGCCAACCGCCCGAGCCACCACGACAGGCGTCGCCGGAGCCCGGTGGCGGCGGAGCACCGTGACGGCGCGCGCGAGCTGCTCGCGGCGTGTGCGCGATGCCGGGTTGTAGAGCGCGAGCACGAAGTCGGCGGCACCGGCCGCGTCGAGGCGGCGCTCGACGACGTCCCAAGGCTTGAGCTGATCCGAGAGCGAGAGCACGCAAAAGTCGTGGCCCAGCGGCGCACCGACGCGCGCCGCCGCGGCCTGCATCGCCGACACGCCCGGCACGACGCGGACTTCGACGCCGGCCACCTCGTCGTCGGAGTCCCCGTCCAGCGCCTCCATCACGGCGGCGGCCATCGCGAAGATGCCTGGATCGCCCGAGGAGACGACGGCTACCTGAGACCCGGCGGCGGCGAGCTCCAGCGCGTGCCGCGCGCGCTGGGACTCGACCCGGTTCTCGCTGGGGTGCCGGCGCTGGCCGCGCCGCTCGGGCACCCGGGCGAGGTAGGTCTCATAGCCGATCAGCTCATCGGCGCCCGCCAGCTCGGCCCGGGCCTCCGGGGTCAGCCAGTCGGGGCCTGCCGGCCCCAGACCGACTACGGCGACGCGCCCGGGCCGGCCGTTGCGCCCGGTGCCGGCTCCGGCGCCGAGGTCCGCCCCCGCCCGAACCC
>JALYUQ010000185.1 GCA_030853685.1 Actinomycetota bacterium | reverse complement strand
GCAAAGGATCTCAAGGGCGCCCGCTTCGCGCTCTGGAAGAACGAGCGCAAACTCACCGACCGCCAGCAAATCAAGCTCGCCCAGATCCAGCAGACCAACAAGCCGCTGTACCGCGCCTACCTGATCTCCCACCAGCTCCGCGAGATCTACCGGGTCACGTACAAGGAAGCGGTCCTGCTGGCTCGACGCGTGGCTCGCGTGGGCACGACGATGTCGCCTACCGCCGTTCGTGAAACTCGCCCGCACGATCACCGACCAGCGTCCCGGGATCGAGGCCGCGATTCAAAACGGGCTGAGCAACGCCCGGACCGAGCAAGTGAATACCCAGCTACGCCTGATCACTCGCCGCGCCTACGGGTTCCGCACCCCCGAAGCGCTCATCGCACTCGCCATGCTCAGCCTCGGCGGCCTCTGCCCACTCCTCCCCATATGACCCCCGGAAACAGCAGAAGGTTCCGAATATCCAGTGACGAGCGCCGGATAACGACCGTCGCTCGATCTCTGCTCCGCTCTGTCGGCGGCCAACTGCTAGCCCGGCTCGGGCCGTACCGCAGCGCTCGGCCGTGAGCGACCGAGCGCACCCTCAAACGGTCAGTCCAGTCGCCGCGCAAGCCTACGGACGACGAAGCCGGCACCGAGAAGCGTACCGCCGCCTGCCACCAGCAAGCCGACATCGAGACCAGTAAACGGGAGCTGGCCTTTCTGGCCCGCTGACGATGAATCGTGCTTGATAGAGCAAAGCTGCGGATTATAGGCCTGGCACGTTGAGTTCCCTTGCGCCGTGGCTGAGGTCGGCGCTAGCAGGCAGGCTCCAACCGCAAGCGTTGCGACGCATTTCATGAAGCGCTTCATGGATCCGGATTTCCCCCGCGTTGGCGTGTGCGTAAAGTTTGCTCTATACATGCTACACGAGCTTTGGAAGCAGTGCAAGCGCCAAGCCCGCCACAGCAATCACCCGACACCGCTGTCCGCGCCGGGCGGCAAAAGGTGAAAATAGCTGCTAGTGCGCCAGAACCAGCATCTGGAACGCTTTAGCGGGAGTCAGAGGGCGCCTGTCGTACACGCGTGCGAGGGCCAGCTTCACCGCAGGCTGGAGCGAATTGATGGACACCGCTACCTCGAAATCGTGACGGGCCCGCGTTCTGTCGCCGAGCGCCGAGGCCGCCAGACCGTCGCCCAGCCAAGCCAGCCAACCCCCTGGCTCGCGTGCGATCGCCTGCGTGAATTGTTGCTCGGCTACGCCATATTCGTTTGCTCCAAGGGCGATCGTGCCGCCGAGCCGTCCGGGGTCGGCGCTCAGTGGATCTAGCCTGGCGGCGGCTTTCAAGTCCCGCAGTGCCCCCGCAGGGTTGCTCTGCCCGGTATCGCTCGCAAGCGACACCTCCCGGGTGGATAAATAGGGCAAGCCGAGGACTATCGCGGCGACCAGGAGCGCGAGCGCGCCGGCCAGGACCGGGACGGCTTGAGGACTTCGTCCCCTCGCCGATCGCGAGTCGCCGTTCGCGCGTCTTCGCTCTCCGAGGGCTCCGGCCATTCCCAGGAAGCCGAGCGCGGGCCCGGACAGAGCCGGCATCTCCCAGAACCAGTCGACCGATCCGTGGATCAGCCACACTACGAGCGGCAGCAGCGCCGCGCCCGCGACTCCGCGAGCGAGCTCGCCGCCGCGGCGCATAGGACGAAGTGCTGCGGCGACTGCCGCGATCAGGAAGACAGCGAACAGCCCGAAGCCGACGAATCCGGTGTGTGCGAGTAGTCGCAATTCGAGGCTGTGGGTCCACTGCGGCTCCTCTCCCGTGCGCCGACGGCGCACGTAATAGTCGGCGAAGTTGTCCTGGCCCAGCCCGCCGAACGGGTGCGCCAGGCCTGCGTCCAAGGAGACGCGCCAGATGTCATAACGACCGCTGCCAACATCGCTGAAGTGCGAGCTTGAAGACGCTTTGCTCTGCGGATGGCTGAAGCCGTCCCACTGCCGTGCGATCAGGCGCAGTGGATGACCATATGTCCCCAACGCCCCGCCGACGCACACAGCCGCAACGGCGAGCGCCCCAACAGCGCCGCCGAGTGCGCGCCGGCGCCGCCGATCAAGGGGCTGTGGGGCCCTGATCAGCGCGTCCCCCCAAGCCACCAGCGAACCAGCAACGAAAACCGCCGCGCAGACGAGGATCGCAGCCTGCCCGGCACGGGCGGCAGCGTGGTTGAGTGCCTGCCCGGGAGTGCTGTTATACACATCCAGCAGACGCTGGAGTGTCACAAGCGTTCCGGCGATCGGTATCAGCGACGCCGCAATGAGGCGAAGCCGAGCAGGCACCATCGCGATCACGACGAGCACGATCAACGGCAGTGTGAACAGCCAGCCGCGGCTTTGCGCGAGCAGGGCCAGCTCGAGGGCTGCGCAGGCGACGGCGAGCAGGGCGCCGCGAAGCAGGCCGGGAAGCTCGCGCCGCGCAGCGAGCGCGATCGCCGTCAGTGCATCCAGCGTGAACAGAGCAGCCGTCGAATTGAAATAGCCGGTCGGCGCGGTCAGGCGGCCCTCGGTCACGAGCGCTCCGACCCGATCGGCCGATGCCAGCCGGAACAGCATCACGATCGCGATAACGCCTACCCCGAGCACGAAGATCAGGAGCGCCGCTAGCGCTGCCTTGGGCGTCCACGGGATGACTGTAAGCAGCGCGAAGACGACGAGATAGAGCAGCACCCGGTTGCTTCCCTCCAGCGCGTTGCCAGGTGATTGCGCCCAAGTGATCGACAGGTAGGACCACCCCACATAGAGCGCGAACGCGGCGAGCGCTATGCGGCCGGCACGTGATGTGCGCCCGAAGCCGACCCCGATGACTACGGCGGCAAGCGCTGCGAGTAGCACTAACGCTCCCCAGTACCAGGTGTCGGTGTTGTAGCCACCGTCGTGCGCCGCCCAGAGGATCATCAAGGCGACGGCGATGAGGCCTGGCACGAGCGCCTGCAATTGGGTCGTGTAATTGTCAGGCCAAGGGCGCCAACGCGCTGCTGGCGAGGATCGAGCGAGCATGTGGCTCGGCCGCCTGGCTACCATGCCACGCGACGGTACATGGCTTTGGCACGGAGGTCTAATGGGGTTCGTTTGGCTTGCTCCGTACGGACGAAGCGCAAAATCACCGTCTCATCCTCATCTGCGTTAGTCTGCGCCGTACGAGTGAGCATTTCAGCGGCACATGCACCAAGCGATGCCGGGTTCTTCTCGAGCGCGGAACGCCTCATTTTGCCGCTGGGGTCCGCGATCGATCCTAACGCCGTTCGTGGTTACCCTATCGACATGCGCGTCAAGGCGCAATCGGCGCGGTGGCCGCCTGAAGGCATGCGAGCACCGTCAGCCTTGTACGTGAGCGCGGCCCAGTTCGGGCTTGGCTGCTACGAGCGGTTCATCGCCGGCGAAGGGGATGCATGGTTCGGAGCGGCTCTCGGCGTCGGCCGGTACCTGGTCGAGCAGCAGGAGTCTGACGGGTGCTGGCTGAACAGCGAGCCTTTTGTGCATACGGTCCCGCTGAGGGCTCCGTGGCCGTGTGCCATGGCCCAGGGGGAATGCGCCAGCCTGCTGGTCAGGTTGTACCTGGAAACGGGCGATCCGGCGTTTGCCGAGGTCGCGCTCAAGGGGCTTCAGCCGCTGTCGCGCCCGCGTGATCAGGCTGGCACATGCGCCTGGCTGAACGGCGCGCCTTGGCCGGAGGAGTATCCGACCGATCCACCGTCATTCGTCCTGAACGGAGCGATCTTTGCTTGGTGGGGGGTGCGCGATGTCGGCGTAGGTCTCGGGGACACTGCCGCCAGCGAGGCGTTCACGGCCGGAGTCGACGTGCTTGCGGCCAATTTACACCGGTTCGATATCGGCTGGTGGTCAATGTACTGCCTGCGCCGCTATCCGATTCATCCGATCGCGAGCTCCTTCTACCACGCCCTCCACATCACACAGCTAGAGGCGATGCAAGCGCTGGCGCCCCGAGCGGAGATTGAGGCTGTCCGCCAACGATGGGCCGGATACTTCGAGTCTGCGTGGTCGTGCCGGCGCGCTCTGCTGGAGAAGGTCCTATTTCGCCTCGTCGTACCGCGAAATCATCTGCTCGGAAATAGGCTCCCCTGGGCGCATTTCTGATCCGCCGCGTCGAGCGGCTTGGTCATGCGGCAGAAAGAGGTTCTCAGCGCGTTGCGTGGCGTTCCGAGCCTTGGCCTGGTAGCTTCGGTAGGAAGTGCCCTCTGCCCACGTCGCGCTTGTGTACCACGATGTCGTCACCTACCGGGACCGCGAAGCGGTCGGGTTTCGTGGCCCCGTAGCCGGTGTGTACAAGCTGGCCCCGGAGCGGTTCGCGGCGCACCTCGATGCGCTCGCCGCGACCGGAGTCCGGTTTGGATCGGGCGATTCTGGCGCCAGCGCGATGCTAACGTTCGACGATGGCGGTGCAAGCGCTATGTGGATCGCGGCGGAGCTCGAGCGCCACGGGTGGCGCGGCACGTTTTTTCTGGTCACCGCTCGGATCGGGACGCCGGGTTTTGTCGACGCCGCCGGCGTGCGCGAGCTGGCCGGCCGCGGACACGAGATCGGCAGCCACTCCCATACCCATCCCCCCTACATGCGGCAGTTGGACTCGCGCGCGCTGGGCGAGGAATGGAGTATCAGCCGAGCTGCCCTTACCGAGCTGCTCGGCTCGCCGCCGCGCAGCGCTGCTATCCCGGGAGGGTCGCTCTCACGCGGAGTGATCGAACAAGTGGCTTGCGCAGGGTATGAGCGTCTGTTCACATCCACACCCACCGTCCGCATCAGCAGGCATTCAGAAATGGCGATCTTCGGGCGCTACACGATCTGGGCGAATGACCCGCCGGAGCTCCCCGCGGCATTTGTGAGCGGCGCATGCGCTCCGCGCGCTCGCCGCTGGCTGGAGTGGCAGGTGAAGAGCGCTGCCAAACGGTGCAACCCACGCATTTACGAAGCGGCTCGGGCGGTTCGGGCCGTCTCCGCGACCAGGGTCGGAGCGAGGCGGCGACCCTGATGCCGTCGGTCGCTGGGCTGAGGTTGCTAGGGGTTTCAGTGCCGGATGTCAGCGATTGGAATGACGCTGTCCCGGCCGGGAAGTGGTCGCAGTTCTTTAGCGCACTGGCACAGCGGTTTGAGACGATGACGTGACTGCTGCCGATCGAGGTCTTCCTGGCCGTTCTCAGCTCCGCTGGCACGCGGAGCGCGCTCGGCGCGAGCGAGTCGCCTCGGGCCGAGTCGGCAGAACGGTCCGAACCGCGGGCAGCTTCAAGGTCGCTCTAGTGATCCCCACTACTTCGATTTGTCCTCGACATCGCGCATAGCGGGGCACCTCGCCAGAGTCTCAGCTGGTGAAGCGAGCCAGATCGTCGACAGTGGCTGAGCACAGCGCGCGCATCGTGCAGATGGCCGCCTACGGCGGCCCGTACCGAGGATCTTTCATTCCGATGCTCGAGGCTAGTCGCGACGCGGTCGAGTCACGCGGCTGGAGCTTCCAGGCCGTATTCACGAGCGGGGTCGAGCAGTACGACTGGTATGCCGATTTGCGCGCGAGCGGCGTACAGACCCTCGTTGCGCCGAGCATGGGGATGCGCGAGGCCACCGGCTGGGTGCGTTCACTCCTACGCGGGCAGTCCGCACCGGCCGTGCTGCACACGGCCTTCTCGCGGTGGGACATTCCGGCGGCGCTCGCGGCCCGCGGGCTCGGGCGCGCTGCCGTGGTGTGGCATTTCCACAGCGCGCTCCAGGATGAGCCCGTCGCACGGCTCAAGAATGTCGTGCGGTTCGGGGCGATCGGCCGTAACGTCGATCGCATTCTGTGCGTCAGCCCGGAGATCCGCGAGAAGGCAGTGGCGCGGATGGCACCCGCCGGGCGTACGGAGCTGTTCCCCAACGCGATCGACGTGACCCGGTTCTCCCCGATCGAAAGCGCCGCCCGCGAGGCGGCTCGCGCACGGCTCGGTCTTCCACCCGATCGCCTGGTGCTCTTGCTCTTCGCCTGGGACTGGGAGGGCAAGGGTGGAGCGCTGCTACTCGAGACCGTGCAGGAGCTCCGCCGTCGCGGCCGCGATCTGCTAGCCGTCGTGATCGGCTCAGAGCCCGAAGCTCGTGAGGGAGCGAAAGAGCTCGGCTTGGACGATGCCATCCGGCCGATGGCGCCGATGAACGACACGCGTGTGTTGTACGCCGCCGCTGACATATTCATCTCCGCGAGCACCGCCGAGGGAATGCCGTTCTCGCTGCTGGAGGCGCTGAGCTGCGGCACGCCGGTCGTCGCCTCAGACATCCCCAGCCAGCGGTTCGTGGGCGCTTCTCTGCCGGCGTGTCGTCTTGCCCCGCGCCTCGCGGCGGCGTTCTCGGACGCTATCGAGACCGAGTTCGACGCCGGAGCTGACGACCGCCGCGCGCGCCTGAAGACGAGCAGGGCGCTGATCGAACGCGAGCATTCGCTTGGGCCTTGGTCCGAGCGGCTGGCCGAGACGTACGCGCAGGTCCTTACGCGCCGATGAGGCTGGGCCATCTGCACCAGCCTGATGGCAAGAAGCATGTATAGTCCCGGGTACCGCGGACTTCTGCTTCGCGAATCCGCGACTTGCGGGCTCCGATCGAGCCTTAGGAGAGGTGATCTCCTGCAAATGCGGCTCTCCTGGCATGATCGTAGGTGAAGTCACGCGAACGCTTGTTCGTGTGGAAGGGTGAGTGTGACTGGTCCGCAGGTGAGGTGAATGAGTGCGAGTGCGGCGGCGGCGGAGTGAAACCCGTATGC
>JALYUQ010000120.1 GCA_030853685.1 Actinomycetota bacterium | reverse complement strand
TGGATCCCAGGCGCCTTCCATGGCCTTCGCCGATGAACAAGCGGCTCGGCACCCTCTATTTCCCGTCCGAAGACGGCACGTTTGACGACGCTTACTCAGGCTTCACTCGCGTTGCAGACCGCACGGTCGCCTCCGCCCTGCTCCGCACCCGGCCTCTCGGCCACGCACGAGGGCATCGCTACCGGGGACCCAGACGTCTCCCCGGACCGGACTCACACCGGCAGGCCGCCCTGAACTTGTCGCTCATTTACGCCATGTCGATCATCCCTTCTTCATGACGCCGAGCAGTCTCGGCGCACTGACCGATTCCGTGACTCAACGCGCAGGGGTGAGGGGCTCAGGCGGCAGGAAGCTCGGGGTCCAGAGAAGTTTCGTACGGAGAACCGGGTTAGGCCGCGGCGGAGTCTGCTTCTGGGGTGTTCAGGGCGCGGTAGGCGCTGCGGTCGTGTAGCGGCGCGGGTAGGAGGACGCGGTAGGGGTCTCCTGAGTAACGGCGCCAAAACGGCGGGCAATGCTTCGGCTAACGCGGATCCCCAAACGCATCTCGTTGGGCATTTTGCATCGAGAATGCTCAATGAGATGCGATGTCTTGGGCGTGAGTGTCAACGGAGGGAAGCGTGGCCGCCGACATCCACGACCGCGCGACGGGCGATGCTGGGACGGCCCTGGTTGGCATCGAGCCGCTCGCGGATCTGCCCGATGTAGGCGTTCACGTCGTCCTGGCGGTTGGCGTGCAGCTGCATGAGCATCAGCAGGCGGTTGGTGCGCTCGCGGTTCTTCAGCCCGTAGGCGCGGGGCGTGATCGAGGCGCGAATCGGGTTGGTGTACCCGTCCAGCGGCGAGGTCGACAGCGGCATGTCCGCGGGCCGACTCGCGCGTGGCCCGCGCCGGCCGAACTGGTCCTCGACGATCCGCCCGGTGCCGTCCAGCCAGTCGCTCAGGCGCGCGATGCCGGCGGCGTGGCAGCGCTCGACGAACGGCGCCCAGAACGATGGGCCGGTGAATGCCGCCTCCACGTCTGCCAGCAGCTCGTCGATCGCCTCCTGATGCTCGGGCTGCTCGTTGCGGAGCTTGCCCATCAGCGCCTCCAGCGCGTGACGCAGGTGCCATTCGCACAGGTACAGCTCGGCATCGGGAAAGCGAGCGCCAACGGCGTTCGTGAGCCCGTGGTCGTTGTCGCACACGACCCTTGGCAGCGCGCCCGGAAGCGCGCCGAGGAACGCCTCCCAGTTGGCCTGGGACTTGGTCGTGCGAGCCTCGAGCCGCCACAGCTTCGCCCGCCCGCGCTCATACCCCATCGCCGCGAAGACCCGGAAAGCGATCCGCTGGCGTCCCGTGCGCGGATCGCGCACCCTGAACGGCAGGTCGTCGAGCAGCAGCGAACCGCTCTCCGGCCACGCCGTCGGCCGATAGGGCTCGAAGACGACCGGCGCGAACACCTCAACCCAGTCCATCACCAGCGACCCGTGCCGCGAGAACCGCGGCTCCCCGCCTGGGCCGACCCGCAGCCGCTTCGCCCGCTCCCGAGACACCAGCGCCGCGTCGCGGTACGTCGAGCCGGCGCCGACCATCACCAACGCCTCGGCAATCCCGCGCGCGACGAACTGGTACTTGCGCGCGGCGTGCGGACCCTCATGGAAGGCGACATCGCGCTCGCAGGACTCGCAGGCGGCGCTCCACGATTCCTCGCGCGGCTGGACCTCCGTGAAGCAGTGCGGACGGTCGCCGTTGGCTGGCACACACTTGTACAGCTGCCGCCGGTGCTCCGGCGCGCCGTAGCGGCCGTCGAACCGCACCCGCGACCCCGCATGCTCCGGCCTGGGACAGACTGCCATGGCCTTGCTCCAGCTCTTGCCCTGCGACGACATCACGCGCCACGATACGGGCGACTCCGGATGACTAACGCATCTTCTTGGGCAATCTCAGCTCAGGTTGCCCAACGCGATGCGTTTGGGGGGGCGGGCTAAAGCGAGGACGGTCGCGGCGCCCGCGATAACGCGGGCACGGCGCGTGGATTGACCCTATTTCGCGGCCCGTTTCGGGGGTGGGCCTGGCCCGCGGGGGCCCTGCGGGGGACCGATCCCGAGTGTCTGCTCGATCCGGTTGAGGATCGTGGTTGCGCGTCGCCCGGCCTGCGGCGCGGCCGGGTTGAGCTGCAACCGTGACGCGATCGGAGTCGTGAACGACAGCACGACGATCGCCACCGGCCTAGCAGCGCACCGAGGATCCCGTGTTCTCCAGGATGATCGTCGGCTGGCAGCTGGCTCAGAACAGGCGCAGGACCCTGGTTCTGGACGCGCTGCGAATGGAGCTCGGCCTGCGGACGCCCGGCGCTGACGTCGCGCTGGTGCACCACTCAGACGCCGGCTCGGCTCCCAATACACCTCAGACGACTACACCCAGACGCTTGAGGACCATGTCGTGATCGGCTTGATCGGCACCGTCGGAGATGCTCTGGACAACGCTCTGGCGGAATCTTTCGTGGATTCCTACAAGACCGAGCTGATCGCCGATCGCGTCTGGTGCTCTGAGACCCAGGTAGAGCTTGCGACCGTCCGGTGGGTCAGCTGGTTTAACAACGAGCGACTGCACGGGTCCCTCGGCGACATCCCACCCGTCGAGTTCGAACAGCTCGCTGCCGCGGCCACCGCGCCGATCGCGGTCGACGGACGGGTTGCGGCGATCTCTCCCAGGCCCGCAGACACTTGGTCACCGTCGGCCGCGAGACCGCAAGCTGCTCGGCGATCTCATAGTTCGCGGCGCCGTCCGCCGCGGCGAGCACGATCCGCGAGCGCAACGCCAACGCCTGCGCGGTCTTGCGCCGGCGCGACCACGCCTCAAGACGCCCGCGTTCCTCGTCAGTCAGCTCGATCACAACAGCAGTAGGAGTAGGCATGACCCCCTCCTACCGCAACCCCAAACGATTTAAACCAACGGCACACTAGCCGTGACCAGAAGCCAAAGCGGCTCCGGCCTCAGAGCTTCCGCAAAGTCGCCACCCGGGGAGTCTGATGTGGACTGCCGCTTCCGTCCGCGGCCAAGCAGAAGGGGAAGTCAACGACTGGCGCCCGCAGACCGACCTGGGTGCCGGGTGCGTGCCCCGTGAGAGATTGACGCT
>JALYUQ010000068.1 GCA_030853685.1 Actinomycetota bacterium | reverse complement strand
TCCGCCACGACCGCAAGCTCGATCGACTGCAGCAGCGCATCCGCGCCCGACCGCGTTCGCGAGTACGGGCCAGTGCTCCAGTGACCAAACGACAGGAATCCGATCTTCTTCACGCGTTCTCCAACCGCCCGGACCGACAACCATGCCAACAGCGCTCGACTGGGCCAGGCTAGCGACGCGCGCCCAGCCGGCCCACAAGGACGCCCCCCAGGGCTCGCGAGCAACTGACCCGACCGCCGCAGTCCGTGACCAGCGCGAGTCCGGCGTCGCCATTCCGGCAGCCGAGTTCAAACGGCCCAACGACAGGACAAGCGGTCCCGCGTCAGTTGCTGAAACTGCGGATCGTCGCCGAAGCGCTCGCCGAACAATCCGGCGGTCGGACAGAATGCGGTCGTTCGTAGAGACGCGCTTTCCGTGCAAGGGAGGTGCGCGCTCGACGGCGGCGCAATACCCGCGTCTGGCCGAAGGCAGGTCGCAGCGGGCAGGGCGAAAGCGGGAGGCTTAGCCGTTGGTGCGGCACCCCGAGCTGTTCGGGCGGGGCGACGCCCGCGATCGTCAGGCGCCAGAGCGTCGCAGCTTCATGTTGGTGGTGTTGTGAGCCGGGATGGTGCCTTGTGCTCCCATGCGTCCGCGAGTAGCTCCGCCAGGCGTTCACCGGGCGCGTCTGGGAGCGAGACCGCGGTCGCTGCCAGCCGCTTTCCCCACCACCGCTCCGCGCACCACTGCGGATGCGTCTCGACGGCCGTCCGGATACCTGACTCGTCGACCATCACGTTCATCGTCCGATCGTCCCACAATGTCGCGAAGATCTTGCCCGCGACGCGGAATGACGGTCGGCCGTGGTGGTCCTGCTCAACCGCCTCAGGTAGCGCGAGTGCGAGCTGCCGAGCCTCGTCAGGCGTCATGAGGGTTGTAGGTCCCAAACGACCACGCGTTGCCCTCCAGGTCGCGAACACCGTACTCCCGCGAGCCGTAGGGCTGGTCGGTGAGCTCGCGGGTGATCTCGGCGTCCGCGGCCTTTGCGCGAGCGTAGTGCTCGTCGGGATCTGCAATCGCGACATAGATCGAGTGGCGGTGGTCGCGCTCGGCGGCGGTGTTGTCTGCTTGGCCGAACATGACTAGACCGTCGCCGAGCCGCAGCTCGGCGTGGTGGATCACGCCCGCATCGT
The DNA here is from genome assembly GCA_030853685.1 of Actinomycetota bacterium. GTDB lineage: Bacteria > Actinomycetota > Thermoleophilia > Solirubrobacterales > Solirubrobacteraceae > Palsa-465. The sequence continues at coordinate 865 of JALYUQ010000068.1, read as the reverse complement.
CACGGTAGACCGCCTTTTCCTCGAACCCGAAGACCTCTATCAGCCATTCCAGAGCTCGGTCTGGGTTGCGGTAACGGATGGCAGGGAAGATGTTCTGAGTCGGCATGGCGATCACGCTACATCGCAGCACCGGCGGCGTCTTGGACAAATGGGAGGCCGTCCCCGACCACGCCGCCGCCTGGCAGCAACCGCGCGAGGAAGTCGGTCGGGGTCGTGCCAGCCAGCTCGCGGAAATCTCGGTTCAAATGCGCCTGGTCGTAGTAGCCCGCCTCGACAGCGAGCCGCCCCCAAGCTGCTGGTCGCTCACGCACCCGCGCGCATACAGACGCGAACCTGATCTGGCGCGCGATCGTCTTCGGCGCCAGCCCGACCTCGGCGGTGAAACGCGCGGCCAGGTACCGGCGGCTGCACCCGAGTTCCGTGGCGAGCGTCTGGATACGTGCCTGGCCACCGGTCTCCCGCAGCCTTCTCATCACCCACTGCACCGCGGGGGTCGGCGCAGGCCCAATCGCAGCCCGCTCGAGCAGGAACCGCTCGAGCACATCAAAGCGCACGTCCCAGCAGGCGGTCTCCCGCAGCCGCTCGGTCAACCGTCGACCCTCACCGCCGAAAAGGTCCTCCAGTGCGACGCAGCGACCCTGCAGCTCAGACAGCGGCATCCCCAGAATCCGGTGCGCGCCAAGCGGCGTCAGCTCGATATCGAGCGAGGCGTACGGCCCGCCGCCGAAGCCAACCACGGCGTACCGGTCGGTCAGGCCGCCAAGCCACGCGTCCGGAAGCGGCTCCCCACCGACACTGATCGCTCCCTCGAAGTCGACGATCAGCGTGACCGCGGGCCGGGGCGGCTCAAGCCAGCTCGCGAACC
>JALYUQ010000045.1 GCA_030853685.1 Actinomycetota bacterium | reverse complement strand
TCACCGCGGTCGACGCGGACGCCGGGAACGCGTTGACGGCGGGGTTGGCGTTCGACTATGCACGGCCGGGCGAGAAGCCGGACTGTCAGTGGCGGATCAAAGCTGAGCGGGAGCGGATGCTGACCCGGGTAGCTGAGGACGCGCAGCGGGCGCTGCTCGCAGTCGAGCAGGCGCAGGGGCTGCTGGATCACGAGCCGGTCAAGGCGGCATATGAGCTGTTGGCAGAGTTGATCGGGCAGGACTTCGATGTCGACCCCGACGGTGTTCCTCGCCTGCACCGCGGGACGCGGCCGGGGCGGATCATCTCGACGATCGACCCCGAGCTGCGCCACGGCCGCAAGAGCTCTCAGACCCGGTTTGATGGGTACAAGCTCTCGGGCGCGGTCACCAACAGCTCAGAGCCGTTGATCATGACGGTGCATGTCGCGCCGGCGGGCGAGACCGACGGCCCCCAAGCCAAGCACCTGATCGACAATCAACCCCCAGACCGCCGGCCGCAGCGGATTCTGGGCGATACCGCATACGGCAACGGTGTCGTGCGCAGCGAACTGGCGGAGCGTGACGTGGAGGTTCTCGCACCGGTCCCGGAGGGCACCGTGCTCGAGGACCGTCTCGGCAAGCGCGACTTCAGCATCGACCTGACCGCCGGGACGGTCACCTGCCCGGGCGGGCAGACCGCGGCGATCACCACCTCCCCGCAGGGCGCCCGCGCCGCGAACTTCTCCCGGACGGTCTGTGGCGGCTGCGCGCTGAAGGACCGCTGCTGCCCGGGGCGACCCAATCGGCACATCGCTCTGGGCGAGCACGAAGAGTTCCTGCTCGCCGCCCGCCAAGCGCTCAACGATCCCGCGACCACCGCGCACCTGCGGCATACCCGGCCGCGGATCGAACGGCTCCTCGGGCTGCTCGCGCACCGCTACGGCGCGCGCAAAAGCCGGTACATCGGCACCGACAAAACCCGATTGCAAGCAAGCTGGGCCGCCGCGCTGGTCAACCTCAACCCGATCGGACATCACCTCGCCACCGGGACCGCATGATCCCCTCCCGGCCACACCAAACCGGCCTGAAGGCGTCTGATCGGCCGATGCGCAGCGCCGCGACCCCGACTAGCCCAACAAGCCTGAGCAGCGGGCCGCCCGAAGCACCGCGACTCGCGGCACCCCCCGCGGGCGCAGTCCTTCAAAACCTCACTTCTTCAGGGGCCTTCTAGGTCCCGCGGTACGGCGGGCGGCCGAGAGCGCGGACACCAGCAACAGCGCCGTCTCAGCGGCGTAGATGCGCGTCTGGCTCGCTCCGCGGTTGGGCCAAGCCGGCCCGCTGTTGCACCAGCTCGGCGCGGATCCACTCGCATCCGGCCGAGATATCCTCGACCCCCATCGCGGCCGCAACGTTGAGCCACATGCCCTTGCTGACGAACTCGTCGATCCGTTCCCGGTCGGCGTTCGAGAGCGTCTCGATGTGCGCGACGAGCCGCGCGTAGCACGCCCGGACGCGATCGCGAACGATCTCGTCCCCGCACGCAGCGTAGGCCTGGTGCTGGAGCATCAGCGCGTCGCGGTCTGAGACGATCAGCTCGATGTAGGCCCCGCCCATCGCGCTCAGGACATCCGCGCCCGGCGCAGCGGTCGCCGGGTCGAACTCGGCGGCCGCCAGCGTGAACGTATCGGCGGCCAGCTCAAAGGCTCGCTCGACGGCGGCGAGGAACAGCTCGAGCTTGTTGGTAAACAAGCTGAACACGTACGGCTGGGCGACGCCGACGCGGCGCGCGATCCTGTCAACGGGAGTCCCGTGCAGCCCGCCGTGGGCGAACTCGTGCACGGCCGCATCGATCAGTGCGTCCCGGCGCTGGGCTGCCGGGACGCGCTGGCGAGGAGAATCGCTTTGGTTTGTGGATGGAGCGGGGGTCATGCTTTTGTGGATGGAGCGGGGGTCATGCCGTTCAGCTTCGATCGTAGGTGACGCTTAGGCAACCAGCTCGGCGGCCCCCCTTTCGAGGATCGGTGCAGGACCGTCTGCCAAGTCCTCTGTGCTCGTAGCGTGAGCGCCGAACGGAAGCATCGCGGCGGCGATCAGTGCCCCGAGGCCGACGAGGCCCGCCCCAACCCAGAGCGCCGGCGTCAGGCCGTTGACGTAGGCCTGCGGCGAGGCGTAGCTCCCATGGCCGGTGAACACGCTCGCCAGCACCGCGACCCCCAGCACGCCACCGAGCTCGCGGATCGCGTTGGCGGCTCCGGACGCCTGCCCGGCCTGCTCGGTTGCCACCGAGGAGAGGATTGCGTTGGCCGACGGCGCGATCACGAGCGCCATCCCGGCGCCCGCGAGCACGAACGGGACGACCAGGCTGCCGTAGCTCTCGTGTACGCTTGCCAGCGCCGCCAGCAACCCAAGCGCGGTCGCCTGCGAGGCGAGCCCGGCGACCATGAACCACCTGCTGCCGTAGCGCTCGGAGAAGACTCCCGCCAGCGGCGCCACGACCATTACCGCGCCTGTCCACGCGAGGAGCTTCACCCCTGCCTGCAAGGGACTGTTGTGGAGCACGTTCTGCAGGAACTGGCTCAGAAAGAAGATCGAGCCGAACATGCCGAAGAACATCGCCAGCGAGATGGCGTTGGTGACCGCGAAGCTGCGGTTGGCGAAGAAGCTCATCGGGAGCATCGGCTCGTCGGTGCGCAGCTCGTGGGCGATGAAGGCGAGCACCAGGATGGCACCGGCGATCAGCGCGATCAGCACCTCGGGACTGCTCCAGCCCTGCGATTGCGAACGCACGAGTCCGAATGCGACTCCGAACAGACCGCTCGACACGAGGACGAGGCCGCGCAAGTCAAGGCGCCGCGACGGGCCATGGCTCTCGGTCAGCCGCGTGCTGCCCAGTGCGACCAGCGCGATCCCGATCGGCACGTTGATCCAGAAGATCCAGTGCCAGGAGATCGCCTCGACGACCGCGCCGCCGACGAGCGGTCCCAGCGCGACGGCGACCCCGCTGATGCCCGACCAGACGCCGATCGCGATCCCGCGCCGCTGCGGCGGGAACGCATCCGCGAGCAGGGTGAGGGTGAGCGGGAGCACGATTGCCGCGCCGGTGCCCTGCACCGCGCGCGCGGCGATCAGCAGCGCAGTCGAGGGCGCCAGCGCCGCTGCCGCCGAGGAGATTGTGAACAGCGCCACCCCGCCGATGAACATGCGCTTGCGCCCAAAGCGGTCCCCCAGCGCGGCGCCGGTCAGCAGCAGGACGGCGAAGGTCAGAACGTATGCGTTGACGGTCCACTCGAGCGACTGGATCGATGCGCCCAGATCGCGGTGGATGCTCGGCAGCGCGATGCTGACGACGAGGTTGTCGAGGACGACCATGAACAGCCCGATCGAGACGATCGCGAGCGTCCAGACGTTCCGGCGCGAGGCGGTGGTATTCGTGGTGTCGTGCGGGGTGCGGCTACGTGGAAAACGCATAATAAAGAACAACCTTCCTTAGTTAGTGCTAACTATTTAGAACTTAGCAGTCGCTACTATTCTTGTCAAGGGGTGAGCTTGCCACCCCTTCCAGAGACGAACGGGCCGTTGGCAGCCCGCGACCACGCCTTCGACACGCTCAGGCTGCCCGAGCTCATCTCGGTCATACACCCCGAGAACGTCCGCTCGCAGCGCCTCGCGCGGAGGCTGGGCATGACCCTGAGCCAGAACGTCCACAACCCCGTGCTCGATCGCTACGTCGAGGTCTGGCAGCTCACCTCACCTCACCTCACCTCACCTCACAGCTAGCCCGAGCGATACCTCGTGGCCCTCCTCCTCGGTACCAATCTGCACGCTGCCCGGGCTTGCATCCCCGCAACTCAAATGCGAACATGTGTTCGCTCATGCCCTATGTCGAGCTCCACTGCCACTCGGCCTTCTCCTTTCTCGACGGAGCTTCGCTTCCCGAGGAGCTGGTCGCGGCCGCTCTCGAGCTCGGCTATGAAGCGCTGGCGCTGACCGACCACAACTCGGTTTCGGGCTCGATGGAGCTGGCCGTCGCCGCGCGCGCGCTGGGGCTGCGCGCGCTCCATGGAGCGGAGATCGACCTCGACGACGGTCGCCACCTGACGCTGCTGGTGCAGGACGCTCGCGGCTGGTCCAATCTGTGCGCCATCTTGACCCGGGCTCACGCGCACACGCGCGAGGGAGCCGGACGACTCGAGCGCCACCGAGATCAGCGAGGCCGGATGCCGAGCCGGTGGCAAGCTCGAGCGGGAGCGCCACCGTCGGCACCGCTCGAGACGGTCCTCGAGCACGCCGAGGGCCTGGTCTGCCTGAGCGGGTGCGCGCTGCGTGGCGTGCACGACGAGCCCACGTTGAAGCGATTGCGAGAGGGGTTCGGGCGCGAGGGGCTGAGGATCGAGCTGCAGCGGCCGTTCCTGCGCGAGGACCGGGCCCGCAACCGGCGGCTGGCGCAGATCGCGCGGCGGCTGGCGGTGGCGTGCGTGGCGACCGGAAACGTCCACGGGCACGCGCGCTCGCGTGCCCCGCTCCAAGACGCGCTCGTAGCCGTGCGCCTGCACACGACGCTCGACGCCTCAGAGCCGCAGCGGCGCGGCAACTTCAGCCACGTGCTCGCATCGCCGGCGGCGATGGCCGCCCGCTTCCCGGAGTATCCGGAAGCCGTGGCGGAGACAGGACGGCTGGCCGAGCGCCTGCGCTTTGACTTGGCTGGCGGCCTGCGCTACCGCTATCCGGGCTCCGAGGACGCGCAGGCGACGCGCAAGCTGACCGAGCTGTGTGGCGTGAGGCTGCACGAGCGCTACCGCGGCGCGCCCGCACCGGTGCGCGAGCAGGCGGCGGCGCGCCTTCACCAGGAGCTGGCGATCATCGAGGCGCTGGGGCTCCCCGGGTTCTTTCTGCTGCACCACGACATGCTCGAGCTGGCGCGGGAGGTTGCGGTGCAGGTGCGCGGCCCTGACAGTGCCCGCGCGCTGCTGGCGCCCGGACGCGGACGGGGCTCGAGCGTCTCCTCGATCGTCTGCTATCTGACGGGCCTCTCACACGTCGATCCGATCGCCAACGAGCTGCTGATCGGGCGCTTTCTCAACGAGGAGCTCACCTCCCTGCCCGACATCGACCTCGACTTCCCGCGCGACATCCGGGAGAAGCTGATCCCGCGCGTGCACGAGCGCTACGGGCGCGACCGTTCGGCGCTGGTGGCAGCCTTTCCGACGTATCGCGCGCGCGGCGCGATCCGGGAGCTCGGCAAGGCGCTCGGGCTGCCCCCCGGGGAGATCGAGCGCGTGGCGCGCAGCAGCGAGGGATGGGACGCGCGCACCGTGGACAAAGACATCGAGAGTGCGTTCGGGGGCCGCCGCGCCGGTCGCTGGGCGTGGCTCGCGCGCCTGGCGGCGCAGGCACACGGGCTCCCGCGCAATTTGAGTCAGCACTCGGGCGGGATGATCGTCGCCACGCGCCCGCTGCTCGACTGCTGTCCGATCGTCCCCGCCGCGATGGAGGGGCGCCAAATCGTCCAGTGGGACAAGGACTCCTGCGCGGACGCGGGCTTTCTGAAGATCGACCTGCTCGGCCTGGGGATGCTCTCGGCGGTCGAGCGCTGCGTCGAGCTGATCGCCCGGACCCGGGGCGAGCGCATCGATCTCAGTCGAATTCCGTACGACGATCCAGCCACCTACGAGTGCATCCAGAGCGCGGACACCACGGGGGTCTTCCAGATCGAGAGCCGCGCCCAGATGCAGTCGCTGCGCCGCACCCGTCCCGAGAGCCTGCAGGAGATCACGATCCAGGTGGCGATCGTCAGGCCCGGTCCGATCCAGGGAGGGGCGGTGAATCCGTACATCGCCAGGCGCCAGCGGCTGCGGGTCGATCCCGACTACGAGATCCCTTACGAGCACCCGTCGCTCGAGCCGGTGCTGCGCGAGACACTCGGGACGATCATCTTCCAGGACCAGGTGCTCGAGGTGGCGATCGCCTTCGCTGGCTTCTCGGTCGGGGAGGCGGAGGGCCTGCGGCGGGCGATGAGCCGCAAGCGCTCCGAGGCGGCGATCGAGGCCCACCACAGGCGCTTCGTCGCCGGCGCCAAGCGCCTGCACGAGGTCGACGAGGTGACTGCCGAGCGGGTATTCGCGATGGTCCAGGGCTTCTCGGGCTTCGGCTTTCCCAAGGCCCACGGTGCCGCGTTCGGCCTGCTCGCCTACCAGTCGACATGGTTGCGCGTCCACTACGCCCCGGAATTCCTCTGCTCGCTGCTAAACGAGCAGCCGATGGGTTTCTACCCCCCCGACGCGCTCGTCCACGAAGCGCAGCGGCGAGGGATCGAGGTGCTGGCGCCGGATGTCAACGAGAGCGGAGTGGAGTGCGAGATGGAGTGCGAGATCGCGCTCGAGCCCTCGGTGAGCCCGGCCGGCCTGCGGGAGAGGCCCCCTGGCCTGCGGGCCAGGGGCCATGAGCAGGGTGCCGTCCGCATCGGCCTTGGCTACGTACGAGGGGTCCGGGGACGGGAGTGCGACGAGCTCGTCGCCGCCCGCCGGGCGGGCGGGCGCTTTCGCAGCCTCGCCGATCTCGCCTCGCGCGCAGGATCGAGCGCATCCTCGCTGGAGATGCTCGCGTGGGCGGGGGCGTGCGATTCGCTCGCACGGCAGGCACGGCAGGTGGACGGAGGCTCGGTGGGGCGGTTGGGCTCGGTGCGGCAGGCGGGCTCGGGCTCGGTGCGGCGCGCGACCCTCTGGCAGCTCGGGGTCGCCACCCCGGGTGTCAACGTCCCCGGCGGGATTCAGCTCGCGCTCGCCCTCGACCTGCCCGCGGCGCCCAAGCTGCGAGCCCTGTCAGGGTGGGAGTCGATGCTCGCGGACTACGGGAGCACTGGCCTGACCGTGAGCTCACACCCCCTCGCGCTGCTGCGCGATCGCCTGCCGGCTGGTGCCTCGAGCAGCAGGGACCTGGAGACGGTGAAGCACGGCGCGCGCGTGCAGGTCGGTGGACTCGTGGTGGCGCGACAGCGCCCGGGCACTGCCAACGGGGTGGTGTTCGTGCTGCTCGAAGACGAGCACGGGACGATCAACCTGATCGTGCCCTCGCAGGTCTACGAGCGTCATCGCCTGATGGTGAGGACCGAGCCGCTGATGCTCGTCGAGGGCAAGCTGGAGCGCTTCGCGGCGGCGGGAGGGGCGATCAACGTGCTCGTTGACCGGATCGGCTCGATCTCCTCGCCCCCCCGGCTCCTCGCCGAAGTCAAGGACTTCTCGATGCTCGACGAGCGCGAGTTGGCCACCGCCCGCGCGGGTCAGGCCACTGGCGGGGGTGAGGCCGCTCGCGCGGGTCAGGCCGGCGGTGCGGACGAGGCCGAGGACTTCCGGGCGGTCGCGCCGGAGGTGATGAGCTTTGGGGCGGGACGGCGCCGGTGAGGACCGCAAGCGATGGGCTGAGTAGCGATCAGGTGGCACCTACGTGGCCGATCGCTCCCCATCCGCGCCGTCCGCCCGGTATCGTGCCCGCGCACCGTGATTGCAATCATCCTCTTCGCCGGCTTCTGGATCGTGGTCGCGCTCGGCCTGTTCTACGTCGCGATCCGCGGTGGGGTCGGCAATGTCCGCGCGTCGCTCCAAAGCCAATCGCGTGAAGGCCGCAAGACGGCCGGGGTCGTGTTCGCGATTCTGTACGCCGGATTTGGGATCGCGGTGCCGATTGCCCTCTTGACGGGTAACGGCGCGAATGCGAGTATCGGGGGCATCAAGCTCACCGCGGCTGAGAAGACTGGCCGGGAGCTGTTCGGCGAGTACTGCGCGGTCTGTCATACATTGTCCGCTGCCAGTGCCGTCGGCAAGGTCGGGCCGAACTTGGACGTCCTTGCACCAGCGCAGTCGCTCGTGCTCCACACGATGGCCAACGGATGCCTTCAGAGTCCGCCCTCAGGCTCTTCGCAAACCTGCTTGGGGCAAGGTACGATGCCCCCCGACATCGTGGAGGGCGCAAACGCCACCAAGGTTGCGGCCTTCGTCGCGAAGGTGGCCGGTAAGGAGTAGGCGATCAGCGGGCTACGCGCCCGCGGGCTACTCGCCCAGTTCGCCAGGATTGAACCTGAGTGCCCGGGGCCAGTCGGCGCTGAAGGCTTCACCGCTCCGCACCTGCGCGACGGAACCAACTCGCCCTCGGCCGGCCGGTTCTTACGCGTCTGCGACGCGCAGCACAGCGAGCGTTTATCGCCCTTGGTAGAAGGGAATGAGATGTTATTCCCTCCGTCCACAAGCCGAGTGCTCAGCGCCCAAAGCGTCCGCAGCCCGGTGCGCAGCGCCCACGGGCGCATGCGCACAGAGCCCTTGCGCAACGAGTGTCAGGCAGCTAGACTTATAAACGGTAAGCAGGTTCCAAAAGTAAAGCGAAGATAATGGGTTCGTCTACACGGCGGCCCGCCCTCTAGATCCTCCGGTGGTCAACGATGTTTACTTCTATGAGCAGGTTCCAGATTCACGATGACTTGACAGCGCCCGAGGGCTCGATGCCGGTGCTCCGGGGCGCCCTTGCCTCAGGTGGTCAACTCCCCAACTTCCTCGGTGTGCTCGCGGGCTCACCGGCGGCGCTGCGCGCCTATGCGCGGTTTCGCTCCGAGCTGCGCCACGGCAAGCTGACGCTCGCGACGCTCGAGCGGATTGCGCTGGCAGTCGCCGAGCACTATCACTCTGAGCCGGGGATCGCGATGCACTCGCGTGCCGCGCGCGGCGCCGGCCTTGCCCTCGACGAGGTAGCGCTGGCGCGGGCGTTTAGCTCCAAGGACGAGCGCGAGGCCGCGCTGCTGCGCTACCTGCAGGCTGTGCTCGAGGTGGGGCGACCGCCGATGCACCTCCACGAGGAGGCGCGCGAAGCCGGATGGGACGACGAGCAGATCCTGGAGGCGATCGCCGCGGCCGCGCTGGAGGGATTCACCGCGATGGTGAACGTCGCCGGCGAGGTGCCCGTCGACGGCTCGAGCGAAGTGTCGCGGGCACTGCAAGCGGCGTAAGCTGCATAAGCAGATGGGCGCGCGTGAGCACACGGTCAACCCGGGGCGTGAGGCAACGGCCAACGGTGGGCGTGAGGCAGCCACGTGCTGCTGCCCGCTCTACCACGAGGCGGTCGAGCTGATCGGGCGGCGCTGGACGGGGGCGATCCTGCGCGTGCTGATGGACGGATCGCTGCGCTTCTCGCAGATCGGCCAGGCGGTGCCAGAGCTCTCGGACCGGCTGCTCTCAGAGCGGATGAAGGAGCTCGAGGCGCGCGGCATCGTCGCGCGAAGGGTCATTTCCGGGCCGCCGGTGCGCGTCGAGTACGAGCTCTCGCGGATGGGGCGCGAGTTGGAGCCGGCGCTGTCAGAGCTCCAGCGCTGGGCGAAGCAGTGGCTCGGGCGGGGCATCCGCCCGGTAAACGGCTCCCGCGCTAGATGAGCGACCTTCCCCTCGGCGCCCGGCTCCGCGCCCGATGAGCAATCCGCCGCTCAGCGCCGAAGAAGTCGTCTCGCTCGTCGCCGAGCGCGAGATCCGGTTCGTCCGGCTGTGGTTCACCGACATCCTCGGCCAGCTGAAGGCGTTCTCGATCAACGCGGACGACCTCGGCGATGCGTTCGAGGGGGGGATGGGCTTCGACGGGTCCTCGATCACCGGCTTCAACGCGATCGAGGAGTCCGACATGATCGCGATGCCCGATCCGGGCACGTTCGCGGTGCTCCCGTGGCGCCCGCAGGAGGCCGGCGTGGCGCGCCTCTTCTGCGATATCCAGACGCCCGAGCGGACCGCATACGAGGGCGATCCCCGGCACGTCCTGCGCCGGGCCGTGCAGCGAGCCAACGCGATGGGCTTTGACCACTACTACGTCGGGCCCGAGCTCGAGTACTTCTACTTTCGCGACTCGAAGTCGACTGAGGTGCTCGACGAGGGGGGCTACTTCGACCTGACGACGCTCGACGCCGGCTCTGACCTGCGCCGCGAGACGGTGCTCGCGCTGGAGCAGCTCGGGATTCGCACCGAGTACACCCACCACGAGGTGGGACCCAGCCAGCACGAGATCGACATGCGCTACGCCGACGTGCTGAAGATGGCCGACGACTGCATGACCTACCGGATCACCGTCAAGGAGTACGCGCTGAAGTACGGGCTGCACGCGACCTTCATGCCAAAGCCGCTGTTTGGCAAGAACGGCTCCGGGATGCACACCCACCAGTCGCTTTTCCGCGGCGAGCGCAACGCCTTCTACGACGCGGACGATCCCTACTTCCTGTCGGATGTCGGCAAGGCGTTCATCGCCGGTCAGCTCCGCCACGCGCGCGAGATCTGCTCGGTCTTCGCTCAATGGGTCAACTCCTACAAGCGCCTCGTGCCCGGGTACGAGGCGCCGGTCTACGTTGCGTGGTCGCGCCGTAACCGCTCAGCGCTCGTGCGCGTGCCGCTCTATCACCCCGGCAAGGAGAGCGCGACGCGAATGGAGCTGCGCTGCCCCGACCCGGCTTGCAATCCCTACCTGACCTTCGCGGTGCTGCTCCAGGCCGGGCTCGAGGGCATCGAGCACGGCTACGAGCTCCCCGACGCGATGGAGAAGAACCTCTATCACCTGTCCCCCGACGAGCGCCGGCGCTTGGGGATCGACCAGTTGCCCGAGACGCTCGGCGAGGCGATCGAGC
>JALYUQ010000037.1 GCA_030853685.1 Actinomycetota bacterium | reverse complement strand
CGTCAGCCGCATGCACCCGTGGCTGACGGGATGCCCGATGCTGGAGCTCTCAGGCGTCGAGTGGATCGCAATCCGGTCACCGCCGCTCCAGTCCTGGATCGCGTGGGGTGAATGTGCCGAGAGCGCGAGGATGCAGCAACCGTAGGATCCCGTGGGGTCGCCGGTGGCGAGGCGATCGGTGACCTCGAAGCGACCGGTCGGCGTTGGCGAGTCCGGTGCCCCGACCGCGACCGTGTAGCGCTGCAGCACCTTGCCCGCGTCGATCACGGTCACCCGCCGGGCCGAGAGCGAGACCTTCAGCTCCCACGCCACGCGGTCAAGCGATGCCGCCGACGCCGGAATCCAGCCCACGCGCCCGTTCCCGGCCGCGGTGCCGATCACCCCGAGCCAACCGGGTACGCGATCCACCACCCACAGCACGTCGGATGATCCGAACCCCGTGCGGGTCCAAACCGGAGCGATCGGTCGCCCCCTCGGCGCGGCCCGCATCGTTGTGCCGTGGAGCACCACCGCTACGAGTGCCCCCCGTCCGGCAGGCAAGCTGGAAGGCCAGAGGGGGCTGAGCGACGAGGTCGAGCGCAGTGAAGCGCCCCGCGTCTCCGCGCTGAGCGCCGTCAAGCTCAACGGCCGAGCCGCTGCGCCGCCCCCTCCGCCCGCTCCGATCCCGATCCCGATCCCGATCGCGATCGGGATCGCGGGGATCAGCGCGGCGAGCGCAGTCAGCGCCACACGCCACCACGAGCGTGGCGGCGAGCTTGCAGGTTCGTGCTCAGGCGGAGGGTTCACGTGCGACCGTCCAGACTACGCGACCGCGCGCTCGGGGCAAGCAGCAGCACCGCGAGCGGCTCGGCACCCGGAAATACGCGTGCGGCGAGCACGCGGTAGCCGAGCAGCCTGGCGCCCGGGGTTTCGACCCTGATCAACATCTTGGCGCTCGGAGCGCCGGTAGTCAGCTCGAGAATCGTCCACAGGCGCCGGCTGCGCTGAGCTACGAGCCGGGCCGTGCTCGCCTCAGCGGTCCAGTGCACGTGCAGGCGCTGCACGCCGTAGTAGATCAGCGGCACCTCGATGGCGGGATTGCTCGGCGCTAGCACCGCATCCTGGCCGCCGGCGAGCTCGCGGGACTGGACGTAGGCGACCACGCCGCGCGCATCGGGGTAGAAGCTCTGGGGGCGGTGGCTGTCGAGCAGCCCTGCGATCGCGGCGGCGGCGGCGGCGGCGCCCAGCAGCCCCGCCACAGGCAGCGCGATCCGCGCCAGCGCAGCTCCCGCTGCCGCGATCCCAACAATCGTGAAAGGCACAGTGACCGCGGCATAGCGGGCCAGCATCAGCTGGCCGCCAACCGCGCTCAGCGCCAGCAAGACGAGTGGGCCGCCGACCGCCACCGACAGCACCAGGCGCTGTCCTGCGATCGCATTCCGGCCTGCGGCGATCAGAACGAGCATCGCCCCGGCGGTGACCAGGACGCCGAGCGGCGCCAGCGCATCGAGGCGGCCGTCGAAAGGCGTCTCGAACAGCCTTTCCACGTTCGCGGCCGTGAGGCCGGCGCTCGTCGCGACGCCGCTTCTGATCGGGGTCGTCTCGTGCTGGGTCACGAGCAGCGGTACGAGTGCCAATCCCGCCACCGCGCACGCAGCGGTGAACGCCACGCGTGAGCGCACCGTAAACCGACAGCGCGAGGCCACCCAGGCACACAACGGGACGATCACGAGCACGGCGGTGTAGTGCAACCACAAGGACAGCACCGAAGCGAGCGCCGCGCCGGCCAACCACAGCCCGGGCCGGCCCGTGGTCCGCTCGGCCTGGCGCTCGGAGACCCGCTCGGCCCGGTGCTCGGAGACCCGCTCGGCCCGGTGCTCGGCGGTTCGCTCGCCCTGGATCGCGGCCGCGACGGCGAGCGTCACCGCCAGCATCACGAACACGTAGCCCTCCGAAAGCTGGGCGTACTGGAGCACGAACGGGCTCAGGGCCGCGAGAGCGCCAGCGGCGAGCGCGACCCCACGGCGCTCGCTCAGCGCCAGCGCCAGCCAGTGCACCGCGCCCACGAGCGCCACGCCGCACAGGACCGAGGGCAGCCGCGCGACCCACTCCGCGTGCGAGCCGGTGCGCAACAGCCATTCGTGCAGGAAGTAGAAGTAGGCCGGCGGCGTCAGCTCGATCGTGCCGACAGCGTGGAGCACGCCGCCGAGCGAGCTGTCGGCGACGGTGAGGCTCTGGACCTCGTCGACGAAGTAGCTCGAGGAGCCGAGCTGCCAGAGGAAGTTGGCGGCCGCAAGCCCGAGCAGCGCCGGAAGGGCCAGTGGTGTCAGCCGGGCCAACCGCCCGGGCCAGAGCATGACTCGTCGATCTTCGTCGCCTACCACGGCGGGCGCGCGGCCCCCCAGCCGCGCGGTGCTCATTACGCTCCTGGCCCCGGCGCCGCCGGGGGGGCGTGCGACCTCGCGATCGCGATGATCGAATGCCCAAACGGCATGCTGAAGCGCGACAGCAGGCGACGCTCGCTGCCCATCGTGCTCGCCAGCGCGCGGTTGCATGCGGGCGGCA
>JALYUQ010000031.1 GCA_030853685.1 Actinomycetota bacterium | reverse complement strand
CGCGTACGGCCGGCCGGGAACGGGAAGCGTCTCGGATCCGAGCTGACGTGGGGATCGGCCCCTTCTAGGTCTCAGGCCGGACGGTCGACGCTCAGGTGAGCGACGCGCTCTGGCGCGTCGAGCTCACCCGCACAGCCCAGCGCGACCTGCGCCGTCTCGACCCGCCGGTCCGTGCGCGCGTGGAGGGGCGCTACGGGACGAGCCAATACTCCGTGACGCCAGCCGCCATAGACCAGGGCTCTGCGCCGATCCTCGGTCTGAGAAGTGACGGTAACCTCAACGCCAGCAACACCGTCGATAGGTGAGCGCTCGGATCTCGTCGGGCTCGGCGAGTGCCACGTCGGGTATCCACCCCCCTACGGCGGCGAGCGGGCATCTGTACGCGCAGCAGGTCCATTCTTTCCGCGCACAGGCGCAGCCGCTGCACGACCCTCGCGTGCCATTCCCGATGCGGCTCGAGGTTGACGAGCAGTCCGCCGAGCAACTCGACGCGCAGGCCCGCGAGCGCGTCCGTCTTGACCATCCGCACGTACAGTACTCGGCGGTCGAGAGACGATGCACGCTCTCTTGCAAGGCCACGGCTTCGACAGGATAGGCCGTTCGAGGCCGCTCTTCCGCCTCTTACCCCGCGGGCGTTCCGAGTGCGGACTGGAGCGCGCGGCGGACCTGCTCGGCGGTGATCACGCCGCGCAGGACGCCTTGCGCATCGACCGCCATCACCGCTCCGAGCCGGCGCAGGGACTCCGACCCCAGCACTTCGGTCAGCGGGCGGTTCTCCTCGACCCTCCAGCCTCCGCCTCGATCGGATCTTGATTCCGATTCCGGTTCCAGCACCGACCCGACGGTGAGCCAGCCCTCGCCCCCGTCAAAGGTAGCCTGCAGGCGTTCCAGGCGCGCGATTCCCAAGAGCCGGCCGTGGCCATCCCCATCGACGACTGGGAACCATGACCAGCCGTAGCGCAGGAAGAACTCGTCGAGCGCTTGACTGACCGGAATGTTGGCTCGGATCGCGATCGGCTCAGGGTCCATCACGTCCACCACCCGGACCCGCTCGATCCGCGCGGTCAGCGCGTTCTGAGCAAGCGCGCCACGGGCCGCCTGACCGAGCATGAACGCCACGATCAGCAGCCATGCTCCGTAGATCAAGCCAGCGTCGGCCACCAGGAACAGACCGATGGCGCCGAGGAGTACGGCGAACCCCTGCCCAAGATTCGCCGCGACGCGGGTACCTCTCACCTTGTCGGAGGTGATGCGCCACACGATTGCGCGCGCGATGCGCCCGCCGTCGAGCGGAAATGCCGGCACGAGGTTGAAGATCAGCAGCAGGACGTTCATTAGCAGCAGCCAGCTCAGCGACATCAAGACGGGGGTTATCGGCACCGTGCCGTCGAGCTCTGCCGCGTGCACGAGTCGGTTCGGGCCGACAATCACCAAGTCCACCGCCAGGCACAGCAGGACGAAGCCGAAAGTGGCCAGTGGGCCGGCGGCGGCGATCTTCAGCTCCTCGCCGGGCGATGCCGAGTCGCGGCTCATCTGCGTGAGGCCGCCGAGCAGGAACAGATCGATGCGGGAAACCGAGATTCCCTGCCGCCGGGCCACGAGTGCGTGGCCCAGCTCGTGCAAGACAAGCGAGACGAACAGCAGCAGCACAGTCACTACCGTGGTCAGATATGCCACGCCGTCGGAGCTATGCAGAGTGACGCGAAACTGCCCTGAGAGCACGAAGATCAGCAGGAAGAGGATCACGAACCAACTCGCGTCGACCCCGATCCGGATTCCGAGCAGATTCACCAGCTTGATCGATGTCGAGCGTCGCAAGGTGCTGCAATGGTCGCACAGGCCGCTCTGAGACTTGGATTGTTGGATTGGCGGGACTACCGGCAATGGCGCAACCACACTGAAAAAGAGCTGCAAGAGCGAGGAGAGCACTAATGACCGACCACTCCACCCAGTTGCGAGAACGACTCGCGCACCTGATGGACCTGCGGGGAGCGAGCGCGTTGCTGCAATGGGACCAGCAGACGATGATGCCCCCGCGCGGCGGCTTCGCACGCGCCGAGTCGCTCGCCACGCTACAACGCATCAGCCACGAGCTGTTCGTGTCGCCCGAAACCGGGCGTCTGCTGCAAGCCGCCGCAGAGGGGCTCGATGCGGACGCTCCGGACTCAGACGATGCCTGCCTGGTGAGCGTCACCCGGCGTCAGTGGGAGAAGGCCCGCCGGGTGCCCACCGATCTGGCGGCCGACCTGGCGCGCGCGGCCTCGGTCGGACAGGAGGCGTGGGTGCACGCCCGGGCCGAATCGGACTTCGAAGCGTTTGCGCCCTACCTGGAGCGCAACCTGGAGCTCGCGCGCCGCTACGTGGACTGCTTTCACTGCACCGATGCTCCCGAAGGCTCTGACGTGCTTGGTGGTTTCGAGTGTGCCTATGACGTCCTGCTCGACGACTACGAGCCCCAGATGAGAACCGGCCAGGTCGCTGCGCTGTTCGGCGAGCTTCGCGATCAGCTCGTGCCGCTGATCAGGAGTGCCGGCGAGCTCTCGGGGCGCGTCGATGACTCCTGCCTGCATGGCAAGTTTCCCGTCGAGCTCCAGCGCCGGCTCGTCGAGAATGTGGTGAAGCTGATGGGGTTCGAGGCCCAGGGATGGCGGATGGACGATGCCGTCCATCCATTCGCGACGGCGATCGGCCGCGACGATGTACGGATCACTACGCGCTGGGAAGAGTCGTATTTCGCGTCCGGCTTATACGGGGCGATGCACGAGTGCGGCCACGGGCTCTACGAGGCGGGCATCGACTCCACGCTGCAGCGCACTCCGCTGGGGCAGGGCGAGTCGCTCGGCCTGCACGAGTCGCAAAGCCGGCTGTGGGAGAACATGGTCGGGCGCGGGCGTCCGTTCTCCAGCGCGCTGGCGCCGCGCATCGGGGAGCTGTTCGGGGGCTCGCTTGCGGAGCTCGAGCCAGACGTCCTGTATCGCGCGGTCAACCGCGTGAAGCCTTCGTTGATTCGCGTCGAGGCCGATGAGGCGACCTATGGCTTGCACATCGTGCTGCGCTTCGAGCTCGAGCAGGAGCTGATCGAGGGGCGCCTGGCAGTGAGGGATCTGCCGGAGGCATGGAATGCCCGCTGCAGCGAGTACCTCGGACTCCAGGTCCCCGACGACGCACGCGGGGTGCTCCAGGACGTCCACTGGTCGGCCGGCCTGATCGGCTACTTCCCCACGTACGCGATCGGCAACCTGATCGCGGCACAGCTCTGGGAGCGCGCCCATGTGGATCTTCCCGGCCTCGACGAGCGGATAGCGGCGGGGGAGCTCGCGCCACTGCGCGAGTGGCTGCGCGACCGAGTGCACCGTCACGGTGCGAAGTTCACGAGCACGGCGTTGCTGGAGCGGGTGGCGGGCGAGCCGATCGCCGTCGCTCCGTTTGTCGCCTACCTGAAGCGCAAGCTTGGCGACGTCTACGGGATGCATGCGAGCGCGCTTTGACCGGTGACTCTACGGGGTGCAGGCGAGCGCGCTTTGACCGGCGAAGGCCGAGCTGACCGAGACCCGGGTGGCCGGATAGCATCGACTCTGATGACCCAAGGGCGAGAGACATGGCGCACGAAGTCACGCTGATCCCTGGCGACGGCACCGGCCCAGAGCTGGTGCACGCCACGCGGCGCGTGCTGGAAGCCACGGAAGTCGCACTGCAATGGGACGAGCAGCACGCGGGGGTGGACGTCTACGCCGCAGAGGGCACGCCTTTTCCCGACTGCACCCTGGACTCGGTCAGGCGGACCAAGGTCGCGATCAAGGGGCCGACGACCACCCCGGTCGGCTCGGGATTTCGCAGCGTCAACGTGCTACTGCGAAAAGAGCTCGACCTGTACGCGTGCATCCGGCCGTGCAAGGCCTACGAGGGTGTGCGCACGCGCTACCCCGAAACGGACATCGTGATCGTGCGCGAGAACACGGAGGATCTCTACGCGGGCATCGAGTTCGAGCAGGGGACCGCTGAGAACGCAAAGTTGCGCCGGTTTTTGGCGAGCGCCGGTCAGCCAGTCCGAGAGGACGCCGGGATCTCGATCAAGCCGATTTCAATTTTCGGCTCTGAGCGGATCGTGGAAGCGGCTTTCAAGTACGCCTCCGAGAATGGCCGTAGGAAGGTGACCGCCGTGCACAAGGCGAACATCATGAAGTTCTCCGACGGTCTCTTCCTCAGGGTCGCAAGGGAAGTTGCGGCGCGCCATCCCGAGATCGAGTTCGAAGACAGGATCGTCGACAATCTCTGCAATCAGCTCGTCTCCCGCCCTGAGGAGTACGACGTGCTGGTGCTCCCGAACCTGTACGGAGACATCGTCTCCGACCTCGGCGCGGGGATGATTGGTGGCCTGGGACTCGCCGGCGGCGCGAACATCGGTGCCGACGCGGCGGTGTTCGAGGCCACACATGGCTCGGCTCCCAAGTACAAGGGCCAGAACAAGGTCAACCCGACCGCGTTGATGCTTTCGGGAGCGCTGATGCTTACCCACCTCGGTGAGCACCAGGCGGCCGATCGACTGCAGCGAGCGATCGCAGAGGTGATTTGCAAGGGTGAAAAGGTCACATATGACCTCAAGCCGACACGTGACGACCCGACCGCAGTGGGAACTTCGCAGTTCGCCGACGCGGTAATCGAGGAGATGATCAGACCATGAGTACCCCGAGCACCCCTATCCGAGTAGCCGTAACCGGAGCCGCCGGCCAGATCGGTTACGCGCTCCTGTTTCGCATCGCCAGCGGCCAGATGCTCGGGCCCGGAACGCCGATTCACTTGTCACTGCTGGAGATCCCCGAGGCCGTCAAGGCAGCCGAGGGCACCGCGATGGAGCTCGATGACTGTGCGTTCCCGCTGCTGGCAGGGGTCGACATCTTCGACGATCCGGCCAAGGCGTTCGATGGCGTGCAGATCGCGTTGCTCGTCGGTGCTCGTCCACGCACGAAGGGGATGGAGCGCGGTGATCTGCTGGAGGCCAACGGTGCCATCTTCAAGCCCCAAGGCCAAGCGCTCAACGAGCATGCATCCGCGGACGTGAAGGTGCTGGTCGTCGGTAATCCGGCTAACACCAACTGCCTGATAACGCTGAGCAACGCGCCTGACATTCCGCCGGCGCGCTTCACCTCGATGATGCGCCTCGATCACAATCGGGCGATCGCGCAACTTGCCGCCAAGGGCGGGGCGGAGGTGAAGGACGTAACCAATATGACGGTGTGGGGAAACCATTCCGCCACCCAATACCCCGACATCTTCCACGCAAAGGTGAAGGGCGCGAGCGCGACCGAGGCCGTGGGCGACTCCGACTGGCTAGAAAAGGACTTCATCCCGACCGTGCAGAAGCGCGGCGCGGCGATCATCGAAGCCAGGGGCGCGTCGAGTGCGGCATCGGCCGCCAACGCCGCCGTCGACCACGTCCACGATTGGCTACTCGGGACGCCACCCGGAGACTGGGTGTCGATGGCGATCCCGTCCGGCGCTTGGTACGGCGTCGAGGAAGGAGTCATTGCGGGGTTTCCCTGCACGTGCTCCGGTGGCTCGATTCAGGTAGTCGAGGGCCTGGAGATCGACGACTTCTCACGATCGCGCATCGAGATGAGCGTCGACGAGCTCAGACAGGAGCGCGATGCGGTGAAGCAGCTCGGGCTGATCTAGCCACGCGGACCGTTCGAGGGCCAGTTCTGCGGAGCTCATCCTGCAGGGCTCATCCCGCAGGATGAGCCCGACTTCCGTGTGTGGGCGCACCTGCGCCTGCGCTCGGATCAGCTCAGGCCGGATTCCATCCGTTTCCATCGCGCTTGACCTCGCCGTCCTCCACCAATCTCGCCATCACGCGGTAGATGTAATTGGGCGCGATCTGTAGCTCTTGCGCGATCTGAGGGACCGAGATGCCAGGCTGCGAGCGCACCAGCTCGAGCGCCTGCGTGCTGCGCGTGTTCGAGCCGCGTCGTCCCGGCGGCCGTCCGGGCCCGCGAGCACGCCGGAGCTGCGGAATTGAAGAAGAGCTCGACCCGCGTGGCCTGCCGGGTCCACGATCTGCGCCTAGCAGCGCAGCACGTGCCGCCTGAAGCAGTGATGCCTCTTCCTCGAGCTCACTCAATCGGCGATCGATGTCCTGTACCGTACCGTCTACAAATTCTGGCAATTGAGAGCCTTCCTGTGGAGCGCCGAGCAGCACGGCACGAGGCGCGCACCGTGACTCGCTGATCGCGGTGACTGAAAACGATACTGCCCCTGGACCTGTTATCTGCGTTCGACGAGTGCTTTCAGCCGCTGCAGTGAATTGTGCGCCTCGCGCTCGGACGTGTTGCCCACGATCATCTGACTGGCCGCACTTCCAAGGCGCCCGCCGGGCGCACCGAACTCGTTGGTGTACCGAAACGCGGTAGGCCCGCTCTCGGGTCCCGAGAGCTCGTAGCGAATCCCCGCGTGAGAGCGCGCGGGTCCTCGACCCTCCCATTCTGCGTTGTGGGGTGCGCTCACCTCGATCAGCGTCCAGTGAACTCGGAACGACACGCCGCGTATCTGCAGCACCTGATCCATCGTCGAGCCTTTCGCAAGCGGGTGCGCCGACACGTGCTTGAGGGATCGGTGAATCGTGACCCAGTCCTTCAGCCGGTGGGGATCCATGACCGTCTCCCACACGCGCTGCGCCGGCGCCTCGATCTCGATTTCGACATGAACTTTGCTCATTGCGGAAAAGAGACACTAGCCCTTGACCGGCCTGCAGCGGGCGCAGGTCAGCCTGTGGACGGCTTCCGTGCCCCTCGCGGGGACAGCGCCTAGTAGAAGCCGGGCGGCGGAGTCTTCGCTCGAGGCCTGGGAATGCTGAACGCATTCGAGGTCCGGAGCAAATGTCCCTTGATGTCAAGCGCCTGAACCTTGTAGACGCCTGAGCTGCTCTTCGTTCCGATCGCGGTCTCGAAGCCGTTCTTGCGCCTAGTGGCCAAGCTCTTGAGATGCTTGACGTTCGGGCCGCCTAGGACCCTCCAGGAGGCAACCTGCGTGGCACCGTTCCAGCTCGCGTACACGGTGGTCTTGCCCCTCGACTTGCGTGCGGCTCCGCTCGGCGGGAAGAACGGCGTCCCAACCCACTGTTGGAGGTAGGCCCGGTAGCTGATGTCCGGGTCGGGAAAGCGCGCGTCGAAGAGCAGCTTGCCGGACTTGCTGTACTCAGAGAACCACGGCTGGCCGCCCCATCCGACAAGCACGTTTCCGCCGCGCAAGAGCTGCGCACTGCCCTGGGTGCTCGTATCGAGCCCTACATGGCCGGCCGTGTAGGCCGCGAGGAGGTTGGCGGTGTGCGTGGTCGTGTTCAGCTTCAGCACGAGCCCGCGTGAGGGCCCGGACGGCGGGGCGAACTTGCCTTGCCCAAGGACACCGCAGCAGGCATCGTCGAACAGGCTGACCTCGTTGCCCGCGTGGAGCTCTACATCGTGCTGCCACTGGAAGGTGGAGTTGCGGCCGAAGGTAAAGCTGCTGCCCTTACCGCCCAGAGTCCATTCGATGGTGCCGGTGCCGGCCTTGACCTTGTAGGCCGCCCACGTATTGCGCATCGACGTCACGAAGGTGCCGCTGCCCGTCAGGTTGATCGAATTTACGTGATATGCGTCCCACGGTATGCCGGGCATGGGTGACGGATGGATCTGCGACTGACTCAGAGAAATGTGCCTGAAAGCGTCAAAGGTGCTGAGGAGCTTGCCGTTCTTGAGGTCGTACTCCTGCACGGCCGAGTCGGTGAGCACGCCGCTGGCCGAGCCGCCGTACGGCGCCAGGTTCATCGGCACGTTCTTGTTGGCGGTCACCCACGCGTTGGCGCCGCTGATCAGCAGCTCGTGCGGGCTGATGATCCAGCCGTCCTTCCCCTCGAGCTTCGCCACGGTCTGGTAACGGTCGTTGACGACGATATCCTCGCCGCTGGTGACTGCGCCCACCGGCGAGATCACGCCCTGCCACCAACTCAGCGCAGGCTTGCTCAGATAAGTCTGCGCCCTGAGGTTGAGCGAGAAGAGGCTCGTGGATATCGGTTCGAACCACACCGGCTGCAGGTGGCTGTCGAGGATCAGCGGTCCGCCCTGGCCGACGAGCGGCTCGGTCATCGCCAGGTTCTTGAAGTTCGACACCATGAAGTAGCCTGGCGCGAGCTTGCGGGCGCTAGTGGGCGCGTCGGTCCGGACCTTCGGCGGATGCAGCCGGGGCGCAGAGACGAATCCGTAGGCTCCTTTGGTGGTGTACGCCCCGCGTGGGGCGGCTTGGGCGCTTGGGACCGTAGCGAGCCCCGTTCCGGCGCTGAGAAGACCCATTGCGATCGCGAGCCGGAAGCTCCGCCTGGGTCCGGAGAGGAGTTTTTCACTGAGCATGCTCTTCTCAACACGTTAACACGACGAAGGTTGCGCTAGCAGTCAGCCTGCCGCGCTCTTGGACAGCCGGAATGGGTTATAGGGCGATCGCGCCGGCATGGGTCAGCGCGCGGCTAGCGGTTGCGAGGCCTCCCAATCGCGCAGCGCGCGCTCGATCGCCGCGTCGAGCGTGTGCAGCTTGACCCCCAGGATCGCCGCGCCGCGATCGTCACGGGGCAGCAGGTCCTGGTGCAGCGACTCCATCAACGGGCCGACCAGCGCGTGCTCCTCGCCTGCGATCAGTGCCGAGATCCGGCTCGCGATCGGCGTAACCGTCAATCGCTTGAAGGCGATGGTCGGGCGGTCTACCAGCATGTGATCACGGATTCGTTCGATCAGCTCGCCGTATGAGACGACATCGGGACCGCCGATGTCCAGCGACAGGCCGCGGACGCCATCCTCGGTACCGGCCCGAGCAAGGAGCTCAACCGCGTCGCGCTCGTCGATCGGCGCCGTGCGATGGGTCCGCCACGCGGGCAGGGCGAGCACCGGCAGCCGCTCCACGAGGCGCACCAGGAAGCGAAAGGAGACCGAACGAGCGCCGACCACGATCGACGCCCTGAGCGCGACCGAGCCCGGTGCCCCCCAGAGCAGGATCTCCTCCACGGCCAGGCGGCTGGCGAGGTGAGCCGATAGCTGACCACTGGCCGGGAGCAGGCCCCCGAGGTAGACGATCCGCTCCACGCCCGCGCCGCGGGCGGCGCGGGCGAAGTTCTCAGCGGCCGCGCGCTCGCGTACTCCGAACGACGCGCTACCAGCGGTTTTCGCCTCCATCGAGTGGATCAGGTAGTAGGCCAGGTTGATGCCGTGCAGCGCGCGGTCGAGCCCGGCGCCGGACACGGCGTCACCGGCGCACACAGGTACGCCGAGCCCCCCCAGCGGGGCACGAGAGAAGCCGCGCACCGAGTGTCCGTCGCGCAGCAGGCGCGGTGCCAGTTGCGCGCCGACGTAGCCCGTAATGCCTGTGACAAGGACGTTCATCGAGGACAAGAAAGCTACGGAAAGTGCGCGACCTTCCCGGCCCGCTCGACAGAATGCCCGCTCTTTGCAGCCACTTATACGGAGTGTGAAGTTCTTGCGCTTTCCGGGAATCGCCGCTGCGAGGGGGGGCGAAATACGCTTTGATGCTCGCATGGCAAGTGTCCGCGCCAGCACAGCGAAAGCGAGCTGCGAGAGCTGCTTCTTTCACAAGAACCTCCTCTGCGCGCTGGCGGGGTCCGGGCCGTGTGCGACCTATCGCCCGGACCATCCCGACGGGTTGCGCCCTCCGAGCCAACTGCGCTTCGTCTTTCGTCAGGAACGCCGCATGCAGGTCGCCTGGGCTTTTCCTTCGCCCAGCGAGCAGGTCGCGCTGCACGCATAGCCGCCGGCGCCTCTTACTCGGTCCCCCAGGCCTGCGGGACGGGCCCGCCCGCCCCCCTCTGTCCCCGCCGGCCTGCGGGATGGGCCCGTTCGCCCCCCCCTCTGTACCCGCGGGCGCGAGGAGGCCCGGCCAGCGCCGGCGCACGCCACCGGCGCGAGCGGATAACGTTCCCGCAGTGTTCTGGCCGTTGATCGGCGGATTCATCGCCTTCGTCCTGCTCGCCGTGCTCCTCGGCTGGGTGCTGGATCCCGCGCGCCACAGCAATCGAGTTGGCCAGGATCCCGGGCCCGCCGCACATGATGGAGGGCACGCCGCACACGATGGAGGGCACGCCGCACGCGACGATCACTGATCGGGCTGAGGCGCGCTGCCCGCGCCGGCGCTGCCCGTGTCGGCGTCCGCGCCGCTCGCGCCTGCGCCCTGAGCCTTGGCTGGCGCTCGCTGCTCGCGCGCTGAGCGGCGCTCGGATCTGCGCGCGATCCACTCCGAGCCGGCGGTGTCGGTCACGCCATGGGCGATGACCGAGAAGACGACCACCAGCGCTGCGAGGTTGAATATCCGCGTGGCCGATGCGATCCGGTCGCTGAGTATGAGCAGCGAGAAGGTCATCGTGGAGACCCCTTTGGGACCAAACCACGCCATGAAGCCCCTGGTGAAGGCGTCCGTCGCGGTCCCCGTGAGCGCCGCGAAGACTGCGACCGGCCTTGCCACGAGGAGCACGATCGCGGCGATCGTCACTGCCGCCCAGCCGCCGCCAAACAGTCCGTGGAGCGTCAGCAGCGATCCGAACACGACGAAGATTCCCAGCTTCACGATCTCCACCAGGTCCTCAGCCTGGCGCGCGAAGTAGGCGCGAATGTCGGGCCGGCGGATACCGAGCGTGATCGCGGCGACGTAGACGGCGATCAGCCCGTTTCCGTGTGGCGGCAGCACTGCGATTCCGTATGCGGCAAACGCGGTCCCCAACGCGTAGAGCGACTTCTGGTGCGCGGGGATGCCGCCCTGCAAGCTCCTCTCGCCATTTCCGTCGCGGCGGCGCCCCGTGCGACTATCGTCGCGCCGCCCCGCGCGATTCCCATAACGCCTCCCGGCGGGACTCCCCGCGCGACTCCCCTCCCGTGGCATCAGGCGCGACGCGAGCAGGCCCACGAGCAGCCCGGTCCCCAAGCCGATCGTCACGTCCTGGAGCACGAACCGCCACCAGACGAAGTGGCCCCCTCCGGCGCCAAGCGCCGCGGCCAGCGCCAGCACGGCCGGCAGTGCCAAGCCGTCGTTCAGACCCGACTCCAGGTTGAGCGAGTGGCGCACGATCCGCGGCACGCGTGGGTTGTTGACCACGCCCGAGGACAGGACGGGGTCGGTCGGGGAGAGCAGTGCCCCGAGCAGGAAGCACTCGGTCCACGAGAGGCTGGTCAGCAGGCGCGCTGTGAGCGCGACGATCGCGGCGGTGAGCGGCATCGCCAGCACCAGCTTGCGAAACGGTAGGTGCCAGTGCTCCTGGAGCATCTCTGCATCGACCTCGAGGCCGTCGCGGAAGAGGATCACGATCAGGGCGACCGTCGCCAGATCGGCCACGAACCCCGAGCGAGCGTCGAACCGCAGGACTCCGAGCCCGCCGTGGCCGAGGACGAACCCCGCCAGCACGAATCCCGCTGCCAGCGAGAGGAAGCTGCGGCGAACGATCCCCGACGCGAGCGCCCCGGCCATCAGCAGCGCACCCAGCGCGAGCACGTCCACCCTGAAGTTGCCGATCGCGGTCGCGGGGAGCAACGGCATGTGCGAGAGCGCCGTGCCCACGCCATCAGAGTGCCAGATGACACCAAGGCGGGTTGCCACGCGGGCCTGCTTGGGCTGGCCGAGGGCCGGGCCGTGGGTTGGCTGGTGCCCGCTCGGCCGGTTGGCTCGTGGCCGCCCCTCTTACAATTTCATCGATGACCGAGCGCGACCTGTTTGCCAACTTCGAGCGCATGAGGCGGGAGATGGACGAGCTGTTCGGCGACATGCTCGGTCGCGCCGGGCTCGCCCGCCGGGGCGGCGGATTCTCGCCCGCCGTCGATGTCGCCTACACCTTAGACCCGGCGCGTGCGATCGTGACCGCCGAGCTGGCGGGGGTCGAGATCGACGAGCTGGACCTGGAGATCCAGGGCAGAAAATTGATCCTCTCCGGCCGCCGCGGGCCGGCCGCGATGGAAGGCGATGTCTACCAGCAGGTCGAGATCGAGCGCGGCCTCTTCCGGCGCACCGTCGAGCTCGGTGCAGAGGTGCGCGCGCAGGAAGCCACGGCGAGCTATGAGAATGGGGTCCTGCGCGTCGAGCTGCCGCTGGCGCACAGCGAGCCTCGCCCGCGCGCGAGTGCGATCGAGGGCGGCATCGAGGGCGGCGCGGCGATCGAGGGCGGCGCAGGTGCGGTCAAGAGAGGTGAGCGCGCGTGATCGAGATCGGCGTCCCCGACGGGGGCCCCCGCGAAGTGGCGGTCGGGGGCACGCGGCAGCTTCCCGAGAGCGTCGGCGTGCTGCCGCTGCGCGATAACGTGACCTTCCCCGAGATGCTGGTCCCGCTCAACGTCGGGCAGGAGCGGAGCATCGAGCTGATCAACGAGGTGCTGCGCGGCGATCGAACGATCGTGATGCTCGCAAGCCGCAACTCGGAGGCGGAGACGCCCACGCCCGAGGACCTGTACGAGGTCGGCGTGATCGGCGTGGTAGCGCGCATGATCCGCGTCCCGGACGGCACCCTGCGGGTGCTGATCCAGGGCGGCCAGCGCGTCCGGATCGAGCGCTGGGTGCCCGGGAAGCCGTACCTCGTCGCCGAGGTCGCCGAAGCTCCCGACGTGGTCGAGCAGACCCCTGAGCTGATCGCCCTGATGCGCAACGTCCAGCAGACGTTCACGAACATCGTCGAGGAGGTGCCCTACCTCCCCGAGGAGCTCCAGATCATGGTCGCCAACGTCGAGGACCCGAGCGCGCTGACGCATCTGATCGCGGGTGCGCTGCGCCTGAGGACCGAGGAGAAGCAGGGGCTGCTCGAGGAGGTCGACGTGGCCAAGCGGCTGCGCCGGCTCTCGGAGATCCTGGCGCGAGAGCTGGAGCTCGTAGCGATCGGCTCCAAGATCCAGTCCCAGGTCCAGTCCGAGCTCGAGAAGGGCCAGCGCGAGTACTTCCTGCGCCAGCAGATGAAAGCGATCCAGGAGGAGCTCGGTGAGGCGAACGAGGTCCAGGCAGAGGCCAACGAGCTGCGCGAGCAGCTCGCGATCGAGCTCCCCGAGGAGGTTCGCAGGCAGGTCGATCGCGAGCTCGCCCGGCTCGAGCGCCTGCAGCCGGCGATGGCCGAGTACGGCGTCGTGCGCGGCTATCTTGAGTGGATCGCGGCGCTTCCCTGGGGCAAGAGCACCGAGGACAACCTCGACCTCGAGCACGCCGAGGTCGTACTGAACGAAGATCACTACGACATCGAGCAGGTCAAGGACCGCATCCTCGAGTTCCTGGCGGTTCGCAAGCTGAAGCCCGACGCTCGTGGCTCGATCCTTTGCTTCGTCGGGCCGCCGGGGGTGGGCAAGACCTCGCTCGGGCGCTCGATGGCCCGCGCGCTCGGGAGGAAGTTCGAGCGCATAAGCGTCGGCGGCGTGCGCGACGAGGCTGAGATCCGCGGCCATCGCCGGACCTACATCGGCGCGATGCCAGGGACGATCATCCGGGCGCTGCGCGACGCCGGTGCCAACAACCCCCTGCTGATGATCGACGAGATCGACAAGATGGGAGCCGACTTCCGTGGCGATCCTTCGAGCGCGATGCTCGAGGTTCTCGACCCGGAGCAGAACTTCGCGTTCCGCGATCACTACCTCGACCTTCCGTTCGACCTGTCTAATGTCATGTTCGTCACCACTGCCAACACGCTCGAGACGATTCCCGGGCCGCTGCGCGACCGGATGGAGGTGATCCAGCTCGCGGGCTACACCGAGTTCGAGAAGCTCGAGATCGCCAAGCGCTATCTCGTTCCGCGCCAGATCGAGCGCAACGGCTTGACCAGCGCCAGGATCGGCTTCAGCGACTCGGCGCTGCGTGCGATCATCTCCGACTACACGCGCGAGGCGGGCGTTCGCCAGCTCGAGCGGGAGATCGGGGCGGCTGCCCGCAAGGTCGCCAGAAGGGTGGCGGAGGGAACCGCTACGCGCAAGGTCCCGGTGACCGAGCCGCGCGTCCGCGAGCTGCTCGGTAAGCGCAAGTTCTTCACCGAAGCGCGCCGGCGAACCTCCCGGCCCGGTGTCGCGACGGGACTCGCCTGGACCCCGGTCGGCGGAGATGTCCTGTTCGTGGAGGCGAGCGCGATGCCGGGCAAGGGCAGGCTCACGATCACCGGCCAGCTCGGCGAGGTGATGAAGGAGTCCGCGCAGGCCGCTCTGTCCTACATTCGCAGCAACGCGGCGCAGCTCTTCCCCGAGCTGCCCGAAGACTGGTTCGCCCTCCACGAGATCCACATTCACGTTCCCGCCGGCGCGATCCCCAAGGACGGTCCGAGTGCAGGCGTTGCGATGACGACGGCACTCGCTTCACTCCTGTCCGCGCGCCCGGTCCGCTCAGACGTGGCGATGACCGGCGAGATCACGTTGACCGGCCTGGTGCTACCGATCGGGGGCCTCAAGGAGAAGGCCCTCGCCGCGCAGCGCAACGGGATCCACTGCGTGATCGCCCCCGCGCGCAACGAGCAGGACATCGACGAGATCCCCGCCCATCTGCGCAAGGACCTGGAGTTCGTGTTCGTATCCACCATCGACGAGGTGCTGGATACAGCGCTCGCGCGACGGCGCGCCAGCGCGTATCGCGTATCCTGAGAATTTACTTCGCTCCACGCACCGAGGAGACCCATGAAACTACGAAGCAAGAAGCTCAAGTCGGCGGTCCCGTTCAACACCGCCGATCTCGCCAACCTTACGATTGCCAACCCTTACGTCCAGCGCATAATCGAGGATGGCGACCTGCGCGAGAACGTGCTTACAGCGCTTGACTCGACGCGGAGCGCCTATGACCGCCTCACGAATGGCAAAGCGTCGGCCAAGTCGTTGCTGGAGGACAAGAAGCTGCAGTCCGACCTGAGCGACGCGATCGAGGCGATCCGCGATGCTGCGACCTCGCTGTCCGATGTTCCCACTAAGGGCTCCAAGGGCGTGATCCCCAAGCTCCTGGTCGTTGGCGTAATTGCCGGCGTCGGTGCCGTTGCCGCGAACGAGAAGCTTCGCAAGAAGGTGCTAGACAAGCTGTTCGGCTCCGACGAGGAGTTCGAGTACACCCCACCGAGCAGCGCAGCTCCCGCCACGCCGGTGGGCGCCGCCTGATCTCACTCGGAGCTGTGCGGGCGCTGGCTATCGTTGGGCTGAGGGTCCGGCGGCCCAAGTGGGCTGAGGGTCCGGCAGCCGAGCCTGCGATTGGCCGTGCGCCGGCGGCGTGAGGCTCACCCGCTCAGCTTCGGCGAGCGCCAGGGTTCGCGCAGCCGGCGCTCCAGCTCGTCTCCGAGCTCGTCGATCGCGATTCGCTGCTGGGCGAGGCTGTCACGGTCGCGGACAGTGACCGTACGGTTCTCCAATGACTCGTGGTCGATCGTCACCGCCCAGGGGGTGCCGATCTCGTCCTGGCGGCGGTAGCGCCGGCCGATCGCGCCGCCTTCGTCGTACTCGGCGCCGAGGCGCTCGCGCAACGCGTGGTGGACCTCGTGCGCCAGCTCGGGCTGGCCGTCCTTGCGAACCAGCGGCAGGACAGCGACCTTGACGGGGGCGAGCAGGGGGTGCAGGCGCAGGACTGTACGCCGTTCGCCTCCGATCTCGTCTTCGTCGTAGGCGTCGACGAGAAACGCGAGGGCGGCACGGTCCGCGCCGGCAGCCGGCTCGATGACGTACGGCACGTAGCGCTTGCCGCTCGCAGTGTCCACGTACTCGAGCTTCTGCCCCGAGCGCTCGGCGTGACTCTTCAAATCGAAGTCGCCGCGGTTGGCGATCCCCTCCAGCTCGGACCACCGCCCCGCGCCGGCCTCGCGGGCCGGCGTGGCGGGAGGGGGAAAGCGGTACTCGATGTCGCTGGTGGCGCTGGAGTAATGCGAGAGCTCTTCGGGCTCATGAGCGCGCAGCCGCAGGTGATCGGGGCGGATGCCAAGCCGGGTGTACCAGTTCATTCGCTGGGCCAGCCAGTGCTCGAACCAGTGTGGCGCCTGGTCTGGCGCCACGAAGTACTCCATCTCCATCTGCTCGAACTCCCTCATCCGGAAGACGAAGTTCCCGGTGGTGATCTCGTTGCGAAAGCTCTTTCCGACCTGCGCGATCCCGAACGGCGGCTTCTTGCGCGAGAACTGAAGGTAGTTCTTGAAGTTCAAGAAGATGCCCTGGGCGGTCTCGGGACGCAGGTAGACGGTCGCGCCTTCGTCCTTGACCGGACCGATCGTCGTCTGGAACATGAGGTTGAAATCGCGCGCTTCAGTCAGCTCGCAAGCATCTGTGGATCCCGGCGGCTGAGAGGGCTTGCGGCCGCAGTGGCCCTCCTCTAGCTGGTCGGCACGAAAGCGCAGCTTGCAAGCCCGGCAGTCCACGAGCGGGTCGGTGAAGCCCGCCAGATGACCGCTCGCAACCCACGTCTCAGGGTGTTGGATGATCGCCGAATCGAGCGCGACGATATCGTCGCGCTCGCGTAGCATCGCCCGCCACCACTGGTCCTTGACGTGGTTCTTGAGCAGCACTCCGTAGTGGCCGTAGTCGTAGCTCGAGCCCAGTCCTCCATAGATTTCGCTGCTGGGGAAGACGAACCCGCGCCGCTTGCACAGCGAGACGACCTTCTCCATCGTGACCACATCAGCGGGCATCGCCGCGGATGCTATCCGCAGATGCGGCGCTTGGCACTCTCGTGGTAGGAGTGCCAACGGTGGGCCGGAGTGTCGGCGGTGCGCCGCTATACTGAGTATGGGATGCCGACCTACGAGTACCGCTGCGAAAAAGGACACACGTTCGAGGTCGTGCGCCGCATGACCGACGATCCGATTGCGGTCTGCGAGACCTGCTCCGCGCCGGTAGAGCGCGTCTTCAGCCCGATCGCCGTCCACTTCAAGGGCTCGGGGTTCTACTCGACCGACTACGGCTCGGCCAAGCGCGCACGTGAGCGGGCGGAGGGGGGCGGCGAGGAGGGGAGCGGAACGCAGGCCAAGGACGAGAAGTCCTCGAAGGGCGATTCGGACTCGGGCTCAGGCTCGGACTCGGGCGCGGAGTCCTCGAAGTCCGGCTCGGACTCCGGTTCGAGTCCTTCGAGGGGTGAGTCGGGCTCTGGCTCGGGCTCCTCTAACGGAGGCTCCGGCTCGGACTCGGGGTCTTCGAAGAGCGACTCAGGCTCGGACTCGGGGTCCTCGAAGGGCGATTCGCGCTCCGGCTCTGGATCCTCGAAGGGCGATTCCGGCTCAGGCGCCGGCTCGCGTTCCTCGAAGTCTGAGTCGCGACGCTCCGCCTCGAAGCGGTCCTCCCGCTCGGACTAGGCCCGCGCTGTCGAGTCGTCGCGTGACTGGTGGTGGCCGGGTGTCAGCAGGTGGAGCTAGGCGGCGCACTAAGATGCTTGGCCGTGCGGTGCCGGATTGGACTCTCTACGGCTGTCTTCATTGCCGTAGCCTTCTTTGGCGCCGCTGCCTTCTCAGCACCCGCTGCCGGTCTTCTCGCCGCCAGGCGCTCGGGCTCCTGCTTCAGACGGGGGTGTGATTCGCGCAGGAGCGCCGGCGCGGGTCCGGGGCGCCGCTGGCAACGCCGCGCGATCGCTTGAAAGTTGCCAGCGCGATTTACGCTACCCGTTCATCAGCTTCGCGACGGCGCGCCTGACCGCG
>JALYUQ010000291.1 GCA_030853685.1 Actinomycetota bacterium | reverse complement strand
GCCCCGGCGCGGGTCCCAGCCAGGCGGACCGGGCCGTGGCGCACGCCCCCTGCGATCACGCGCCAGCAGCCACGCGGCCAGGACCCCGCCGACCGCGCCGCAAGCGTGGGCCTGCCAGGAGACATTGGCGTGGGGCTCGAGGCTCGAGAGCAGGACGCCACCCCAAAGCACCAGCACCACCACTCCGGTGAGCGCCTCCAGCAGACTGCGGTCGAAGATCCCGCGCGTCACCAGGTAGGCGGCGTACCCGAACACGACCCCGCTCGCGCCGACGGTGACCGAGTGCGCCGGTGCGATCAGCCACGTGCCCAGTCCTCCGACCAAGATCACAATCACCGTCACGAGCGCCACCCTGACGGCCCCCCTGAACGCGATGATCAGCCCCAAGAAGGCGAATGGCACTGTGTTGCCGAGCAGATGCGCGAAGCTGACGTGCAGGAACGGGGAGGTGAGGATGCCCCACAGGCGATCGACGTCGCGCGGGTAGATCCCGTCGTTGCCGAGCCGGTTGTGATCGAGCGAGTTGATCACCTCGATGATCCACATCAGCGCGATGATCGCGGCGAGCAGCTTGAAGCCCTCGGTTCGGGTGCCGACCCTGCGCGCGGAAGCCTTGGCGGTGGCGATCGTGCTGGCCCTGCGCATCCTTAGAGCATGGCAGACGCGCTGATCGCCCACCCGCCGTCGCGGGGGGCCTGGTCAGCGCTGCTCCACGAGCGCCTGTGCCGCGATCGCCAGCGCGACCTCCGCGCGCTGGGCGAGCGATGCGGTGAAGATGAACTCATCGGGCGTGTGGGCGGCGCCGCCACGCGGCCCGAGGCCATCGACGGTGAGCGCGATCGCGGGGGCGAGGTAGCTCGCATCGCTCGCGCCGCCGCGAGCGGCGGCGGCGATTTCCCTTCCGAGATGCGCCCCGGCACGCGCCAGCATCCCCACGGTCGCCGCCTCGCTGTCCATGCCCGGCCAGCGCCGCAGCATGCTCGCTGCCAGCGTCGCGCCGCCGACCTGCCCCGGTACCGCCGCGAGCACCGGCTCGAAGGACCCCAGCCGGTCCGCGCGCATGTCGAACAGAAGCTCGCCGGCCGCCGGCACGATGTTGAACACCTCGCCCGAGCTGAGCACCGTCGGCACCACGCTGAGGCGTTCGGGGCCGTGCGGATCGTTGTGCTTGGAGACCTCGATCGCCGTCTGGGCGAGCGCCAGCAGCGCGTTGCGTCCCTGGTCGGGCGCGCTGCCGGAGTGGGCCGCGCGCCCGCTGGCGGTCACGCGCAGCGTTCCCGCGGCCTTGCGGCGCACCACCACCGCCTCCTCACCGGACGCCAAGCGCTCACCCGCCTCGAAGCACAGGCACGCGTCGTAGCCGGCGAAGCGCCGTACGTGCGCGAGGTCCGCCGTGCGCCACTCCTCGTCGGTGACCAGCAGCACCGCGAGCTCGGCGAAGTCCTCAGGGCGCGCCGCCAGCGCGCGGGCCACGCCCAGCGCCAGCACGACGCCTCCCTTCATGTCCGCCGTGCCCGATCCGTACAGGCGCTCGCCGTCGCGGCGCAGCGGCGCGTGGGAGTCGTGGTGGATGACCGTGTCGAGGTGTCCGAGCAGCAGCAGCCGGCCGGCGCCGGAGCCCGGGACCCGCGCCAGCAGGTCGGGCGCGCCCCCTGGCGTCGAGCAGGGCAAGCGCTCGGTGCGCGCCTGCGCGGGCAGCAGTGCGGCACACACCGCGACCGCCTCCTCGGCGCCTTCCAGATCGCCCGAGGGCGAGGAGACCCCAACCAGCGCCTCCAGCTCGGATTGCGCGCGGGCGGCGATCTCCGCCCCGCCGGCCACGATCAGGAGGTCCGTCGCCTCTTCTCGGGAGTGATCGGGCACCGGTGCACCATACTTGTGGCATGGCCGACGCACCGCTCACCGGAGGGTGTAACTGCGGCGCCGTGCGCTTTGCCGTTATGGAGCCGCTGGCGGGGGCGAGGTACTGTCACTGCACCCGCTGCCAGCGTCGGACGGGAACGGCGGCTTCGGCGAGCGCGCCGGTAACGCCGGGCTCGTTTCGCATCCTCAGCGGAGAGGAGCGCCTGCGCGCCTGGAAGCCGGCGGACGGCGCCGAGAAGTGGTTCTGCGGCGACTGCGGATCGGCGCTCTTCACGCGCAACCCCAACGACCCCGAGCAGGTGGCGATCCGCATGGGAGCTTTCGACACCGACCCCGGTGTGCGCCCCACCGTGCGCCAGTTCACGGCCTACGCGGCGCCGTGGGAGCCAATTCCTGAGGACGGCCTGCCGCGGTTTGCGGAGCGGGCGGAGGGGTAGGAAGGCACCGTTCGCAGCCAGCCTCACGCGGGACTACATCGCCTGGCGCAGCACCAGGCGCCGCGCCGCCCCGGCTTCGTCCAGGCGCCGGACCGGCGTCGTATACGGCGCGCCCCGCGCGATCTCAGGGTCCGCTTGCGCTTCGCGCAGGATCTCGGCGACGATCTCCGCGAAGCGGTCGAGCGTCTCCTTGGTCTCGGTCTCGGTGGGCTCGATCAGTAGGGCCTCTTCGACAAGCAACGGGAAGTAGACGGTCGGCGGGTGCACGCCGTGATCGAGCAGGCGCTTGGCGAGATCGAGCGTCTTGATTCCGAGCTCGCGCTTCATCGGCGCGCCGGAGAGCGCGAACTCGTGCATGCACACCCGCTCGTAGGCAGCAGGCAGGTACTCGAGCACGCCCTCGCGCCCCAGCGCCGCTAGCAGGTAGTTGGCGTTCAGCACGGCGATCTCTGAGATCTCGCGCAGTCCGGCCGCGCCGAGCGAGCGGATATAGGCGTAGGCGCGGACGAACACCCCGTAATTGCCCTGAAAGCCGCGCAGGCGGCCGATCGACTTGGGGCGGTCGTAGTCGAGGTCGTAGTAGGGCTCGGCACGATCCTCGTCCTCCAGGCCATCGGAGCCACTTGGGCCACCATCTGTGCCCTCGAGGCCATCGCGACCACTGGGGGCAGCGGGAGCACCGGGGGCATCGGGAGCATCGGGAGCACCGGGGCCACTGCCATTGCCGCAGGTGGTCCGGCAGACCACCTGCGGACGCGGGAGGTAAGGCTCGATTCGCTCTGAAACGGCGATCGGCCCGGCTCCGGGCCCGCCGCCCCCGTGGGGCTGGGTAAACGTCTTGTGCAGGTTGAAGTGCACGATGTCGAAGCCCATGTCCCCGGGACGGCAGAAGCCCATGATCGCCTGGAGGTTGGCGCCGTCGTAGTAGAGCGTCGCTCCGGCGCCGTGGACGATCTGCGCGATCGTCTCGATCCCGGGCTCGAACAGCCCGAGTGTCGAGGGGTTGGTGAGCATCAGGCAGGCCACGTCGTCGTTCGCTTTGGCACGCAAGTCGTCGAGGTCGACGTTGCCCTGGTCGTCGGTGCCGACCTTGACCACCTCGTAGCCGGCCATCGTCACGGTCGCGGGATTGGTCCCGTGCGCGGTGTCCGGGGTCAGCACCTTCGTCCGGCGCTCGCCGCGGTCCTCATGGAAAGCACGGGTGAGTAACACGCCCGCCAGCTCCCCGTGAGAGCCGGCCGAGGGCTGCAGCGAGACATGGGGCAACCCTGCGATCTCGCCAAGCGCCTCCTGGAGGCGCCACATCAACTCGAGCGCGCCCTGAGCTCGGCGGGGGTCCTGAAGCGGGTGCAGCTTCGCGTGGCCCGGTAGCGCGGCTACGCGCTCGTGGAGCTTGGGGTTGTGCTTCATCGTGCAGGAGCCGAGCGGGTAGAAGCCGGTATCGAGGTCGAAGTTACGCCGCGAGAGGCGGTTGTAGTGGCGCACGATCTCGGGCTCTGAGACCTCGGGCAGGCGCGGCGGCTGGTCACGGCGCAGCTCGGAAGGCAGCAGCTCGTCGAGTGGGCGCGCCGGGACGCCCACGGCGGGCGCCACGAACGCGCGGCGCCCTGGCTGCGAGCGCTCGTAGATCGTCAGCTCGTCGTCGGCCGGGCTCCTCACGCGCCCCACCCGCTCCAGCGGTGCTCGGCTGGGTTCCTCACGCGCCCACCTGCACAGACTCCCGCTCCGCGGCGAGCGCGGCGCCGAGGACCTGGACCAGCCGGTCGATGTGGGCCTTGGTGCGCTGCTCGGTGATCGCCACCAGAAGACAGTCCTGGAGCTCCGGATAGTCGCGGTGCAGCGGATAGCCGGGATTGACGCCGTGCGCGCGGCAGCGCTCGATAACGCGCTGCACCGGCGCCCCGAGCTTGATCGCAAACTCCCGGACGACCGGCTGCTCGTGCACGAGCGAGACCCCGGGTACACCTTGCAGGCGCGCGCGCGCGTAGGCGGTCCGCTGCGTCATCAGCTCGGCGAGCTCGACGATCCCGCGGCGCCCGAGCCAGCTCAGGTAGATCACACCGGCCAGCGCGTTCAGCGCCTGCGCGGTGCAGATGTTGGAGGTTGCTCTCTCCCTGCGGATGTGCTGCTCGCGGGTCTGCAGCGTGAGTACGAAGCCGCGCCTGCCGTCGACGTCGCGGGTCTCGCCCGCGATCCGGCCCGGAATCCGCCGCATCAGCGCCTCCGTCGTCGCGAAGAACCCGAACGAAGGACCGCCGTAATCCAGCCGATTGCCGAGCGTCTGACCTTCGCCGACGGCCATGTCCACACCGCACTCCCCGGGCGTCCTCAGCAGCGCCATCGGAAGGGGGTCACAGGCGCAGACGCTCAGCGCCCCGGCGTCCCGGGTGGCGCCCGCAAGGCGCTGCAGGTCCTCGACCGCGCCCAGAAAGTTGGGCTGCTGGACGAGCACCGCGCTCACGTCGCCGTCAAGCGCCGGGAGCTGGGTAACCCCGTCGACGAGCGGCGCCTCCTGCACCTCCATTGCCCACCCCCGCGCGAGCGTGACGAGCGTCTCCCGTGAGTGTGGATGCACGCCATGTGAGACGACGAACCTTCCGCGGCCGTTGGCCAGCTTGGCCAGATAGCCCGCGGCGCCGACGGCGCTCGGACCTTCGTAGAGCGAGGCGTTTGAGACCGGGAGCCCGGTCAGCTCGCAGATCGCGGTCTGGTACTCGAACATCGCCTGCAGCCCCCCCTGCGCGATCTCCGGCTGATACGGCGTGTAAGGGGTCAGGAACTCCGAGCGCATGATGATCGAGTCGATCAACGCCGGCACGTAGTGGTCGTACATGCCGGCGCCCAGGAACGAGAGCTCGTCGTCCGTCGAGACGTTGCGGGCGGCGAGCGCCCGGAGCTCCTCGAACACCTCCTGCTCTGACAGGCCGTCCGCGATCGCCAGCTCGCGGCCAAGCCGCAGGCTCGCCGGGATGTCCGCGAACAGCTCCTCAATCGACTGGGCGCCGATGCTCGCCAGCATCTCGCTGCGATCGGAGTCGGTTAGAGAGGTGTATCTGGTCACACGAGGCTCGCCTCATAGGCCGCCGCGTCCATCAGCGACTCCGCCTGCGAGGCTTCGGTCAGCTTCACCTCGACGAGCCAGCCCTCGCCGTAAGGGTCCTCATTGATTGTCTCGGGCCTCTCGGCCAGGGCTTCATTCACCGCCACGATTTCGCCCGACAGCGGCGCGAACACGTCCGAGACGGCCTTCACCGACTCCACCTCGGTGTAGGCCTCGTCCTTGCGCAGGTGGGTGCCGACCTTGGGCGGATCGAAGAAGACGACTTCGCCAAGCGCGTCCTGGGCATACCAGGTGATGCCGAAGGTGGCCCGCTCACCGTCGACGCGAGCCCAGTCGTGGTCAGGGTGATAAAGGAGGTCGCCGGGATAACTACCTTGCGCCATGGCTCAGGATCCTTTGTTGTAAAGGGGCTTGCTGTGCACGACGGCGGGACGCTGGGTGCCCCTGACGTCGATCTCGATCGGCGTGCCGGGCTCCGAACGCTCCGCTGCAACGTAGGCCATCCCGATCCCGCGCTCCAGGCACGGCGAGAACGTCCCGCTGGTGACCTCACCGCCACCGATCACCGGATTGCCCGGCCGGGCGATTCCGGGTCCCTGCATCGCGAACGCGACCAGCCTCTGCTCGGGCCCGGCAGCGCGGACCGCCGCGACGGCTTCGGAGCCGATGAAGCCGGTCGATTCCTTGCAGCACCAGCCGAGACCGGCCTCGATCGGACCGCGGTCCTCGCTCAGGTCGTTGCCATACAGGTGAAAGCACGCCTCCAAGCGCAGCGTGTCGCGCGCCCCGAGCCCGGCCGGCGTGGCGCCAAGGTCCACGAGCGCGTCCCAGACCTCGGGCGCGGCAGCGAGATCCGGCAGCAGCTCGACTCCGTCCTCGCCGGTGTAGCCGGTCGCGCAGACCAGCATCGGGGCGCCGGCGACCGTCCACTCGCTGCAGTGCATACGCATCGGAAGTGGGCCGTCGGAGAGCGCCCCCACGAGCCCGCGGGCTCGTGGTCCCTGGACTGCGAGCATCGCGCAGCTCGTCTGGCGATCCACGACGTCGGCGTCGTAGGAGCCCGCGTGGGACTGCAGCCAAGCCAGGTCGTGCGCGTGATTGGCGGCATTGGTTACGGTCAGGAAGTGGCTCTCGGCGAGACGGTAAGTGATGAGGTCGTCGAGCACACCGCCGTCCTCCCGGCACATGACGCTGTACTGAGCGCCGCCCTCAGGAATCCGGCGGACGTCGTTTGAGAGCAAGCGTTGCAGGAGGTCGAGCGCCTGCGGCCCCCTCGTCTCGACTTGTCCCATGTGGGAGACATCGAACACGCCCACGCCTCCTCTGACCGCGAGGTGCTCCTCACGGATGCCCCCATACCGCACGGGCATCTCCCAGCCAGCGAAAGCCACCATGCGAGCTC
The DNA here is from genome assembly GCA_030853685.1 of Actinomycetota bacterium. Lineage (GTDB taxonomy): Bacteria > Actinomycetota > Thermoleophilia > Solirubrobacterales > Solirubrobacteraceae > Palsa-465. Next base: position 2,299 of record JALYUQ010000291.1, on the reverse strand, counting down.
CGGCGGCGACGTGGCGATCGTAGAGAGGGGTATGGCGCAGAGCGGTGCCGGCGGCGGAGGACACTGCCGTGGAGGCTACTAGCCCGAAACCTCGATCCGATCCCTCCGGGTCTAGAAGGATCGCTATGAGTGGTGGACGGCTTCGTGGAAGCGTCTACTTGCCTGAAGCGCCCTTCTACGCGCGCAGGGGACCGGTGGGCCGCCAGCTCTTGGAGCTCGCCATAGCCTATTGCGCCTGGTCCGGACCCCCTCGACCCAGCCAGGCTGCGTTATCGTGCCCGTGCATGACTGTCACGCCCCCGCTGGCGGTGCGCGGGCTTTCCCGGAGCTACGGGGACTTGGTGGCGCTGCGCGAGCTGGAGCTAGCGCTCGATGAGGGCGAGTGCGTGGCGCTGATCGGCCACAACGGCTCGGGCAAGACGACCGCGGTCCGGCTGATCGGGGGGCTGCTGGAGCCCAGTGGCGGCGGCGTCGAGGTGCAAGGCGTCGCGGTGCAGGGCGAGCCTGACTCGATCGGGACTCGCGCGGCGCTGGCCGTCGTTCCCGATACGCCGACCCTCTACAGCGAGCTGACGGCTGGTGAGCACCTGGAGCTCGTCGCGCTCGCCCACGGTGTCGCGGGGAACGATCTCGGCGAGCGGATCGACCTCGTGCTGGGGCGACTGGGTCTCGGCGAGCGGCGTGACTCGCGGCCTGGCGAGCTCTCGCGTGGCATGCGCCAGAAGGTCGCGCTCGCCTGCGCGCTGATTCGCCCCTATCGGGTCCTGGTGCTCGACGAGCCGGTGGTGGGTCTCGATCCCGCCACGCAGCGCACGCTGCGCGAGCTGCTGCTCGAAGCCAAGCGCGAAGGTGTCGCCGTTCTGCTCACCACTCATCAGCTCGCGTTCGCGCGGGGGATCGCCGACCGCGCGGTGCTGCTCGCAGATGGGGAGGTAGTCCAGGACGGCCCGTACGAGGAGGTCATCGAGGGGGAGAGCGTGTACGAGCGAGGGCTGTTGTGAACGGACGCGGGGCTCTTAGGAGCCAACGGACGCCGTTATGAGGCCACCGGCGGCGCCTTCATCACCCGCGGCGCCTTGCTCACGCCAGCGCGCCCGGGCGGCGACTGCCTTCGTGCGTGCTCGCCGGATCAAGAGGCTTCGCCCGAGCCTCTACCAGGTCTACGTCACGCTGCTGCTCCTCGCGATGGGGGTGGCGCTCGCCGGTGGCGCGATCTCGGGCTTCGCGGGCCCCGGCTTGGGAGCGCGGACGCTGGTCGTCTGGTGTCCCTCCGTGCTGGCGCTCGTGCTGCTGGCGGCGCTGCGCTTCGGGTGCTGGCAGGGGCCGGTGCTCTTCTCGGCGGCCGATGTCGCGCTGCTGCTCGCCGCGCCGATCGCGCTCGCCGACCTCGTGCGGCCGAAGCTCGATCACGCATTCGTTCTCGGGGCGATCGCCGGTCTTGCGCTGGGTGGCGTGGCCCTGCAGATCCACACCGGCGGCCCGGCTGGGATCGGGGCGCCACGATCGGCGTGCTCGGTGCTGGCGTTTGCGAGCCTGGGAGTGCTCGCAACCGCATCGAGCTGGATCGTGCAGCGTTCGCGCAGGGTCGCGCTGCTCGTTCTCCGCGCGAGCCCGCTGATCGTGGTCGGTACCGCTGGCCTGGTGCTCGCCGCGAGCGCCGGCGGGCTCGGGCGGGCGCTCGCGACCTGGTCGGGACCTTGGGGCTGGACGATCGCTGCGCTGAGTGGCAGGCCGAGCTGGCCGATCGCGACCGGGCTGATGCTTCTCGCGGCCGGTTACGCGGCCATGGCCGCGCGCCGGCTGGCCGGCAGCGCCCCGGTCGAGCAGTTTCTCATCCGCGCGGAGACGCGCACCGGGCTGACCGCGTCGGTCGTGCTGCTCGACTACCGCGCGGGCGCCCTCACCCACCACGCCGCGCTGCGCTCGGGCGCCGGCAGCCTGCGACGCGCACCGCGCCCAACCAATCCCCGGCTCGTGGTCCTCTGGCGCGATGCCCTGGCGCTGATGCGGGATCCGTTCCGCGTCCTGTGGGCTGCCCTGTTGTGCGCCGCCGGCACCTGGGAGGCGATCGCGCATCCCGGCCGCCCGCTGGCGGCCGGGATCGGGGCCGGAGCTCTCTACTTCGCCGCGAGCCTGCTGTGCGAGCCGCTGCGAGCCGACATCGATCATCCCGACAAGAGCCGGCTGCTGCTCTGCTGGGACTTCGCGCGCGTGCTCGTCGCCCACTGCACGCTGCCGGCGATCGTGCTCTTCGGGGTCGCATCGGGGGCGATCGCCGCGGCGGTCATCGCCGGCACGG
>JALYUQ010000010.1 GCA_030853685.1 Actinomycetota bacterium | reverse complement strand
CCCGGGCGCGAGCACAGCTGTTGTCCCCGCGAACGGCGATGTGATCGTGACCGAACCGGTCAGCCACGCAGCGTCCCCGGTCGCGGCGCCTGGGGTGAAATCGGTCATGCCCTTGAAGTACGGCCCGCCCCAGATGACCGTCGCAGCTTCCGTTCCGTTACAGAACTCGGGTCCGTGGCACGCGAACGCCTTCCGCGGCAGCCCCCGCTCGGAGATCTGATCCTCGATCGTGAGGCGCCGCTCGGGGTGGCGGACCTTGTCATAGGTCTCCGAAACGGCTCCCTGCAACGGCAGCAGAGCCGTGAGCGGCCCGGCGCCGAGCAGGCTCCCGAGGTTAAGTGGCGGGACCGGCCCCAAACACGCACACACCGCCGACACCGGATTGAAGACCCGGGCGGGCAGCCGGCTCAGGCGGATCGTGAATCCACCCCCCGGGATCGCCAGTACCAGCACCCCGGTGGCGACCGCGCCACGGCTGGTGTCGGGCGCGACCTCAGTGCACGACGACCGCGGTCGGATCGTAAGCGCGATCGCGCCGTAGCGGCCGAGGCGCGCCCGGACGTGTAGCGAGCACCCGCCACCGTTACGCACCTTTGCCCGCGCCACGGTGAACGTGACCGTCTCGACCGAGTGCTTGCCCCTTCGCACGAGCTCCAGCATCAGCGGATCGCCGACATCATCGCCCGATCCCGACAGCACGTACCCATGGGACCGGACGTTGCCAAGCGTGAACTGATTCGCCCACGCACTCGCGCTGACCACAAGCAATCCAGCGGACGCCGCGATCAACGCCACAACGATCCGTCGGCATCCTGGCACACCGCCATCTTACCGTGAATCCTCACATGTCAATAAGCGGGATCGGGCGCGCCGAGCAAATCGAGGTGCGACCGGCTCGCCACGGTGGCTCTCCCGGATCTCGTCAAGCGCGGTGCCGGCCGACCGTCTCGCCTTCAGCGCCCAGCGGGACCCATGATAATGACGCACCAGCAGACGGTCACAGGTAGCCCGGCGGCGATGGCTGCGGCGATGGATGGTAAACACTCGACGTTCCGAGGCGCCGGAGTCCCCGCGGTTACTACTGAAACCCCGCTCGGACTCCTCGGCGTCTCGGTCGACCTCGCGGAGAACGACACGCACGTTGCCGTGATCTGCGAGCTGGCTGGCCACGCCGACATCCGCACCACCAGCATCGACGTCTGCGCCGCGGAAGTCCGGGATATGAGCGCGCGAACGCGCACTCGCGCCGTGAATGGCGTCAGCAGGTGTCGCAAACGATGATGAGAAACACCGTCGTGCTCGTTCCCGCGCGCAGAACGGCGGTTCGGGGCTCCGACGAGTACGGGGCGCTCAACCGGATCGAGACCTTGTAATGGCCGGGACGCAACATCACCTCTGCGACGCCACGGTGGCCGGCTCGCCGGTGGACCGTCTGGGCTTGACCCGTCACCGTGATGTGCGCGCCGACCGCTGGGGCGCTACCGAGCCTGCCGTCGGGGGTCAGCACGCCGTCGACGCGGACGTGCACGACCAGCTTCCCGCGTGCTGAGCGCGCCGACTCGCTGCGCGCGGTTGCCGCGGCGGCCGGCAGAACCGCCATCAGCGCGACCACGATGGCCAACTTGCACCAGCGCGACGTCACGCGCGGGGACGACCGGCCAGACTCTCGTCGGAAGATCGGGATGATGCGGCGAGGCTACACCGTCGGCTCCAGAGGCTCCAGACGATCCCGCCGTGCGCGTGCGCGCCGTCCACGATCGCAGCGTGCACGCTATCCGGCCGGCGACTGTCTGGCCGACGCACGAGCTGCGTGATGCCCTCGTAGACGATCAGCACGCCCAGCACTAGCAGGGTCCCCCCGTTGAGACTGCGCGCGGCAAGCTCGCGCTCATGGGTGCTGCCGAGCGAGACGCCGTTCCTTTTTCAGCGCAGCGCCGCGGAACGCGGCGCACCGTCGGGAGCCAGGTGACCCGCTCGCCGATGATTTCGAGCTTGCTCAGTCCGCTACTCGGTCCCGGCGGGCCTCCGGGCACCATCTCTGTGTCCACGGTGCGGGTGCCCGCGCCGTCGTGGACGTGGATAGCGTCGATCCCGGGCTGGTCGCACCCGGCTGCGTCGTTGTTCACGGTCTCCCACGCGGTGTAGCCGGAGCGCGACACCGCCACCCCGAGCACGCACTGGGGTCAGGGGATTGTTGGTACAGAAACCGGTCTAAGCGCTAGCAGCAGCTCACGGACCCTCACTCGGTCCCAAGCAGTGCGCGCTCGGCGAACCTGAGTCTGCAAGAGGGGTAGCAGCAGCTAGGCGGCGGGATCGAGCCGGGCGTCGCCGTCATCGCGATCGTCCTCCTGATCAAAGCGCTCCGACACGGATCGCAACGCCTTCTCTTCCCCACTCGTGGCCACGGATCGCACCGCTGCCTCGCTGTCACCACCGCTGCCCGGGGTAACCTTCTGCACAGCCTCCTCGCCACCGCCGCCCGCGGTCACCTTCTGCACCGCCCTCTTACTGCCCGAGGTCTTGCGCCGCCGCCGGCTCTTGCTGCGCCGGGCCTTAGGGAAGTTGCGAAGCAGCTCGCGTGCCAGGGCTGCGGGCTTGCGCGCCATCCGGGTGCGTGCGCCGCGCAGCACCTCCTCGGCCTCTGGCGTGTGCGCCAGCGCCGCCGCGA
>JALYUQ010000285.1 GCA_030853685.1 Actinomycetota bacterium | reverse complement strand
GAACATATGTTCCCAAAGAGTAGGGGAGGGTCCGGACGGAACGGAGGTGGACTCGGCCCGACCGTCCAAGCGGGCCGGGCCATCGCGCAAAAGATCAGGAGGGGGTCCCGATGCGGCGATGGTCGGATTGGTCAGGATCAGCCGATGAATCGCACAAAGTGGGCCCCCTGGCCTAGCGCTCCTGAGCTCACGCACACTTCCCTCCAGGCAGTCTATCCCGCGTGTGGCTTGCGCTGCCCGCCAAAGCAGGTTCCCTGCCTCCCGCCGCGAAACCTCCACCTACATGGCCGTAACCCCGGCTCAGCGACCAGCCGTAACCCCAGCTCGTCGACCCGGCGCCGCACCTGCCCAGAGACCCGCCGTCACCCCGGCCTCGCGGTCACCAGGTACGCTGAAACTTCCCCGTGCACAACCCGAGCCGGCGGGACAGACATCCATGGAGAAGTTCGTCATCGACGGAGGAGTGCCGCTTTGCGGAACGATAGTTCCGTCTGGCAACAAGAACGGCGCCTTGCCGATCCTGGCCGCCTGCCTGCTCACCGGCGACGAGGTGGTCCTGCGCAACGTGCCGCGGATCAGCGACGTCGAGGCGATGACGCTGCTGCTGGAGGGCTTGGGCGCGCGAGTGAATTGGAACGGACCCGGTGAAGTGTCGATCGACTGCTCCGATGTCGACAGCCACCAGCCCGATCGCGGGCTGGCGGAGCGGATCCGCGCGTCGTTCCTGCTCGCGGGACCGCTCTTGGCGCGTTTCGGCCGTGCGGTCATGCCGCCGCCCGGCGGTGACGTGATCGGGCGCCGCAGACTCGATCCCCACCTCGACGCGTTTCGCGCGCTCGGCGCAACGGTCGGCCACGACCGTGACATCGTGATCGAGGCTTTGCCGCTCGGCTTGAGGCCCTGCGACTTCCTGATGGACGAGCCCTCCGTGATGGCGACCGAGAACGCTCTGATGGCTGCGGCGCTGACGCGTGGACCGACGGTGATCCGCAACGCGGCCTCTGAGCCCCACGTCCAGGACCTGGCGCGGATGCTCGTCGCGATGGGCGCCACGATCGATGGCCTCGGCTCCAACGTGATGACCGTGCACGGCGTCACCAGCCTCCGAGGGTGCACTCACACCATCGCCCCCGACCACATCGAGATCGGCTCCTTCATGGCCCTGGCCGGCGTCACCGGCGGTGAGCTGATCGTCAAGGACACGGTGCCCGAGGATCTGCGAATGATCCGGATCGTGTTCGAGCGCCTCGGCTTGCGCAGTGAGCTGCGGGGCGCCGACGTGATCGTGCCCGGTAACCAGGAGCTCGTGATCCGCAACGACACCGGCGACTACATGCCCAAGGTCGAGGACGGGCCCTGGCCCGCGTTCCCCGCCGACTTGACGAGCATCGCCCTGGCGCTGGCCACGCAGGCGGTCGGCTCGGTGATCATCTTCGAGAAGATGTTCGAGAACCGGCTCTTCTTTACTGACAAGCTGCAGTTGATGGGCGCGGCGATCACGATCTGCGACCCGCACCGGGCGATCGTCGTCGGGCCACGGCGCTTGCGGGGTGAGCGCGTCGAGTCGCCCGACATCCGAGCCGGGATGGCAATGCTGATCGCGGCGCTCTGCGCGCAGGGCGTAACCGAGATCGGCAACATCCGCCAGATCGACCGTGGATACGAGCGGATCGACGAGCGCCTGCGCGAGCTCGGGGCTAGGATCGAGCGCCTGGACGACGCGCCAGTGCTGGCGTGATCGCCCCCGCCGTCCCGGCCCGCCGCAAAGCCCGATGATCGTCGATCGCATCCCCAGCGGGACCCGCGATGTCCTGCCCGACGAGATGAGCGAGCTGCGCGCCGTTACCGAACGCGTGCGAGGGGTGTTCGAACGCGCGGGCTACGGCGAGGTCTACACGCCCGCGCTCGAGTACGAGGGGACCTTCGCGCGCGGCGACATGGCGGGCAACCGGCCCGCCTACCGGATGTTCGACGAGCAGGGCAACGTGCTCGTGCTGCGCAGCGACATGACGGTCCCGATCGCACGCGTGGTGGGAATCCGCTACCCGAACGCCCAGCCGCCGCTGCGCTTCTGTTACTTCGCGCACGCCTACCGGGGCGTGCGCCCGCAGCGAGGCCAATCCCGCGAGCTCCTGCAGGCCGGCGTCGAGCTGATCGGTGCGCCGGCCCCGGACGGGACTGCCGAGGCGCTGGAGGTCCTGTGCTCGGCGCTCGATGCGGCGGGACTGACGGGCTATCGCGTCGGGCTCGGGGATGCCTCGCTCTACCCGGCGCTACTGGACGCCGTCGGCGTTGCACCGCAGGCGCGCACGCGGATCCTGACGGGCTTGGTGAGCGGTGACTTCGTCGGGTTGCAGCGCGAGGTCCAGGAGCTGAAGCTCGAGCAGGAGCAGTCCGCTCTGCTACTGGCGGTGACCCAGATCCGGGGTGGCCCCGAGGTGCTCGAGGGTCTCTCCGGTGCGCTGCAGGACGCTGTCACGGGAATGCGCGCGGTCCATGCCCGGCTCTCGCCGTCGGTGGCGGAGCGGATCATCTTCGACCTCGGCCTCGCCCGCAGCCTCGGCTACTACACGGGCGCTGTGTTCCAGGTCTACGACCCTGCCCACGGGGTACCGATCGGCAGCGGCGGGCGCTATGACGAGCTGCTGGGCCGGTTCGGCCGACCGCTGCCGGCGGTGGGGTTCGCGCTCAACGTCGAGCAACTGCATATCGCGCTGACCGAGGAGGAGCGCGCTCGGATGCGCGAGGCGGACCGATGACCGAGCTCCGGATCGCGGTGCCTCGCGGGGCCATGCTCGTCCAGACGCTCGATCTGCTCGACCGGCTCGGATTCGAGACCGATGAGGTCCGCGAGAACGATCGCAAGCTGCTATTCGACGAGGCTGGGATCGTGACGATGCGCCCTTCTGACGTCCCGACCTACGTCGAGGCGGGCGCAGCGGACCTCGGGATCACCGGCAAGGACGTGCTGCTGGAGCAGTCCGAGCGCGAGCTCTACGAGCTGGTCGATCTCGGATACGGACACTGCCGGATGGTGCTCGCGAGCGTTGCGGGCCAGGATCGGGCGGCCGAGGCGCTGCGGCGCCTGGGCGTGATGCGGATCGCCACTAAGTATCCGCGCATCGCGGCGCGGCACTTCCTCCAGACAGGGCGCCAGGCGGAGATCGTCGAGGTCAAGGGCTCGGTCGAGCTCGCGCCCTTGACTGGGCTCGTGGAGGGAATCGTCGACCTGACCGCGAGCGGGAGCACCCTGCGCGAGAACGGGCTCGTCGTCAGGGAGGAGATCGCGCAGAGCACGGCACGCCTGATCGCCAACCCCGTGGCCCACAAGCTCAAGGCGAAGGCGCTCGACGAATTGCGGGAGCGCCTGGATGCGATCTGAGCGCCCCGATGCGGTGTGAGCGCCTGGTCCTGGAGCGGCCTGGCGATGGGGCTGCGCACGCGGCGGCAGAGCTGCGCGCGCTCGTGCCCGCCGCGGACACGGTGCAAGCGGCCGTCGCCGAGATCATCGCCGCGGTTCGCTCCCGCGGCGACGAGGCGCTACGCGAGTACACGCGGCGCTTGGACACCGGGGGGGCCGAGCCCGCGAGCCTCCGGGTCACCGAGTCAGAGCTCGACGCCGCGGCCGCAGCGCTCCCGCCTGCGGTGCGCGAGGGGCTACAGGTCGCGATCGCGAACGTCGGCGCCGTCGCGAGGGCGTCGTTGCCACCCCGCGCGATGGCGGTGCCGCTGCACCGCCACCAGATAGTGCTCCGGGCAGAGCCGGTGGGGCGGGCCGGCATCTACGTTCCCGGGGGACGGGCTCCGTACCCGAGCACGGTCGTGATGGGCGTCGTGCCCGCGCGGGAGGCCGGCGTCGAGCAAGTAGCCGTGTGCTCTCCGCCCGCGCGCGGAGGCGATGCGGACCCGGTGGTGCTCGGCGCTTGCCGGTTGACAGGCGCGTCGGTTGCTTACAGGATGGGCGGCGCGCAGGCGATCGCCGCGCTGGCGTACGGGACCGAGTCGGTGAGCGCGGTGGACGTGATCGCAGGGCCCGGGAACCTCTACGTGCAGGAGGCAAAGCGCCAGGTCTTCGGACAGGTCGGGATCGACGGGTTCGCGGGGCCAAGCGACCTGATGGTGATCGCGGACGCGGGCGCCGACCCGGAGGCGGTCGCGCTCGATCTACTGGCCCAGGCCGAGCACGGGCCCGGGGCGCTGGTTGTCGGCGTCAGCGCTTCGCCGGAGCTGCTCGCCGCGCTAGAGGCCCGGATCGCGCCGGCGCCCGACACCGGCGCGGTCGCGCGCCTGGTCATGGTCGCCGGCCCCGAGCAGGCGCTGTCCCTGGCGCAGGCGTTCGCCCCGGAGCACCTGCAGCTCGCCGGCGAGGATGCGCAGGCACTGGCCCCCGCCGTGACCCGCGCCGGCTGTGTCTTTGTCGGGTCCAGCGCGGGCACCGCCTTCGGCGACTACATCGCGGGGTCCAACCACACGCTTCCGACCGGCGGCGCCGCGCGCTTTGCGTCGGGGCTGTCGCCGTCGCACTTCATCCGTACGTTCAGCGAGGTGCGGATCGGGGACGCGGCCGGCGAGCTCGCCAGAGCGGCGGCCCCCGTCGCCCGCGCGGAGGGCTTCGAGCTCCACGCGCGCTCGATGGAGGCGCGCATTCGCGACAATAACCGGTAGATGAGCCGCACCGCCCAGATCGCGCGCAAGACCGCGGAGACCGAGGTCGAGGTGACCCTCGCGCTCGACGGCCTGGGGGCCGGCGAGCGCGACACCGGCGTCGGCTTTCTCGACCACATGCTCGACCTGCTCGCCCGCCACGGCCGGATGGACTTGATCGTGCGAGCGCGGGGAGATCTTCAGACCGGCACCCACCACACCGTCGAGGACGTCGGGATCTGCCTCGGACAAGCGCTCGATCAGGCGCTCGGCGATCGCTCCGGCATCGCTCGCTATGGACAGGCGACGGTGCCGATGGACGAGGCGCGCGCGGCGTGCGCGATAGACATCTCGGGGCGCGGCTTGTGCGTGTTCGAAGCGGCGCTCGCCCCCGGGGCGATCGGCAACTTCGACCACGAGCTGACCGAGGAGCTCTTCCGCGCGCTGGCCAGCAACGCCAAGTTGACGCTTCACTTGACTGTGCAGGCGGGGAGCAATACCCACCACGTGATCGAGGCGTCCTTCAAGGCGCTCGCGCGGGCGCTGCGCCGTGCCGTGGCGCTCGACCCCACCGAGCACGGCATCCCGAGCACAAAGGGGACGTTGGTGTGAGCGCGGCATCGGGAACGCTGGTATGAGGGCGGTAGAGAAGCCATCACCGCGAATCGCTCAGATTGCCGTCGTCGACTACGGGATGGGCAATCGCCGCTCGGTGCACAAGGCGCTGGAGCACGTCGGGGCACAGGCGGCGATCACGCGTGATCACGACGAGCTCCGGGCGGCCGACGCGCTGGTCGTTCCCGGTGTGGGGGCATTCCCGCTCGCGATGCGCAACCTGCACGAGCTGGGCTTGGACGATCTGATCCGCGCCTGCGTCGCCGATGGTGTGCCGCTGCTGGGGATCTGCCTGGGCATGCAGCTCCTGTTCGAGCGCTCCGAGGAGCTAGA
>JALYUQ010000256.1 GCA_030853685.1 Actinomycetota bacterium | reverse complement strand
GCCGGCAGGTATTGGATTGGGGTGATCACCGGCGCGAGCTCGAACGTGGCGGGGTTCCGGTATGCGACCGTCACCGCCAGCCGGGACTACAACACGAATTCGTACGCGTCGGGTCCCAGCGATCCATTCGGATCCCACAGCACCGACGGCGAGCAGATGTCGCTCTACGCGACCTACACGAGCGGCTGAAGCCGCCGCTCCGCCGAAGATCTGCTACGGATCTGGGGCGCGACTTAGTCACCACCCGGACGGTCGGCCCCGCGCTCTCCTGAGGTGGAATGACAGCTGAGTGTGAGCACCTCAATCGCGGACCGAGGAGAGGTCAGCGGCGTTGCCCTTGTGAACCTCGACCGCCGCCGGGCGATCCTGGGAAGCGGACAGGCCGTAGGCGCTGTCCATCTTATCCCGGGACAACGTCGCGCGGGCCGTCAATCGCGCTCTCTAAGGTCGATGCAACGACGTTGGCACGGCTGCGGAGGTTTTGCGTCCCCACGATGTGCCGTTGGTGAAGGTCACGCTGCTTCATATGCTTTCCGCCGCCCATCCGAGACCTGCTTTTCTGGTATTGAGTTAGCGGGTCGGACTGGCTGGTTGATCTGCCAAGGCCCGGCGGGGGTGCGTGCCGGGCGGGTTAGGCGCCGTGGTGTTGGGCGATCAGTAGCGCGATGTGCGCTTGGAGGTCGCGTGGGCCGCCGTCGGCGACTTGGGCGTCCATGGTGCCGTTTGCAATCGTGGCGATGGCGGCGATCAGGCCGGTGGCGGTGGCGTCCATGATCATGTTCTGGCAGCCGTTTTGGTGGTCGTGTTCGTAGACGACGACGCGGTAGCTGCGCCCGCCGACGCTGACGGGTGCGCTCACGGGCCACGGGCGCCCTGAGGCGCGTCGCGGGCGGCGGGTAGTCGCAGGACGCCGGTGACGGTCGCGGTCCGGTGGCGTTGGAGGTCGGTGAGCAGCGCGATCGGGTCGGCGTGCTGCTGACGGGCGGTGCGGATCACGCTCATCAGCACCTGTTGGACCTCAGCGCCGTGGGGGGTGCGGCTCCCGCCCCAGTTCTTGCGGTTCACGACCGCGGGGCGGATCGCCTGCTCGGCGCGCCAGTTCGTTGCCTGCACGCCGGGGGTATCGAGGAACGTGAGCAGGTTCTCTGACTCGTTGGCGAGGTGTCCCAGCAGTCTGCGGTTGGGGTCGTGCGTCGGGCTGCCCGCGAGCAGCTTCTCCAGTCGTGCCTTCAGCTTCGCGCGACCGGCCGCGAGCGCTTGGCTGTCGGTGTCGGCGCCGGTCGCGGGCTGCTGGTCGCGGCCGGCTCCCAGCGCGAGGCGAGCCACGCCAGCGAGGCGCGTGAGGAGCTTCGGGCTGCCGGTATCGATCGGCTCGCCTCCATCATCGATTTCGGCGGCGTGACCGTCGATCACGTCGGGGTCCTCGCGGTCCGGGGAGAGCAGGCCGGCGTGCCGGTCGCGCAGGGCGAGCGCGTTGAGGAGCAGCCGCTTGACGGCGTGCGGAACCCGCGCTTGGCCCGCTCGGGAGTCGGCGATCATCTCGCTGGCGCGCCGGAGCAGATGCGCGATACAGCTCTGATGCTCGGCGTGCTCGAAGCGGCGGTACGGAGCCCAGCCGTCACGCTCGAGAACCCCGGAGAACCCCGCCGCCCAGCACGACCTTCGCCTGCTCGTACCCGCGGCCCTCGGCGATCAGATAGACGGTCACCCGATCGCCGACGAACACCCCCAGCCACTGCCGATGCCCAGCGACGCGCCAGCCCGTCTCATCAGCCGCGACCGCCGCGCTTGCGCGCACCGCCAGCACGAGCGACTCATACGTCGGCGCCGCCGCGGCGGCGAGACGGGCGAGCGCCTGATGAAGGCCGCCCGCCGTCACGACCAAGCCGCAGAACTGCTCAAGCAGCCTCGCGACCTTTGAGATCGGCAGGCCCAACTCCTTGTTGATCTGTGCCGCCAACGCGACCGCCCGTGGCCCGACCTGCACACCCGCCGCCCCGAGAGCATCGCTGGTCTGATCAGGATGGCGGCCCTGCACACGGCGCCGACAGCCCTTGCAGCGCCCGACCGCCACCCGGTAGCGACGCATGTGCGGCCTGACCGGAACGAGAATCTCCTCCTGATACTGATCGGCGAAACGATCAAGCTCGAGCTCGCCGCCGCAGCACGGGCACCCGTCGGGAAGGGGAACCTCGATCTCCTCATCCACGCGCCCGGGCTCCGGCACCGCCCGCCGCGCCTTGGTCCCATGCTCCGGGCCGCTCTTGCGCCCCGACCGCGCCGGATCGCGCTTCGGCTCGCCCTTGGAGAACTGCGCCGCCTGACGCTTACCCGCCCGCCGAGCCTTTTCCAACGGCCCACACAACCGACCGTTTTCCACCAGCAAACGCTCGTTCTCAGCGCGCAGACCAGCCAGCCCCCCACCAACCCACCGCGAGCCCCGCGCAACCGCGCCGGCCCACGCGCAAACCCAACACGACACGCGGGGCTGCGGCAACCCATCGTTTGATTCGCGCTCCGGAGCTGGTCGCTGGGAACATAAATCATGCGCTAGCCGTAGTGGTGACGTGCGTCCAGTATCAGGACGTGTGGCCCTCGCCGTCTGCGGGCCGAGGCGACAAGGTGTGTGCCCACGACGGTTTCGGTCCCCATTTCGGAAACCTCCTGCAGCTGGATATGAGCGACGCGGCGATCGCGGCTACGCGCGCACCCAGGTGGGAGCGAGCGATCATGAGGGCGATGGCGCATTATGGCGCCTACGTCGTTGACA
>JALYUQ010000246.1 GCA_030853685.1 Actinomycetota bacterium | reverse complement strand
TGCTGGACCTCGGTAGGAGAAGCCAGCGGTGCAGCGTTGCTCTTGCTGTAAATGCCCCTGCCTCCCTGAATCGGATTTACGCGGTCGCCCGCCCCCGGAGCCACGTCGGGTGAGACCGTGGCGGCCGGCACGAAAGAGAGCGCTCTGTACGGCGCGGCATGATCAACCAGGCTTCCGGCATTGCTCACCAATTCGATCGGCTGGTCTTCAAAGACGTGGACCGCATCGCCGTACTGCGAGGCGATCGCCTGTGCTAGGGGCGCGGAGGGGTCAGTCACGCCGACGTTGACGATATTCGTAGAGACCCTCGTACTAACGGACAAGATCTGGTTCGAGGTGTCGCTGATCATCGCGTTGGTCAGCTGATCGTGGATCGCCCGGAGCTCGTCGGACGTGTGGCGGGCCAGGAAGCCTTGCAGTTGGACGTTCGGAAACGCGAGACGCAGCTGGCCGATGCTCTGGTCGACGTTCTTTGAGAAGCCGACGTAGTAGAGGTCGCCGTCGTGATACATGCCACCGAACGCATCGGGGGCGATCTGACGCGCCTGAGATTGCAGAGCCGTCGCTAGCGGATTCGTATCGACGCCCGAGGGCAGCGGAACAGGATCGCCCTGAGTCGACCAAGCCGTAATCCAGCTCAGCATAGATTGCGTGGAAGGAGTGGGCAGGGGCGGCACGTTGATAGTGTCGTCGATCCCGTCCCAGCAACCTGCCCGGACGGCGCCGCCCGCGCGGCGCCTTGGGTGAGATGCAGCCCGGCGAACGAGCAGCTCACGACTAGCAAGCCGGCGATCAGCAGGCGTCCGCTGCCTGTGCCCGGAGGTCTCGTGGGCCCGGCGCGCTGGCGCTTGGCCCGCTCTGCGCGCTCGTCATGGTTCCCCCCACGGTGAAGGACGGACGGCCCCGCGTCATAGGATTAGGCGCAGGAGACACTCGCGGCCGGCACCCGCTCAAGCGACGCGGCGCTGCCGGTGCCGGACAGCCAGTACAGCTGATCGCCGATCAGTGTGACCGGCGCCAGCTGGTCAGTCTGGGGCCGGGCGAACACCGGAGAGCGAACCGTGCACCACGCCTTGGCGCCCGGTGCCAGCAGCGAGAAATGGCCCAAGCCCGAGAAGCCCACGACGCCCGTCTCCAGCAGCGCGCCTGAGGGCAGCAGGATCAGGCCGGCATGGATCGGATCGCCGGCGATCTGACCGGGCGCGCGCGGGAGCCCGATCACCCTCCAGCTCACCCCGCCGTCGGTCGACTCCACCAAGGGGTACAGCGAGTCCGGGTTGACCAGCAGCTCCGAGCGGGGGCCGGTGGCCACGAGCTGCGCGGCGTCGCAGGCACTGGCCAGATCCGGCAGCGCGGGCGTCGTGTAGCGATCGCCGCCGTCGCCGGAGCGCAGGATCGTCTGGTCGCTTCCGTTCCCCGCGCAGTGGCCGGGGGCGAACGGCCCGAGCGTCACGCACGGACCGGCCGTGGGACAGAGAAGCGGAGCGGGAGCCCAGTCCCGCCCCGCGTCGAGGGTCCTCTCGGCCAGCACCGGCCCGTCGAGCAGCTCCGGGAGCCCGCGCCCGCGCCTGACCGGCGAGTACACCGCCTGAACGGCGGCCCCGTCGTCGCGAAAGCCGCCGAAGCCGAGCGCGTCGGAGCCCGCCGGCACCGGAACCGGCGACCAGCTCGCGCCGCCGTCGTGGCTGCTCAGCGCCAGCTCGTAGAAGGGGGGGCCGGGGACCGCCGCGTTGACCAGGAAAGCGGCGAGCAGATCGCTCGACGGGCTCCCTGGCGGACCGACCGCGATGACCGTCTGACAGTTGGCTGCCGAGCTCTGCCCCGAGCTGTATCGGAGCCGATGGAGCTCGCTCAGCGCCGACGCGGTCGGGACCGTCACGGTGCGCGCGCCGGGCGAGGAGACCTCGAGCTGCGCGCCCGTGCACCAGGCCACCGCAGAGGGATCGCGGGGGTCGGCGGTGATCGACGGCAGCCCGGCGCTGAGGCTGGCGAGCGTTGTGAGCGTCCCCAAACTGGCGAACGACGGGAGTCGCGCGACGCCCAGCGTCCCGTGCCCGAAGTCGGCTTCGCCCACGTTCCGGCCCGTGCTGAACCGGACCTGGTGCCCGTGGGGCGGGCCGGAGATGACCTTCAACTGGTATGCGAACGGCTGATTGGAGCCGATCACCGACACAAGCGGCGCGAAGCCGGTCACCTTGACGACCTGGCCGGACCCCGCGGCGGCGGGGACGACCCGCAGGCGCGCGCACCCGGCTGCGGTCGGACACCAGGACGGCGAATGCGCGTCGCGTAGATCGAACTCCGCGCTGCCCTCGGTCGAGCCATCGCAGCCGGCGGTGTCCACCAGGCACGCGACCGAGATCGCGTAGGCGCCCGAGCGCAGCGGTGCCACCCGGTTCGGCGCCGCCTCGATCCACGGCGCCGCTGGCACCACCAGGCGGGCCCGGAACATGCGGGCGGAGACCCGCTTGGCGTTCACGAGCTCGTACCGCAAACCGGCTCGGCAGCCGTCCCAGCACAGGTAGGGCTGAAGCTGGCCCCTGACCGCTCGGCGCAGCCGCCCGGTCACGGTGACCACGGTGCCGGGCGGTCCCTCGGACGGCGACAGGCTCACGGCGACGGCCGGCTCACCGCGCGCTCGCGGCCCCGCGGACACCCGCGCCTGGCCGCTGGCCGGATCGTTGAGGACCTGCTCCAGCACCACGCTGTGCGCGCCGGGGCCCAGCGACCCGAGCCGCAGGCAGCCCGTGACTGCGCCGCGCATCGACTGACTGGGCAAAAACTGCGCAGACTCGCTGCGCGGACAGCCGGCGCCGGCAAAGGTGAAGCCCGGCCTTGCCGAGGCCGAGGCCGCGGCCAGCACCAGCAGCAAAGCGACCACTGCGGCCAGGAACAGCCAGGTGCGGTGCCGATGCTTCACTTGACGCGGAGCTTACGCCCCACCGCGACCGTCGCACTAGCCACCGATAGCGACCTCCGTTCGCAGCCTGAGTCACGTTTTCGCACAGACGCTATGTTCGTGACCGAACGAGAC
>JALYUQ010000227.1 GCA_030853685.1 Actinomycetota bacterium | reverse complement strand
CTCGCACCGCGGGCAGCTCCCTGCGCGGGGCGGATGGCTCGGCCCAGCGTCCGCCAAACCATCCAGCCGATCAACGATCGGCGTTGCGGGAATGTCCCGCCTGTGACGCTCGCGGCCGGCGAGCAGAAAAGGGCTGCGAGCGTAGCTCGTAGACGAGACGGCGATAGGTCGATAACGTGAGGTGATGAGCGACGCTCTGAGCTTCAAGATCCGCTACTCCGACGGCGGGGAGGGCTGGGTGATGGCGCAGGTTGAGCAGGTGCCCGGGGCGATTAGTCAGGGTCGGACCCGTCAAGAGGCGCGCGAGAACGTGGTCGATGCGCTGCGCCTGATGCTCAAGCCCGAGCCTGACCACACCGTCGACCCAGACCGCGAGCCGCTCGACCTGCCGTTGGCTTCTTGAAGAGACGCGCCCTGGAGCGCCATCTACGCCAGCATGGCGCCGAAGCAATCGATGAGGCGCACCACAACGCCCCCGGCGGCAGGTGATCACCGCCGCGCGCCGCTACCCTCCCCGACTGCAGTGAGCCCAACCACACCCGCCGCCGTCGTCCGAGTCGAGGGCCTTCACAAGCGCTACCAGGCCGAGGGTCCTGAGGCGGTCGCCGGAATCGACTTCGAGGTGCTCGACGGCGAGATCTTCGGGCTGCTAGGGCCTAACGGCGCGGGCAAGACGACAACGATCGGCACGATCACCACGCGCGTGCGCCCGACCGCCGGCCGCGTGCTCGTCGACGATGTCGACGTGAGCGAGAACCCAGTCTCCGCGAAGCTCCGGATCGCGGCCGTGCCCCAGCGCTCGAACCTGGATCGGGCGCTGACGGCGCTCGAGAACCTCACCTTCCATGCCGCGTACTTCGGCACTGGCCGGCGCGAGCGCCGTGAGCGGGCGCGCGAGCTGCTGGAGCGCTTCGGCCTGGAGGGCCGGGAGAACGACCACGTCGACAACTACTCGGGCGGGATGGCGCAGCGCCTGATGATCGCGCGTGCGCTGATGCACGAGCCGCGGCTGTTGATCCTCGACGAGCCTACGACGGGGCTCGATCCCCAATCGCGGCTCTTCCTGTGGGACACGATGCTCGATCTGCGCGAGCGCGGAACGACCTTGATCCTGACCACTCACGACATGCTCGAGGCCGACCGGCTTTGCAACCGGATCGCGATCATCGACAACGGGAGAATTATCGCGCTCGACACGCCGACGCGGTTGCGGCGGCTGTTGCCGGCGCAGGAGGGCGTCGCGGTGACTGTCAGCGCCACCGCCGACCCATCCGCGGCGTTCTCCGAGCTGACCGGTTCCGAGCAGATCGAGGCGCGGCCGGCCGGCGAGGGCCGCTGGCAGGTGCGCCTCTACGACCGCGACCGGGACCGGGACGGTCATCCGGGCGAGAGCACCGGTGGCGAGAGCACCGGCGGCGAGAACCGCAGCGGACGCCACCCCGGCTGCCACCTTCCCTCGCGCGCGCTCGCGGCGGCGCAGCGCGCGGGGTTGGAGCTGGTCGAGCTCACGCGCTTGGAAGGTTCGCTGGAGGACGTGTTCGTCCACCTGACCGGGCGCGGGCTGCGCGGTGCCGACGGCGCCCGTGGCGTGCGGTCGCCGCGATGAGCGCCGTCGGGACGCCCCGTGGCGCCGGGCGGTGGGCGCGATGAGCGCGGTCGGGACGGGCGAGGGCGGCGTGGGGGCTGCGCCGAAAAGCCTCCTGCAGCCTCCACAGGCGACGGCCCGCCTGCAACTTCAAGCCTTCCTGGCCCTGTGCGGCCGCGACCTGTGGGTCACCGTTCGCCACGAGCTCGGCTCCTATCTCGCCCAGGCGCTGCTGCAGCCGATCTTCCTGCTGTTCGTGTTCGGACGGGTGCTGCCCCAGATCGGCGCCGCGCGGGTGGGCTACGGGACCCAGCTCCTCCCAGGGGTGATGGCGCTGACCCTAGTCCTGACCGCGCTTCAGAACACGGCGCTGCCGCTCGTGATCGAGTTCTCGTTCACGAAGGAGATCGAGGATCGCCTGCTGGCGCCGCTGCCGGTCTCGGCCGTCGCGCTGCAGAAGATCCTGATCGCCGCGCTGAGGGGGATCCTCGCGGGGCTCGTGATCCTGCCGCTCGGGGCGCTGATCCTCCCTGGGGGCATCCACCTCAGCGGGCCCGACTGGCCGGCGGTGGTCGCGATCTTCGTGTTCGGCAGCCTCACCGCGGGGGCGATGGGGCTCGTGCTCGGAACCGCCGTGCCGCCGAACCGGATCAGCGTGGCGTTCGCCGTGGTGCTGACGCCGCTGATCTTCACCGGCTGCACCTTCTACCCGTGGAGCGCCCTGCACCAGATCAAGTGGTTCCAGATCTTTACGCTGGTCAACCCGATCACCTACGTCAGCGAAGGTCTGCGCGGCTCGCTGACCACGCTGCCGCACCTGGCGGGAGGTTGGATCGCACTCGGTGTGGCGATCTCGCTGCTGATCTTCGCCGCGCTCGGAACGCGCCTCTTCGTCCGTCGCGCGCTCGACTGACGCTCAGCGGCTGGGCGGCTCGGCTGCCTCTCAGCGGCCGCGCTCGGCTGCCTCTCAGCGGCCGGGCACTGGGCTGACGCTCAGTGGCGACCTCCCAGCCCGCATGGCTGGGAGGTCCGATTACGTCTGCATCACGGTTTCCTTACCTCATCGGCCCCCTACCTCTGGGGTTCCCCTACGTCCTCGGGGTCCCCCTACCTCCTGGTTTCCTACCTCCGGGAGCTATAGCCCGAGCTCTTGCGAGGCTAGCCTCGCACCTTCGAGCCGGGCCGAAATCTTCTGCATCGCCACATCGCGAGCGAAGTCCGGCGAGCCGTGTGAGGGCTTCTCGTCGCGGCTGAACGGCGAGAAGCCACAGTCGTCGGTGGCGCCGAGTCGCTCCGGCGGGATGTGCTTCGCCGCCGTGAGGAGCTCATCCCTGACGTGCTCGGGCGTCTCGACCTCAGGCGTGAGGGGATTGATGACGCCCATGAAGCACACCTGGGGCACGCCGTTGGCGTCGCCGCGGCTGTTCTCGCCGCAGAGCTTGTAGACCTTCTCGCGGTCCTTCTCGCTGGCGCACTGGATCAGGAAGTAGCCCGCGTTCATCTCGAACATGTGCTCTAGCAGCTGCTCGTAGGGAACCTCCGCACTGTGCACCGAGTCCATGTCGCCGCCGGGGCATGTGTGGATGCCGATGTTCTTGCGCTCCTCCGCGCTGAAGCGGTCCAGTAGCCGGTTGTTGAGGTCGATGAACTCCTGCAGCATGTTCTTCCCGGTCCATGGGTTGCGCGAGTCGTTCTTGTTCGCCAGCCGGCCCTCGGTGAAGTCGATCGAGACGCGCGACGCGCCGGCCTCGAAGCATTGGCGGATGTCCTTCTCGGCCTCGTCGATAACGTCATCGAGGAACTGCTCGCGCGAGTAGCCCTCGATCTCCCCTTCCAGTGGGTAGAGGAGCATCATCATCGAGGGCGAGATGACCGCCTGCTTGATGGGCTTGGTGGCGATCTGCTTGTTCTTCTTCACGAACTCCGACGCGTATGTCTTGTACTTGAAGGGACCGCCGGTCAACCGCGGAAGCTGCCGGTGGTGGCCGTCGTCGAAGATCGCGAAGTACTGGCCGTCCCCGGCGAGGTTGTCGGCGATGCCGGTGCCCGCCAGCGTGTCGGCGAGGTTGTAGGTGGCGAAGCTCGACTCGCGCTGCTCGCCGTCGCCGACGATCGGCGCGCCGGTCTCCTCCATGCGCTTGATCGAGTCCTCGGCGGCTACATCCTGCTCAGCCTGGAGCTGGGGGAAGTCGATCTTGCCCTCGTCGTAGGCGGCGTACGCATCCTGGAGCTTCATCGGCCTCGGCAGCGATCCAACGTGCTCGGTTGGGATCGGCATATTCGTGTCCTCTCCTGGTGGAAGGCTTTAGAGGAAAACGTGGCGCGACACCGAAAAGCCCGGTGGATCACTCGGAGCCGAACGCGAGACGGAACGTTCTCCCTCTATGTGTCGAACGTTACTACATCTGAGGCTTCGATGTCGAGCGCCGACATGAGTCATCGCTTACGGGCCGTCCACCTGCGTCAACCAGGAAGCAGGAAGCATCTCCGGGCCGTCCACCTGCGTCAACCAGCAGAGCGCCGCCGGCCTGGCTCTGCTTGACTTCAGGCGCCGGTGGCGTCTATCGTGAGATGGAGGGCGAACGATCAGTCTTACGCGCGACGCTCACCTCGGCGTAATCCAAAGCCTCGACGTCACTAAACGAGGCTCAGAAAGCGAGGCCGCGATGAGCACCACACGCAGTGACTACCTGTTCACCTCCGAGTCGGTCACCGAAGGGCATCCCGACAAGGTCTCTGACCAGATCTCAGACGGAGTGCTCGATGCGGTGATGGCGAAGGATCCCGATGGACACGTGGCGTGTGAAACCCTCGTGAGTACCGGGCTCGTCGTCGTCGCGGGAGAGATCACCACCACGGCGGCGTTCGACGTGCAGAAGATCGCGCGCGAGACGATCAGGACGATCGGCTACGTGGACGCCGACCTTGGCTTCAGCGCCGACTCGTGTGCGGTCCTGAACACGGTCAACAGGCAGTCGACCGACATCGCCCAGGGCGTCGCCAACGCCTACGAGACGCGCGAGGCGCGCGCGGACTCCGGCGCCGGGGACGAGCTCGACGTGGCCGGCGCCGGGGACCAGGGAATGATGTTCGGCTACGCGACGAACGAGACGCCTGAGCTGATGCCGCTGCCGATCGCGCTCGCGCACAAGCTCGCCAGGCGCTTGGCGGAGGTGCGCAAGGATGAGGTCCTCGACTACCTACGCCCGGACGGCAAGACCCAGGTATCGGTTCGCTATCGCGACGGGCTGCCCGTCGCGGTCGAGAGGCTCTTGATCTCCACCCAGCACCGCGATGGTGCCGAGTCGGTGATCCGCAACGACCTCTGGGAGCACGTCGTCGTTCCCACGCTCACCAAGGATCTCTACGACGAGAACGAGCTGCGCGCCAGCTTCCTGGTCAATCCCACCGGACGGTTCGTGATCGGCGGTCCGGCTGGGGACTGCGGGCTCACCGGCCGCAAGATCATCGTGGACACATACGGCGGCATGGCCCGCCACGGGGGTGGCGCGTTCAGCGGCAAGGACCCCTCGAAGGTCGACCGCTCGGCGGCCTACGCCGCTCGCTGGGTGGCCAAGAACGTCGTCGCGGCCGGATTGGCCGACCGCTGCGAGGTTCAGGTCGCCTACGCGATCGGCGTCGCGCACCCGGTGTCGGTGATGGTCGAGACCTTCGGGACCGAGAAGATCGCCGAGGACCGGATCGTGG
Organism: Actinomycetota bacterium; assembly: GCA_030853685.1. Taxonomy (GTDB): domain Bacteria; phylum Actinomycetota; class Thermoleophilia; order Solirubrobacterales; family Solirubrobacteraceae; genus Palsa-465. Next base: position 14,435 of record JALYUQ010000227.1, on the reverse strand, counting down.
AGCTCGTCCGCGAGCACTTCGACATGCGCCCGGGCTCCTTCCGTGAGAAGCTCCGCCTGCACCGTCCCATTTACCAGAAGACCGCGGCGTACGGCCACTTCGGTCGCGAGGACGAGGACTTCACCTGGGAGCTGACCGAGAAGGCCGACGAGCTGCGTGCGGCGGCCGGGCTTGGCGAGGCGGTGCCGGCTTGAGCCCGGCTCGCGATCCGGAGGCCGCAGCGGTGAGCCTCACCGATCCGGTGCCGCAGCGATGAGCCTCACGGTCGTCGGCTCGATCGCCTTCGACACCGTCAAGACGCCATTCGGCCGGCGCGAGCGCATGCTCGGGGGGGCGGCGACCCACTTCGCGCTGGCCGCCTCGTTCTTTGAAGATGTAAACGTCGTCGGTCCGGTTGGCGACGATTTCACCGAGGCGGAGATGGCGGTTCTGCGAACACGGGGCACGAACGTCGACGATGTCGAGCGGGTGCCCGGTGGGCGTACGTTCTTCTGGGAGGGCGAGTACGGCTGGGATCTCAACTCCCGAGAGACGCTCGAGACCCAGCTCAACGTGTTCGAGCAGTTCGACCCCAAGCTGTCAGAGGCCTCCAAGCGGTGCGACCTGCTGTTCCTGGCGAACATCCAGCCGGAGCTCCAGTTGCAGGTACGAGAGCAATGCCCGGATGCCCGGTTCGTCGCGCTGGATTCGATGAACCTGTGGATCGACATCGCCCGCGACGCGCTGCTGGAGGTAATCACGCGCGTGGACTGCCTGATCCTCAACGACGCAGAGCTGCGACAGCTCACCGGCGCCCCCAACCTCGTCTCGGCCGCGCGCGAGGTGCTGAAATGGGGCCCGTCGGTGATCGTGGCCAAGCAAGGGGAGTACGGAGCCGCGTTGATCACGCAGGACACGTTCTTCGCGCTGCCCGCCTATCCGCTGCAGACCGTGGTCGATCCCACCGGCGCGGGGGACACGTTCGCGGGCGGCTTCGCCGGCTACATCGCCCGCCACGGCGAGCATCCCCCGACCAGCGAGGTGCTGCGCAACGCGATGGCGTACGGAACCGCGCTGGCCTCGTTCAACGTCGAGGAGTTCGGGACCGAAGGCGTCCTGGGACTGGACGCGCAGGCGGTCCGCGATCGCGTGCAGGAGCTGCAGCGCTTCACCCGCTTCGACCACGTCGAGATCGGCTTGGTGACGCCAAGCGCCCAAGCCAATTGATGGAGGCACGATGAGCATTAAGAGCGAGGGCTCGTTGAAGGCGCTTTCCGAGCAAGAGGGGTCGTTCAAGACGCTGTCCGGCGAAGAGATCTCCCCGCTCTACACCGAGCGGGACCTCCCGCCCGATCCCGAGCGCTCGATCGGGCTACCCGGCGAGTTCCCATTCACCCGCGGTGTATACCCATCGATGTATCGCGGGCGACCGTGGACGATGCGGCAATTCGCGGGCTTCGGGACCGCGGCGGAGACCAACGAGCGCTTTCGCTATCTCCTCGATCACGGCCAGACGGGGCTCTCGACGGCGTTCGACATGCCGTCGCTGATGGGGCACGACTCCGATCACGTGCTGGCGCTCGGCGAGGTCGGGCGCGAGGGGGTGGCGATCGACACCGTCCGCGACATGGAGACGCTGTTCGCCGGCATCCCCCTCGACGAGATCACCGTCTCGATGACCATCAACGCGCCGGCCGCGATCATGCTCGCGTTCTACGTGGTCGCGGCGGAGCGTCAGGGTGTGGCCACCGATCGGCTCGGCGGAACGATTCAGACCGACATCCTCAAGGAGTACATAGCCCAAAAAGAGTGGTGCTTCCCGGTCGATCCCGCGATGCGGCTAGTGACCGACATGATCGAGTGGTGCTCGGAGCAGATGCCGCGCTGGCACCCGGTGAGCATCAGCGGCTACCACATCCGGGAAGCCGGCGCGACGGCCGCGCAAGAGCTCGCGTTCACGCTCAAAGACGGGCTGACATATGTCGAGAACGCAATTGCGAGGGGGGTCGATGTCGATGACTTCGCGCCCCGGCTGAGCTTCTTCTTCAACGCACAGATCGACTTCTTCGAGGAGATCGCCAAGTACCGCGCCGCGCGGCGGATCTGGGCACGGGAGCTGCGCGACACGTTCAGCGCTCGCGAGCAGCGCTCGCTGCTGATGCGCTTTCACACCCAGACCGCAGGGGTCAGCCTGACCGCGCAGCAGCCGCTGAACAACATCGTGCGCACGACGATCGAGGCGCTCGCCGGCGTACTGGGCGGAACGCAGTCATTGCACACCAATTCCTACGACGAAGCGCTCGCGCTGCCGACCGAGGCGGCGGCTCAGATCGCGCTTCGGACACAGCAGATCATCGCCGGGGAGACGGGGGTCACCAACACCGTCGACCCTTTGGGCGGGTCGTACTTCGTCGAGGCGCTGACCGATCGCATGGAGGAGCTCTGCTACGAGTACTTCGCCAAGATCGACGAGCTCGGCGGGATGGTGGAGGCCGTCAAGCGCGGGTACCCGCAGCGCGAGATCGCCGACGCCGCGTTTGCATTGCAGAAGGAGATCGACTCAGGCCGGCGGATCGTGGTCGGCGTGAACGCCAACACCGAGGGCGACGACGCCCACACTCCGCTCCTGCGCACCGATCCGGCGCTCGAGGGCAAGCAGCTCGACAGGCTGCGCGCCTTCAAGGGCGCCCGCGACCCCGAGGCGCTGCAGTCGGCGCTCGCGAGCGTCAAAGCCGGCGCGCAGGGCGAGCAGAACTTGATGCCGCTGCTTATCGGCGCGGCGCGCGCCCACGCCTCGGAGGGCGAGATGGTCGCCGCCCTACAGGAGGTCTGGGGCGATTACCGTGAGCAGCCCCAGTTCTGAGCGGCGCCCGATCTAGACCGAGTCACCGATTGCGCCGGCCATGTGGGCCGGCGAAGCTAGGATTGTAGGCGCGGCTCGGCGCTCAACACGAGCGCACCCATCTCCCGTGCACGGCACGCGGCGTCCTGATCGCCTTCGGCGGCGGCGATGATGGACCCCTTCATCAAGATGTGCCACTTGCGCGCGAAGCTCCCGGCGTGCGCAATCCCCGCGCGCCCAGCCAGATCCTCCAGGAAGAGCCGGATGCCGGCGAGGTAGGAGACCCCCGCCCGGTGCAGCGCTCCCGCCGGGTCGGTGAGCTCGATCATCACGTTGATGAACGAGCACCCCTCGAAGCCGGGCGTCCGAAACCACTCGCCGAAGACGTCGAAGATCCCGAGCAGCCGCTGCTCGGGATCCGAGGAGCGCCGTGCCACCTCCCCCTGAAGCCAATCCTTGGTCCAGAGCACCTCGCGGCGCTCCAGGAACGCCAGCACCAGGTCCTCCTTGGAGGAGAAGTGGCGGTAGAGCGTCTGGCGGGCGACCCCCGACTGCACGACGATCGCATCGATGCCGACTGCCTGAATGCCACGATGGGCGAAGAGGTCGTAGGCCGCAGCGAGGATGCGCTCGCGAGCCGCCCCGGTGCTGTTCGCGCCGCTCACCTGCACGCTCGCGTCGAGCCCGCCGGCCCGCGCGCTCGCGTCGGCCCCGGCGGCCCGTGCGCCCTCGCCAGGAGGTTGAATTGGTTGCACCGGTGAAACCGCCATCAGGGCACCTTACCCGCGAACCACCATCGACGTCTCGCGAGCGCCTTGACTTTGGCGATCGGTGCGCTCATTCCTGGGTTCGCTGGAGGCCACGCCCAGCCCCGCGCTCAATCGCGAGTCTTCAGAGTCGCTCGCCGGCAAAGCCTTCCAGCGCCTCGATCACGGCTGCGTAGTCGTCTGAGCCGTAGCCGCGCCCCGCAGAGGCGGCGAGTGCCTGGCGGGCGCCGGCGGCGGTCGTGAACGGAATTCCTGCCGCCTGTGCCTGCTCGAGGCACAGGCGCACGTCCTTGAGCATCTGCTCGAGCTTGAACATCGTCGTGTAATCGTGGCGGCGCATCGGGCTCGCCTTCTGGGCGAGCATCGCCGATGCGGCGGAGGTACCCGGGAGCACGCGCTCCAGCGCCGCGAGATCCACACCTGCCCGCTTGGCGAGGAGCATGCCCTCGCCCAGCGCGACGAGGTTGGCTTCTGCCAGCGAGTTGGAGATCACCTTGACCATCTGGCCGTGGCCGAGGGCGCCGACGTGGATGATCAGCTCGCCCATCGCCTCCAGCAGCGGCCGCGCGCGCTCCACGGCGCCGGCATCGCCGCCGACCATCATCGTCAGCGTTCCGTCACGCGCCCCGGGCAGCGAACCGGAGACCGGGGCGTCGAGGAACACGATCCCCTGCTCCGCAAGCGAGTCGCCGATCTCGCGGGCGGCGGCGGGGCCGATCGTCGAGCAATCCACGCAGAGCATTCCTGCTCGGGCATTCCTGACCACGCCCTCCGGGCCGTTCAGCACGCTGCGTACAGCCGCTCCATCGGTGACCATCGTGATCACCACGTCGACCTGACCGGCGAGCTCTGATGGAGTTCCGGCCACCGTGGCGCCGTGCTCGGCCGCGAAGTCCTCGGCCTTTACGCGGCTCTGGTTGTAGACCGTGAGCTCGAGCCCAGCCCGCCGCAGGCTGGCCGCCATCAGCGATCCCATGAGCCCGAGTCCGATGAAGCCGACGCGGCCGATCGCCGGCATCAGAACGTCCGCATCAGAACGTCCGGTCAAGCATCTGCGGCCACCATCCGAATCGTACTGCCGAGACGCTTGACTAGCGCCCTGCTTAAATGTATAATTCGATCATCGTCGAACATACCTATTGATGGAGCTTGAACTGAGCACGTTTGAAACTAAGAGCCGCATCCGCGGCGAGCATTCGGAAACCGAGAGCACGAGATCGCGTCCGCGGGCTGACGCCGACCGGCGGCAGCGCCATCGGCGTGGTCGCGCCGGCACAGATGGCGATCTTCTGCACCCCGCGGCCGAGGCCAAGCCAGAGCAGATCTCGATGGATTCGCTGGACCTGTTCTTTCGCCAGGTACGCCTGCACCCGCTGCTGAGCGCGGCCGAGGAGGTGCAGCTGGCAAAGCGAATCGAGCGCGGCGACCTGGAGGCCAAGGATCGGATGATCAACGCGAACCTGCGGCTGGTCGCCTCACAGGCACGCCGCTACCAGGGCCACGGCTTGCCACTGGAAGATCTGGTGCAGGAAGGGATGCTCGGGCTGATTCGTGCGGTCGAGAAGTTCGACTGGCGGCGCGGATTCAAGTTCTCGACCTACGGAACGCTGTGGATCCGGCAGGCAATTCAGCGCGGGCTGCAAAACTCCGGTAGGACGATCCGGCTCCCGGTTCACGTCGCTCAGCGCCAGGTCAAGGTTCGCACGCTGGAGTCTGAGCTGCGGGTCAAGCTTTCTCGCGATCCGACCGACGAGGAGATCGCCGCCGTCGCAGAGCTTCCGGTGGAGCAGGTGTCCGAGATCCGCGAGCTAACCCGCAATCTCTCGAGCCTCGATCAGCCGGTCACCGAGGACGGTGACTCTGTGCTGGGTGACCTCTTGCACAGCGATCGCCCGGAGCCCGCCGAGGAGGTCGCCGACGCGATGCGCGACCAGCAGGTCGCCGAGATCGTGGCCCAGCTTCCCGACTCCGAGCGCAAGGTGATCGAACTGCGGTTCGGGCTCGCCGGAGACGAGCCGAAGACGCTCCGCCAGACGGGCACCGAGCTCGGCATCCCAGCGGCCAAGGCTGACGAGCTCGAGAGCCGGGCGCTCCGGCGCCTGGCGGAGCGCTCAGAGCTGCAAGCGCTTCGATCTGCGGCGTAGTCACGAGGACAGGCCACGTTCGCTGGGCATGCCCTGCGCGGGCCATGCCCGCATCGAACGACGTGATGAGCGTGCGCCTGCGGGCGCACGCTCACATCAAACCGCGTCGGCCCGGAGAACTTCGCGCAGCTTCACGCGCTTGTCGGTGCGCATCACCGATCGCTGGTAGACGAGCCCCGCCAGCCGTGCCGTCGCGATCGTCGCGAGGATGCACAACACGGCCGAGATCACCACCTGCAGGGCCGAGGCCGCGCCGATCGCGTACAGCGTAGGCATCGCGATCGGAGCGGTCCAGGGGATGAACGCGAGCACGTGAAAGAAGGAGCTTGCCCCGCCGAACACCACGCCCTGGGCGAGGATATAGGCGAGGATCAGCGGAATCATCAACGGGGTCGCGACGTTGCCCACGTCGGACTGGCGCGTGACCATCGACCCGGCGGCCGCGAAGGCGGTGCAATAGAGTGCAAAGCCGAGCACGAGCCACAGCGCGCCCATCAACGCGACTCCCCCTTCGATCGTGTGCGAGCCGACCGCGAGACCGAGGATCGCGTAGGTTGCCCCCGCGGCGAAGATCTGCGTAAACGCGAGCGCCGCGAAGCCGATCAACTTCCCGGTGAGGAGCTGTGTCGAGCGCACCGTCGCAAGCAGCACCTCGACCACGCGGTTGGTCTTCTCCTCGCCCACGGCCTGGGCGATCCGCAGTCCGTAGAAGAAGATCACGATGTAGATCAACAGGTCGATCACCACCGCGGTGACGCGGCTCGCGACGCTCTTTGGTGCCGGTTGCACACCACGCACCGGGAGTGCGACTCCATTGGTGAGCGCCGCTGCGCTGGCTCCCGGTGCAAGTTTGCGCTCGAGGCCTACGAGCTGCGCCAGCGTGCCCGCAAACGTGGCCGAGGATGAATTCGTGCCGCCGACCTGCTGCTGCTTGACGAGCACCTCGCGTCCGTTGACCACGACCGCGGCCAGCGTCCCCGCGCGCAAGAGCTTGCGCGCGTCGTCGACGCTGGCCACCGGGACGACCGATACCTGACTGCCGCTGAGGCGGCCGGCCTCTTGCGCGGCCTGCGTGAGCGCGGGAGCGGCTGCGCCCAGGACGCCCACCTTCTCGGTCTTGTGGTGCTTTCCGACCAGCGCGGGGATGACGACGCCCGCTCCGACCGCGACCATCAGCAGCACCGTCACGATCCGGAACGACTTGGCCCGGAAGCGCTCGTCCATCTCACGGCGGGCGATCAGCCAGGTCGGCTGCCACCACGCCGCGTTCAAGGCGACACCGCCTGCCAGCCGGCAGGCGCCCGAGCGCCGACAGGCGCCCTGCCCTCGGCGCCCTCTTCGGAGCCTTGCGCGACCCCGACCGCCTCGCCGAACACCTCGGAGAGCCGCCGGCGCGTGGAGGAAAAGTGCTCGACAGCGCCGGCCCGGCGGGCGGCGTCGAGCACCGCCTGGGGGTCCGCGCCCAGCGCCAACGTGAGCGTCGCGGTCCCGTCGGGCGCAACGTCCACGTTCTCGATGCCGGGAAGACCGCCCGCTGCCCACGTGCCGGACCGGTCTCCAGCGACGCGCACGTCCAGCCGCGGCGGACCGGAGCGCGCCAGCGCGTCAACCGCGCCCTCGGCTACGAGTCGCCCGTGGTTTACGATCGCCACCGCCTCGCACAGATGCTCGACGAGATCGAGCTGGTGGCTGGAGAAGACAACTGTCGCACCAGCGCCGGCACGCTCGACGAGAACCGCGCTCATCGTCTCGACCGCTACCGGGTCCAAGCCGGAGAAGGGCTCGTCGAGAACCAGCAGCTCGGGAGCATGGACCAGCGCGGCCGCCAGTTGGATGCGCTGCTGGTTACCCAGGGAAAGGGACTCGAGCTTGTCCGTGCGGCGATCGGCGAGACCGAGGCGCTCGGTCCACTGCAGAGCGGCCTCGCGGGCCTGCACGGCTTGCAGGCCGTGCAGGCGGCCGATGAAGACGAGCTGCTCCAGCACCTGCATCCCGGCGTAGAGCCCGCGTTCCTCGGGCAGGTAACCGAATCCGCGCCGCTCGCGCTCGCCGATCGCCGCCCCACGCCAGCGTGCCTCGCCTGCGTCGAGCGCGACGAGGCCGAACACCGCGCGCATCGTCGTCGTCTTGCCCGCACCGTTGGGGCCCAGGAAGCCGAACACCTGACCTGGGGGGACGGTGAACGTGAGCCCGTCGAGCGCCACCACCTCCCCGTACCGGCGCCTGAGGCCTTCCAGTTCGAGCATCGCTATGCGGGTACCAAGCAGGCGATACCGGACACGCTACACAAAACTCCGGGTGGTCGCGATCTGACGATAACGTCAGCGCGGTGAGCGACACGCGACCGAACCGGGCGCCAGCCCCCCCCGATCCCCGCCTGGCCGCGAAGCTGCGCGAGCAGCTCGTAACGGATCTGCGCGGCGCAGGCGAGCTGCGCGGCGAGGCCGTCGTCGGCGCGCTGGGCGAGGTACCGCGTGAGGCGTTCGTGAGCGAGATCGCCGCGAAACAGGGCGTTGACGCTGTCTACCGCAACGCGCCGCTCCCGGTCAAGGTCGATGCGCGGGGGCGCTGGCTGAGCTCCTCCTCGCAGCCATCGATGATGGCGCTGATGCTCGAGCAGCTCGAGCTGACGCCGGGACAGCGCGTGCTGGAGATCGGGGCCGGGACCGGCTACAACGCGGCACTGCTCCGTCATCTGGTCGGGAGCGCGGGCCGGGTAACGACCGTCGAGATCGACTCCGCGCTGGCCCGGAAGGCACGCTCGGCGCTGCGGGCAAGTGGATACGCGGTGAAGGTGGTACACGGCGACGGGCGCGTAGGCTTTGCCGCCGGCGCGCCCTACGACCGGATCATCGTCACCGCGAGCGCCAAGGAGATCCCGAACGCGTGGCTCGCGCAGCTACGCTCCGGGGGCCGCCTGGTGCTCCCGCTCCAGCTTGCGCTCTACCCACTGCCCCAGGTGATCCCGGCCCTGGAGCACAGGGACGGGATGCTTCGATCGGTAGCCATGACGTGGGGCTGGTTCATGCCGCTGCACGGTGGCGACGGGGGCCAGCGCGGACCACCCGACAACCTCTGTGCGTCTGTGCGGGTGGGCGGCGAGCACAGCGAGCTGATGCGGATCAGCGGACCCGGGCTGACACGCCGCTCGGATTCAGGCCGCCGCGCACTGCTCGCCCTCGTCCTGCGCGAGCCGCGCATGCGCACGCTGCGCGGCCACATCGCCAACCACTGGCCGGCCCCACCCGGGCTGCTCCTGCACCTGTTCTCATGCCTTCCAGCCGCCCGCCGCATCGAGCTGCGCTCACCCCGGAGGTGGGCGATCGGGCTCGTCTCGGAGACCGGCGCAGCGCTCGTGGTGGCATCGATGCCCGCTCGCCAATCCGGCCGAGCCGATTCACCCGACATGCTGCGCCAACCCAAGCGCGAGCCCTGGTGGGTCGAGAGCTATGGCGATCCGAGCCTCGCCGGCGAGCTGGAGGACGAAATCGATGAGATATTGGCGGGGTGGCACGCCCTCACGAGCTCCGGGCGGACCCAGCTCCAGATCCACGCCCGCCAGTCGAGTGCGAGCTCTATCGCCGAGCTGACGCTGGGGTGGACTGAGCCGGAAATCGTGGTGCCGAGCTGACGCTCGGCTCGACTCATCCGCGAATCGTGGTATCAAGCTGACGCTCGGCTCCACTCATCCGCGAATCGTGGTGTCAAGCTGACGCTCGGCTCGACTCATCCGCGAATCGTGGTATCGAGCTCGAGCTGATGAACCGAGGGCCGAAGCGGCTCGGTGCTCACCCGCGGTCGCCCGCGCTTGGACCAATGGCCGATCACGTCATGAGCCCGGCAGGAGCGGTAGCTGATCCGCCGATCGAGCGGCTGGACCGCAAGGCCGCCCTGCGAGCTCCCCGTCACGAGCGCGTGAAATCGGCGGCCGAGCCGATCGACTTCGACGATGTCGCCGGCCGAGATGCCTTCAAGGCGCACGGACCGCATGATCGCATCCGCCCCGGACCGCGGCGTATCGGGGGCCGGTCATCGCCGTCGCCACTGCCCGGCTGTCGCGCGCGCGGCGCGCGGCGCGGGCGCGCGGCTGCCGTATTTTGGTGCTTGCTTATATAAGTGCCAAGCGATATGCTGAGGGCGTGCACGCGTTCGAGATCCTGGGCGACCCGGTGCGCCGGCGCATCGTCGAGCTGCTCGCGCAGGGCGAGCAGGCCGCCGGCGAGGTCGGCGCGGCGGTCCAGCGCGAATTCGGCATCTCGCAGCCAGCGGTGTCCCAGCACCTTCGCGTGCTGCGCGAGAACGGCTTCGCGACGGTACGCCCGGCAGGCGCGCGGCGACTGTACGCAGTCGATGCCACCCCGCTGCAACAGGTCGATCGGTGGCTCGAGCCCTACCGGCGCTTCTGGGAGCAGCGACTCGACGCGCTAGGTGTCGAGGTGGCACGCGGCGCGCGGGCACGAAAAGCGCCCCCATCCAATCTCGACCCAGGAGGAACGAAATGACGACCGGCGCGACGACGTATTACGAGCCCGACCCCGAGCTGCGGCGCAAGAGGATACCCGCCGGGGAGGCCCGGGTCGCGGTGTTCACCCGAACCTACGAGACGACGGTCGAGGATCTGTGGGACGCCTGCACGAACCCTGAGCGGCTGCGTCGCTGGTACGTTCCCGTAACGGGCGACCTGCGCGTGGGCGGTAGCTTCCAGCAAGCCAACATGGGATCAGGCACGATCGTGGTGTGTGACGCACCCCACCTGCTCAAGCTCTCGCTCGGCGGTGGCGCGGACGAGATCGAGCTGCGCCTCTCACCGGGACCCCGAGGCGCAGCCACGACGCTGGAGGTGCAGCATGCGACGACGATCGAATCGCACGACATCGATGGGCAGACATACGATGCGATCTTCTGCATGGGCGGCGGTTACTACCCTCGCCTGCTGGCACTCGACCTGCACCTGCGGGGCACGTTGGCCGACGACTACGACAGCGCCGCGTTTCACCTCAATCCCGAAATGCGCTCGACGATCGAGCGGGGGAGCACAGCCATGGCTGCTCTGCTCGAAACCGGCGCGCGGGGCTGAGCCCGCCAGCGGGCCAGGGCAATGATCGGACGCCACCAGGAGCCGGCCGCTCAGACTGCCGAGCGCGGTCCGGACCGCGACAACGAGCCAGGCGCTTAGCACCCATGCATAGCCGATCACCGCGGCCCAAACGAAACGCCGGCAGACCGGTTTGCAGCGCCATGGCGGTGTTCCCGCTCACGCAGGTGCAAACCGGGAATGAAGGCTTCACCAGATCAGCGCGAACGGGAGTCCGCGGCGAATCGTGCGCACGGTCAGGGAGACGGCGATCACGCTCCAGAGCAGGGCGAAGCCGAATACGGGGACGCCGTAGAGGACGCCCATCGTGCTCATCGCGGATGCCAGCGTCGCCGGCACCGCGAGGTGGGCGCCCGCGCTGAGCAGGCCGGCGGCGGTGATCGACCGGCCCAGCGGGCCGAGGACGATCCAGAGCGTAGGTACACGCGTGCCGCCCGAAGATCCGTGGTACGCCAGGCGGCTCCAGATCAGCGTGATGACGATCAGCGCCGCGATCAGGCTCAGACCGAACATCGAATAGCAGCCGTAGAGCAACGTCGCGCGGCCTGACACGGCCGCGAGGCGGGGGATCAGCAGGGCGCCGTTGGCGGCGGACACCATCGGGAGGACAACCGGCATCAGCCAGCCGCCGAACGCGGCGTCGGCGCGCACGCCGTGCTTCGTGAACAAGACGTACGGGATCGATACGGCCGTGACTAGGCCGCGAGGGTCCCGAGCGTCCACAGCATCCAGTCGATGTCGACGGCGGCCGGCAGGCCGATCAGCGACTTGCCGACAAGCAGGGCGCCGGCGCCGACCGTCATCATCGCCATCGGATGCGCCGTAGAACTGCGCCATGCTCGGGTCGCTGATGTGGCTGCGGGCCACCGTCGGATGACGTAGCCAATGGGCCGCGACCGCCATGCTCAGCAGCACCAGGAGCGCCGCGTCCAGCACCCAGACACCGAGCGCGAACGGGTGCAGCTCGGCCTTTACGAAGGGGAGCGTAGCGGCGGCGTTGGCACGATCCCGGTCCCCATTATCGACGCGAACCAGTTTGGTCCGACGAAGCTGACCGCCTGCTCGGGCGAGTCGAGGGAGCTCAGCAGCGTCGGGAGCACGCGCCGACGCCGGCTCCCGCGGTCAGGTTCAGCCTCTCTGCGGGGCATTCGAGGGTCCTTCGTCTAGGCTCACGATCGGCCTACCCGTCCGTGCGGGCTGGTGAAGCCATCATGCTCAACCGAGATGGCTCAGACAGCGATTCGCCTCAGGTCCGGGGACGATCAGCTCCCCCTCGTACGCGCCGCGCACCAGTGCGAGCGCGTCGTGGAGCACATCCTCGAGCTCCGGCATCACGTGGGTCACAAGCAGCCGCTTGCGCGCGCAGTCGTGCGCCATCTCGCCGATTCGCTTGGCTTGTCGTGCAAATGACCGTGCTCGGTCTCGCGTTCGGGTAGCGCCAGATCATGGACGAGAAGATCGCAACCGGACGCCATCTCCAGCAGTGGCGCGTGGGCGCTCTGCACGTCACCGCTGAGCACCACTGCCCCGCCGCCATGGTCGATCCGGTACGCACCCGCCGGCGTGCAGACCCGACTGATGTGACCCGCAGATCGCCCTGCTCGATTACCGCCTGGCGGGTTGGTGCCTCGAGGTCGCTGGACGCCTCGAGCGCATCGATGCCGAACCTCTCAAAGGAGCGCATGTAGCAAGCGCCGTCCGGGCCGAAGAGGGCCTTGCAGAACCTCCTCGCGCCCGGCTGTCCGTCCCGCGCCGCCGGTCCCGCAACGGCAAGCGACTCGCTACGGCCTCCATGAACGCAGCGAAGACGATCGGAGCCAGACCGCCGCTGTGATCGATGTGCAGATGGGTCAGCAGCCCGGGATCGAGCTCGGCGCGCCAACTCCCGCTCGCCCGAGGCGCTCGAACGTGCCGCCGCCGGCGTCGATCAGTATTCGCCGCCCGTCGTCGAGAGTGAGCACGTACCCCGAGGAGGCGCGGCGCGGATTGGCCAACGGCCCACCGCTCCCCAGCACGAGCAGTTCGAGCATGCGCGACAGGAATCGCCGGAGCTGCCGGTCGACTATGCCGTCACGGTCAGCCCGCCGCGGAGGTGAGTGGTAGTGCCATCAGACCGACTTCTCAGCGGATAGGTCAGCGATCAGACGGTCCAGCTCGGGCACCTCGGCTCGCAGGCTCGGCAGGTTCACCACGACGCCCTCCTGGGTGCTGCGCGCCAGCACGACGACGACCTCGTCCTCAGCGGACGGGTTCTCCTCGCGATGGGGGACGTACGGCGGTACGTACACGTACTCACCCGGCCCTGCCTCTACGCGTCGCTCGGCCCCATCGTGGAGAAACACGAAGACCGGATGCCCGCTGACGACGTAGATGCCGGTCTCGGCCTCGCCGTGATGATGATCGCCGGAGGCCATTCCCGGAGCTATGTGGCTCTCGCCCATCCAGATCTTGCGCGAGTCGTTGCGTGCTCCGGAGATCGCCTCGTACCGACGCATTCCCGGGGTCTGCGCGGTCTCCTCGCTCAACTGATCGCGGCCGACGTGGTGCAGACGGCGATGCCATGCCGCGGTTCCGTCCTTAGCCCGATGCTCACGCTCGATCATCGCCGGGACGATACTGCTGAGGCCAGGGCGCGTGTGCGGCCTCGCCGTCGCGTCTACCGCTGCCGCACGATCCGGCACATGCCTGCTTCTGGTCCGGAGCTTGCCTGCTCCTGGGCGGAAGCGATCACGCGCGGGACTCGGCCGATGCGCGTCAGAGTCCTGCTCGAGCCGCGTGGGAGACCCCGCGGCTGGCGCAGCGTGCTTGCCACGCCAGCCGCAGGGTCAATCGCCCTGGCAACAGAAGCGCTGAGTGACTCCGGTCGACCCCGGGCCAGACGGGAGTTGCGTCGTGATTAGCGCACCTCGACGACCATCAGCGAGTGACCGTCGGGATCGCGGAACCAGAACATAGGCGGGACAGGATCCCCCATCCGCGAGACTTCGGCGTCGACATCCACGCCGCGCGAGCGAAGCTCCTCGTGGGTGGTGTCGGCGTCATCGGTGGTTAGGCTGATGCCGGTCTCCCGCGCCGCGACCGTTCCGTCTGGCGGCGGCGCGAGGGCGATCCCCGTCGCGCCGGCGGGCGGGTAGACCTCGACCCAACGGTACTTCCCGCCGCCAAACTCGACGTCGGTGCGCTTCTCGAAGCCGAGCTTTTCGACGTAGAACTCGATCGCCCGGTCCTGATCGACGACAGGCACTGTCACGAGGTTGATCTCGCCGAGCCGGGTTGCCGTGCTGCTCATCTGTTCCCTCCTATGGGGGTGGATTACAGTCGCTAAGACCCCTCAAGTTTCGGGGTTATCCAGCGGCGGTGTTGAGTGCTGGTGCGGGGCGGCTGATTTCTCGTGGGTTAGGGGTGCGGGCGGTAACCGGCAGGTATTGGGCGGCAATCGTCTCGCGGCGCAGCCGTGAGAGCATGTCTTGGTAGGAGGGGTTGCGCTTGTGGCGGTACCAGCGGGCGTGTCGGCGGCGGTGCGCGACGTCCTGCTCGGCACGGCCGTTGAGCGCGTACCAGCAGATCGCGAGTGATTGGCAGATCAGCCCGAACGGCACGGTCCGCTC
>JALYUQ010000279.1 GCA_030853685.1 Actinomycetota bacterium | reverse complement strand
ATGGCCGACGACGATCAAAATCCCACGCCGGGCGAACAGCTCATCGCACCGATCCAATTCGCCCCCCGCAGCCGCCGCTGGCCACGGCCTGGGGGCGGGGGTGAGCGGCCACCTAAGCCGCGAGTGCGCAAGCTCCGCTTGATGCTGATCCTGCTCGGCCTGGGGGCGCTGGCTTCGAGCTCGACGGTGTTCGGGATGATGACGGCCGTCGCGTCTGACCTGCCCCAGCTCGAGAACAAGGCTCAGTATCGCAAGGCCGCCAACTCGATCCTCTACGACGACCACTGGCGCCCGATCGGTGTCTTCGCGCCGCCCAATCACGTGGTCATCGACCAGCAGAATGAAATTGCAAAAACGATGACCCGTGCGATCGTTGCAGTCGAGGACAAGCGCTTCTTCAGCGACCCGGGGGTCGACGTCCACGGGATCGGGCGGGCGCTCGTCGCCGACGTGACCGGCGGCGCGCGGCAGGGCGCCTCGACTATCGCCCAGCAGTTCGTCAAGAACGCGCTCTCCGAGGAGGGGAATAGGACGGTGTTCGAGAAGCTGCGTGAGGCGGCGCTCGCCTACCACCTGACCCGCAGATGGTCAAAGAAGAAGATCCTCACCGAGTACCTGAACTCGATCTACTTCGGCAACGGCGCCTACGGCGTGGAGTCCGCCGCGCGTGTGTACTTCGGCAAGCTGCACGGATTCGACTCGACCTCGACCACGGCTTCCACCGCGGGCCAGCCGGGCCAGCCCACGAGCGGCTGCGGCGACGGCTCGCTGCCGAAGTGTGCCTCGGTGCTCGCCCCCTCAGAGGCGGCGCTGCTCGCCGGAATGGTCGCCTCACCGACCGCATTCGATCCCCTGGCCCATCCACGCGCGGCAACGGACAGGCGCAATCTCGTGCTGAAGAACATGCTCGGGCAGCACTACATCGATGCCGCGCAGTACACCCAGGGCATCGCCACAAAGCTTCCGAGGGCGGAGCAGATCCAGCAACCCTCGGAGCCGGCCGCGGCACCCTACTTCACGAGCTGGCTGCGCCCGCAGATCCTCGCGAAGGTCGGCCGCGGAGTCACCCCGGCCGCGGCCGACTACCGCGCTTACTACGGCGGGCTGAAGATTCGGACCTCGATCGACCTCGAGCTGCAGATCGCAGCTGAGCAGGCGATCAAGTCCGACCTCCCGCAAGGGCCCAATCTCCCCACCGCATCGCTCGTCGCGATCGACAACAAGACAGGCGAGGTCCGGGCGATGATCGGCGGCCAGGACTACAGCCAGACGCCGTTCAATCTCGCAACCGAGGGCTATCGCCAGCCGGGCTCCGCGTTCAAGCCGTTCACGCTAGCCGTCGCGCTGCGGTCTGGAAAGTACTCGCCGGACTCCCTGATCGACTCCGCGCCGCAGAACTTCATCGTTCCCAACAGTGCCGGCAAGGAGCACTTCGTCGTTCACAACTTCGGGAACACCTATTCAGGTCCGATCACGCTCACCCAAGCGACGACGATCTCCGACAACTCGGTCTACTCCCAGGTCGGCATCAACACCGGCACCACCAAGATCGCCCGGCTGGCCAAACGGATGGGGATCAGCTCGCCAGTCTCCGACAACTACGCGATGATCCTCGGCGGCTTGCGCCAAGGCGTGACACCGCTCGAGCTCGCCCATGCCTACGAGACGTTCGCGACGGGCGGACGGAGGGTCTTCGACCCGGTGCTCGGCACGCCCGACAAAGGCCCAACCGGAATCGCCGAGATCCAGTGTCCCGCCCACGTCTGCGGCGGAACGGGCAGTGACACGATCGACCACCCCGCCTACCAGCGCGTCCTTCCCGCGAGCGTCGCCCAGACGGTGCACGACATTCTGACTACCGTCGCGCAATCCGGGACGGGCACGGCGGCCGCGATCTCGGGGGTGGACGTGGCCGGCAAGACCGGAACGACTTCCAATTACGGGGATGCGTGGTTCGTCGCCTGGACGCCCCAGATCACGACCGCCGTGTGGGTCGGGTTCCCGAACAAGCTGATCTCCATGAGCACGCTCTACAACGGCGGACCCGTCGAAGGTGGGACCTACCCCGCGATCATCTGGCACGACTTCATGGTCCAGGCGCTGCAGATCCTCGCCCGCGAGCAGCCGGCGGCGCATGGCGGAGGAACGACTACGACTACGACTACGGCGGGGTCTGGGACCGGCTCCGGCGCGAGCACCCCGACCGCCACTGGTCCGAGCCCCGGCACCGCCCCGACGGCCACCCCGACGACCAGCCCTGCGACCGGCAACGGGCGCAGCGCGGGTTCCGGCAACGGCGCAACGGGCGCCACGAGCGCAGGCGGCGGCGCGGGCGGAAGCGGTGGCGGTTCTGGTGGCTCTGGCGGTTCGGGCTCCGGAGGTGCCGGCGGCACGGGCGCCCCCGGCGCCGGGCGTGGCGGCGGCGGCGGCACGGCCACCCCCAGCCCCAGCCCCGGTGGTGGCGGGGGGGGCGGCGGAGGTGGTCCCGGAAGTGGTGGTGGTGGTGGCAGCTCTGGATCTCCGGGCGCCCAGAGCGGCGGAGCCGGGATCGGCGGCAAGTAGCCTCAGGCGCGGACCGGGCGCGACAAGAATCGGCTGTCCCGGGCGCTGAAGCGCCACGGGAGCTCAGTGGCCTTGGTGATCCCGATCCGGCGGCTGACCGCGACCTGTACGCTCCGCCACGCCCGCGGGCGGGCGGAGATCACGACCGGACCAAGCGCCAGGTCTGCGCCGTTGTGCGTCAGCTCGATCGCCAGCGCTTTCGTGAGCTTGCCGGGGCCGGAGCAGAGCGTCTCGATCTGCGCCAGCCGGCGGCGAGCCTGCATCTGATCGATGCCCGCAACTGGCGCCAGCGCCCTGATCAGCACCGCGGCACCGACGCCCTCGGGCTCGCTCACGGCGTTCAGCAGCGCGTGGATGCCATAGGAGCGGTAGACGTACGCGAGGCCGGCCGGGCCGAACAGCGTACGCGTGCGGGGCGTCAGGCCGGCGAACGCGTGACAGGCGGGCTCGGAGTCGTGGTAGGCCTCCGTTTCAACGATCACTCCGGCGCAGCCCTGATGCGTGAGCACGCAGCCAACGAGGTCGCTGGCCACCTCGAGCACCGGGCGCTCGTAGAAGGCCGGTCTCACTGCCTCTCGCTCACTCTCACTCAGGTGGTTCGCTCGCCCGCGGCGATCACCGCTCGCGCACGCGAGCACTGCTCTCGCACCCGTTGCAGGCTAGTTCCCCCTTCGGAGACCTTGGACTCCAGCCACGCGCCGTCGCGCAGCAGCGCGTAGAAGTCGTCGTCGTCCTCGAGCAGCGGCGACTGCGTGGCGAGCTCTGCTTTGGACAACTGGGAGAGCTGCTTGCCCTGTTCGCGTGCGATCCGCGCGAGCGCGGCGATGACGCCGTGAGCCTCCCGGAACGGAAGCCCGCGGCGCACGAGCAAATCGGCGGCGTCCACCGCCGCGAGGAAGTCGTCCGCAGCCGCCGCAGCCATGCGCTCGCGCCTGAACGCGATCGAGCCCATCATCCCCTGCGCGGCCGCCAGGCACAGCTCGAGCGTGTCGGCTGTGTCGAACAGGTGCTCCTTGTCCTCCTGCATGTCCTTGTTGTAGGTCAGCGGGAGCCCGTGAAGCACGCCGTGCAGAGCGCCGAGGTGGGCAGCGATTCTAGGCGCCTTGGCCCGCAGTAGCTCGGCAGCGTCAGGATTCTTCTTCTGGGGCATGATCGAAGACCCCGACGCCCACGCGTCGGAGAGCTCGCAAAACCCGAACTCCTCCGAGGACCAGAGCACGATCTCAGCGCCGAGCCGGGATAAATGAGTAGCGCAGGTAGCGGCCGCCGCCAGGTAGTCGAGCACGAAGTCGCGATTGGACACGGCGTCGATCGAGTTCTCGACGATCGTGGAGAAGCCGAGCTCACGCGCGAGCAGCCTGCGATCGGTGTCGAAGTTCACGCCGGCGAGCGCGCCGGTGCCGAGAGGCAGCGCCCCGGTGGCTCGCAATACGCCGGAGAAGCGCTCGCGGTCGCGCGCCAGCATCCATACGTACGCCAGCAAGTGGTGGCTCAGGTACACCGGCTGCGCGCGCTGTAGATGCGTGTAGCCGGGCATCGGCCAGTCCAGGTGGTCCTGGGCCAGCTCGAGCAGCGTGCCCGCGAGCGCTCCGATCGCGACGCCCGCGCGATCGGCATGCGCACGGACGAACATCGCCATGTCGGTCGCGACCTGGTCGTTGCGCGAGCGCGCGGTGTGGAGCTTGCCGCCGACCGCGCCGACGATCTCTGTGACGCGGCGCTCGATCGCCATGTGGATGTCCTCGTCGCGCTCGCTGACCGAGAACGAGCCGTCCTCGAGCTCGCGCCGCACCTGGTCAAGGGCCCGCTGCAGCTCGTCGCGGTCCTCGGATGAGATGATTCCGCAGGCGGCGAGCATCGCGGCGTGCGCCCGGGACTGCTGTACATCGTATCGCCCCAGGCGCCGGTCAAAGCCGATCGAGTCGTTCAGCGCGCGGAAGAGCGCATCCTGGGGCTCGGAGAAGCGGGACATTGCCGGGTCGCCCTCAGACTCTCAGACTCTCAGACCCGCGGGCGCCCTCTACGACGTCACGCAGCGCGCACGCCACCCGCTCCACCTGACCGTCGGTCATCTGCGGGAAGAACGGCAGCGCGATCGATCGCCTGGCGACATCCTCGCAGACCGGGAGCTCCCCCTCCCGGTGCCCGAAACGCTCGCGGTAGTAGCTCATCAGGTGCACGGCTGGAAAATAGGGCTTGCTCGGGATCGCGAGGTGCGCGAGCGCGCGCACCGCGCCGTCGCGGTCGAGACCGTGGGGAAGCTGCACCACGAACACGAACCAGCCACGGCGGTTTCCACCGGCGTCGTGGCAGGGTAACTGGAGTCCCTCGACGCCATCGAGCGCCTCGCGATAGCGCTGCGCGACGCGCGCGCGGCCGGCGAGCATCGCGTCCAGACGCTCGAGCTGTGCGAGCCCGAGTGCACATGCGATGTCCGACAGGCGGTAGTTGAAGCCGAGACGATCGTGGTCGAGCCACTCCATGTCAGGGGCGCGACCCTGGTTTCGCTCGGAGTCGATGCGCTCCTTGACCGAGGCGTCGGCGGTGCTCACCATCCCCCCCTCCCCGGTCGTCATCTGCTTGTTGGCGTAGAAGCCGAATACGGCCGGATGTCCGCGCCCACCCACCGGCACACCATCGGCGTGGACGGCTCCCAGCGCCTCGCACGCATCCTCGACGATCGGGAGGCCCAGCGCCTCCAGCGCCGGCACGTCGGCCGGGTAGCCGAAGACGTGGACCGGCAGCAACGCCACCGTTCGCTGACTGACCGCGGCGGCCACCGCTTCTGTGGAAATGTTCAGGGTGACTGGGTCGATGTCGGCGAATACGGGCCGGGCGCGTTCATACAGGGCCACATTGGCGCTCGCCACGAACGAGAACGGGCTCGTTATGACCTCGGCGCCGTCGCAGGCGCCGTCGCGGACGCCGACTGCCCGCAGCGCGAGGTGTAGCCCCGCCGTCCCGCTGGAGACCGCACTCGCATGCAGAGCTCCCACGCGCGCCGCGAACGCCTGCTCGAACGCCGGCAGCGCGGGTCCGAGCGACAGCTTGCCCGAGCGCAGCACCTCGAGCACGCGCTCCTCCTCGCGGGCCCCGAGGACCGGCTGGGCCAGCGGGATCGCCTTCAGGCCGGTCGCGGGCACCCGGCCCGCGACCGCTCTCACCCCTGTCACGACCCCTGCGCCGAGGTCGCCTCACCCCGGGACTTGCGTGTTGCAACCTGCATCCCGTACTCGAGCGAGTCCACGAGCGCCTGCCACGAAGCCTCGATGACGTTCTCGGAGACGCCGATCGAGCCCCACACCGCGTCGCCGTCGGAAGCGTCGAGCAGCACGCGCGTGACCGCGCCGGTGCCCTTGGTCTCGTCGAGGATCCGGACCTTGAAGTTGACGAGATCGATGTCGCGCAGATGGGGATGAATTTGGATCAACGCGTCGCGCAATGCCCGATCCAGGGCATTGACGGGACCGTTGCCCTCGGCGGTGCGCACGTATCGCTCACCGTCGATCCAAATCTTGATCGTCGCCTCGGTCTCAACCCGCCCGTCTGCGCGCTGCTCCACGATCGCGCGCCAGGACTCGAGACGGAACAGCGGCTCGTGCTCGCCGGTCTCCTTGCGCAGCAGTAGCTCGAAGGATCCGTCTGCGGCCTCGAAGTGATAGCCGATGTGCTCGAGCGCCTTGACGCGCGCCACGACGCGAGCCGCGTCGTCGTCGTCGAGCGCGATGCCCGCGTCTGCTGCCCGCGCCTTTACGGTCCCTCTGCCCGCCAGTTCAGAGATCAGCACCTCACGGTGATTGCCGACCACAGCCGGATCGACGTGCTCGAAGGTCGCGGGGTCGGCGCTCACGCCGGCGGCGTGCAGTCCGCCCTTGTGAGCGAACGCATTGCGCCCCGCGAACGGCTGGTCGGGATCTGGGGTGAAGTTGAGCAGCTCGTCGATGAAGTGCGCGGTGGGGGTCAACGATGCGAGCTGGGGCGCGGTAAGGCATTCGTAGCCGAGCTTGAGCTGGAGGTTCGCGATGATCGAGGCGAGGTTGGCGTTGCCGCAGCGCTCGCCGTAGCCGTTGATCGTGCCCTGAACGTGCGTCGCCCCCTGCGCCACGGCGGCCAGCGAGCAGGCAACTCCGCAGCCCGCGTCGTCGTGACAGTGGATCCCGATTCCGACCGCGTCTGGCGAAAGCGCGCTCACGACCTGTGCCATCGCCACCGTGATGGCGTCCGGGAGCGTGCCGCCGTTGGTGTCACAGCAGACGACCGTCTGCGCGCCGGCCTGCGCGGCGGCACGCAGGCACCGCAACGCGTAGCCGGGATCGTCGGCGAACCCGTCGAAGAAGTGCTCTGCGTCATAGATCACCCGCTTGTCCTGCCGTAGCAGGAATGCGATCGAATCGTCGATCATCGCCAGGTTCTCCTCGCGGTCGACCTTGACCACCTTCTCGAGGTGCAGGGCCGAAGTCTTGCCGACCAGCGTGCAGACGGGGGCGCAGCATCCGGCGAGCACGCGCAACGCGGAGTCCTCGTCGGCCCTCATTCCACGCCTGCGGGTCATCCCGAAAGCGGCGATCTCCGCGTGAGCGAAGCGCTCGTCTATCAGGAGATCGAAGAGCTCGAGCTCCTTTGGGTTGGACCCCGGGAAGCCCGCCTCGATCAGGTCGATGCCGAGGTCGTCGAGACGGTGGGCCGCGCGCAGCCTCTCTCCGGCGGAGAGCGACATCCCCTCTCCCTGCATCCCGTCGCGGAGCGTCGCGTCGTAGAGCTCGATCTGCTTCATCGCGTCACGCGGACCCGGACCCGGCCATCCGGGCCGCGTGCCCGGACGGCACCTCGACGACGTCGAGCCACTCGACATAGCGGGGATCGCGTCCGTGCAGCGCGTCGTCGAACACCCGCCCGATTTCAGTCGTGATCGGCCCCGGCCGTCCGTCGCCGATCCGATGGTCGTCGATCTCGCGCACGGGAACGAGCTCCGCCCCGGTGCCGGAGAGGAACACCTCGTCGGCGAGGTAGAGCTCCGCGCGGGCGAGGTCGCGCTCTATCACCTCCAGCCCGAGGTCGCGGGCGATCTGGACGATCGATCTCCGGACGATGCCGTCGAGAGCCGCAGCCGTCTGCGGTGGGGTCAGGATCCGGCCGTCGCTGACGACGAAGACGTTCTCTGCCGATCCTTCGGACACGAACCCGTGCGAGTCGAGCAGGATCGCCTCCTGGTAGCCCGCCTTGGACGCTTCGACCTTCGCGAGCACACTGTTCAGGTAATGGCCACACGCCTTCGAATGCGGGAGCAAAGCGTCGTGCGGGATCCGCCGCCAGCTCGAGACCTTGGCCCTGATCCCTTCGCGCTTGCCGTCCTCGCCGAGATACGCGCCCCACGGCCAGGCGGCGATCGACACCTCGACCGGTGAGTCCAGCGGGTAGAGGCCCATATGGCCGTAGCCGCGGAAGACGATCGGGCGGATATAGCACTCGCGCAGCTCGTTGACGGCGATCAGCTCGTGGGTCGCGGCGCGCAGCTCCTCGAGCCTGTACGGGATCGGCATGTAGTAGAGCTCGGCCGACTTGAACAGCCGATCGAGGTGCTCTCGCTGGCGGAAGATCGCCGGTCCCTTCGACGTCTCGTAGGCGCGCTCGCCTTCGAATACGCCGGTGCCGTAATGCAGACCGTGCGTGAGAACGTGGACCTTGGCGTCCTCCCAGGCCACCAACTCTCCATTGTGCCAGATGAGGGCCGCTTGTTCCACTTCCACGATACTCCTTTACAGGTGTCTGAGAACTACCCGGGCGGCCTCTGCGGTGCTCGCGCTCCCCCCCAGGTCCGGTGTGCGCAGCCCCTCGGCCAGCGCCTGATCGACAGCCGATTCTATCGCCGCCGCCGGGGCTTCCATCGCGAGTCCGTGCCGGAGCATCATCGCGGCGGAGAGGAACATCGCCAGCGGGTTCGCCGCGCCGGTCCCGGCGATGTCCGGAGCCGAACCGTGGACGGGCTCGAACACGCCAGGCCCTGCGCCCGCCAGCGACGCGCTCGGGAGCATCCCGATCGATCCCGTGAGCATCGCGGCCTCGTCGCTGAGGATGTCACCGAACATGTTCTCGGTCAGTATCACGTCGAAGTGCCGCGGCGCACCGATCAGCCGCATCGCGGCGTTGTCGACCAGCAGGTGCTCGAGCTCGATATGTGGAAATTCGGCCCCGTGCACGCCACGCACGACCTCCCGCCACAGCCGCGAGGTCTCGAGCACGTTGGCCTTGTCGACGCTCGTAACGCGCGAGCGGGCGGAGCGGAAGGCGACCCGCGCGATCCGCTCGATCTCCGCACGCGTGTAGACGCACGCGTCGGACGCGTAGTCCTCGGTGCGGACCTTCTCGCCGAAGTAGATCCCGCCGGTCAGCTCGCGCACGACGAGCATGTCCGTGCGCTCGATTAGCTCGCGCTTGAGCGGGCTGCAGTCATACAGAGCCGGGAGCGGCTTCACCGGGCGCAGGTTCGCGAACAGGCCAAGGCCCTTGCGCAGCGCGAGGAGGCCCTGCTCCGGGCGCGGCGCCGCGGGGTCGGTGCTGTCCCACTCAGGCCCCCCGACGGCTGCCAGCAGAACGGCGTCGGCGCTCCGGCAAGCCGTGAGCGTCGCCTCCGTCAGCGCCGTGCCGTGGGCATCGATCGACGCGCCGCCGAACAGGTGCTCCTCGAGCTCCAGCTCGGCCCCCGCGGCTTTCAGGAGCTCGACGGCCGGCGCGATGATCTCTGGGCCGATCCCGTCACCGGGCAGGAGGATGATTCGCGCAGCCATGGCGGCACATCACCGTATCCGATCCGCGAGGGAGCGAGTAGGCGGGCTACTCGTACTGACGGGGACGATCGCGCTCAGTCAGCTCGGTGGCTTCGATCGTCCGCTACGTCCGAGATCGCGAGGCCTTCGTATGATGTGGTCAATCGCGCGGATGATGGCTTTCTCGTTGACCGCCCGCCGCGCCCGCGCCAGGCGGGACTGGACGCGCGTCGCCATCGGGCGAAGCTGGGCCCGCCCGTGCGGGGCACTCGGGCGGGAGCCCGGTCTGCTGGCGCTGGCGGGGGTGATCGCAATGCTCGACTCGGTCCTGTCGGTCGTCCGCTACGTCCACTTCCTAGCCGCCTACGACCTCGCGATCTTCGACCAGGTCGTGTGGCACTACAGCCGCTTCGAGGCTCCCTTCAGCTCGATCAAGGGCGAGAACCTGCTCGGCGACCACTTCCACCCGCTGGTCGCCGTGCTCGCGCCTCTGTACTGGGTGTGGTCTGACCCCAGGATGCTGCTGATCGCCCAGAGCGTGCTGGTGGCGGCCTCGATCATTCCGGTCTTTCTCTTCGCGGCGCCCCGTGTGGGCCGCGCGGGCGCGTACCTTCTGGCCGGCGCCTACGGGGTGTTCTGGGGGCTCCAGGTAGGCGTGCTGTTCGACTTCCACGAGGTCGCGTTCGCGCCCCTCTTGATCGCGCTGGCGATCCTGCTCGCCGACCGCCGGCGCTGGGGGTGGTTCTGGCTCGTGACCGCGCTGCTGCTGCTGGTCAAGGAGGACCTGTCGATCTTCGTGGCCTTCTTCGGCATCTACCTGCTGACACGGCGCGAGATACGCCACGGAGTGGCGCTCGTAGTGGTCGGGATCGCGTGGTACGAGCTCACAACCGGTGTCTTGATTTTCCATTTGGCCGGCGGGACTCCATACGCGTACTGGACCTACGGCGAACTGGGCAAGAACGCGCCCGACGCGATCTGGGCGCTGATTCAAGCCCCCTGGCGGGTCTTCACGATCGGCTTCTCGCCCGGGCACAAGGCGGAGCTGATCTTGGGCCTGCTTGTCCCCTTCGTATTCCTGAGCCTGTGCTCACGCCTGTTCATCCTCGCGTTGCCCCTGCTGGCCGAGCGCGTCCTCTCGACCAACCCGAATCTGTGGAGCGGCAAGTTCCACTATTCGCTCTCCGTCGCCCCGGTGCTGGCGATGGGTGCGGCGTGCGGGCTGGCGCACCTCGCACGCTTGCTGCCCGAGCGCCGGCGACGCAAGGTCACGATCGGCGCTACCGGCGCGATGCTCGTCGTGAGCCTCGCGCTCACGATCGTCCTTGGCATCCGCCAAGAGCTCGGCGCCGGCGGGCACTCTTTCTACAGCGAACCCTCTTTCGCCCCCGCGGCATACCGAGCGCTACGCCAGGTGCCGGCCGCCGCCTCGCTGGCTACGGCCGACCTGGTGCTTCCCCACGCCTCCGAACGCCAGCACCTGCAGCTCATGGACGCCAAGAACATCGGCAAGGACCAATACCTGTTGGTCGACGTGCTGGCACCAGAGTGCTGCGGGGCCAGCGGCAACGCCAGCTTCAACGCGTTTGGAACGGTCCTCGACGGGGAGCTGCCGACGGTGACCCCGGTCTACTACGACCAGGGCTGGCTCGTCGCGCGCCGCCCCCCGAACGGACAGCGGGCCTCGAGCGGCGTACTGGTCCCGATGCCCGCGCCAACTGGGCGCAGGGTCGACAAGCTCTGGTTGCGCTGGCACGCCGAGATTGCTGTCGCGAGCGGACGGCTCTACGGTTGCCTCGCAATGTGGGCCAAGCGCAACCCGAGCTCGACCGCCTGCTTCGCGAGTGCCAACGCCCCATTCGAAGGGGCGCAGGCCACCCTCGCCGCAGCGATCCACGCCGCCCAGCCGGCCATGCACGAGGACTGCGCGCAGCTCGCCGGCGCCGCGCTCCGGGATTCGCATCGGCTTGCGCTCGACTTCCTCCGGCTCACGACTGCAGGCACTTCGCGCGATCGAGCGGGCCTCGCACCAGCGCTGACCGCCGAGGCCGTCGACGAGCGCGACCAGGACCTCTCGGGTCAGCTCGACCGCTTCGTGATCCTCTGCTCGCCGCGCAGCTCGGCCGCTTCGTGATCGTCTGTAGCCCGCGGCAAGCGGAGCCGAGATCGCTGGGTCAGGGCACCCCTCATCCCCTCACCCCACCCATGTTCAGCCGCACGTACTCGAGCACCACCGGCTCGCTTACCCGCGCGAGGACCCGGTCCACGAACGGCTTTTTCAGCTCCTCGGGCAGCGGGTCGAGGTGGCGAACAAGGCACACGGTCTGGACAAACGCCCGCGAATCGGACAGCGTCACCGTCTTGGGCGCCAGCCAGCAGGAGACCGCGGTGAAGCCCGCGCGCTCCAGCCGCTGCGTCGTAGCCGCAGCCGTCGCGTAGTTCCACGGCCGCCGCCAGTCCGCGAACCAGCGCTTGAAGGGCTCCTCGGCCGCGACAGCGTCGGCGTCGATCCGGAAGGCGTCGATGTTCCCGATCCCACCGCACTGCGCGACCAGCCTCCCGCCTGGCTTGATCGAACTGTGCAGCGCTCGGAAGAGGGCGTCGTGATCGGGGATCCAGTGAAACGTGGCGTTGGAGAAGACGACGTCGACCGGCTCGGGCAGATCCAGATCGATCAGGTCCTGACACAGCACGGTGGCCCGCTCGGCAAGGGCGCTTCGCGCGTGCGCCACCATCGAAGCGGACGCGTCGACGGCGTACACGCGACCCCGGGGCACGCGCTGCACCAGCTCGAGGGTCACCCGACCCGATCCGCAGCCGGCGTCGAGCACCACCTCATCGCCGGTCAGCTCCAAGCGCTCGAACTGCTCTCGCGCCCAGACAAGCTGCGGCTCAGAGATGCGGTCATAGGTGCCGGCATCCCAATCGCGCAGAGTTGAGCCGGTGCCGAGCTCGGAGACCGACCCCGACCGGGAGGCCGGCCGCGACGGAGAGCCGGAGTCCGCCTCGCTCACGACCTCCGCCGCGCGGTCATAGCGCCGTCGTGATCGGCCCGACTCGCTCGCGATCGCGCTCGTAGGCACTTATCTCGCCGTCCTGGGCGAGCGTCAGCGCGACGTCGTCCAAACCGTTCAGCAGCCGGTGCTTGATCTCGGAATCAATCTCGAACGCAGCCGAGCCTCCGGTCCAGCGCACCTCCTGCGCGTCCAGGTCGACCTCCGCCTCCCCTGCAGCAGGATGACTCGGGCGCGGCCCGTGTTGGCGAGGCTGGATGCCGAGCGGGCCGCAAGCCCGAGCCACCGCTGCGCACTCATCAGGGCTCAGCTCGACCGGCAGCAAGCCGATCTTCATGCAGTTGGAGCGGAAGATGTCCGCGAAGCTCGGAGCGATGATGGCCTGGAAGCCGTAGTCCTGCAGCGCCCACGGTGCGTGCTCGCGACTGGAGCCACACCCGAAGTTGGCTCCCGCCAGGAGGATCGGGTTGGGCGCCAGCTCCCAGCCGGGCTGCTTGGCCCAGTCGTAGAAGAGATATTGGCCGAAGCCGGTGCGCTCTACGCGCTTGAGGAACTGCTTGGGGATGATCTGGTCGGTGTCCACGTCGTCGCGCTCGAGCACCGACACATTGCCCTTGATCGTGTCGATCGCCCTCATCGCCCTGCCCCCTCTCCGCTCGCCGCATGGCCCTCGCCCTCGCCCTCGCTTAATGCACGACCACCAACCCCCATCGCTTCCCCACCGGCATCTCCTTCCCATTCCCGAATGTCGACGAAGTGACCCGCGATCGCCGCCGCCGCCGCCATCTGGGGTGAGACCAGATGCGAGCGCGCACCCTGCCCCTGACGGCCCTCGAAGTTCCTGTTGGAGGTCGAGGCCACGCGCTCGCCCGGCGCTGCGAAGTCGGGGTTCATTCCCAGGCACATCGAGCAGCCCGCGCCACGCCAGTCAAAGCCGGCGCGCTTGAACACCTCGTCGAGGCCTTCGCGCTCGGCCTGCGCCTTTACCTTCTGAGAGCCGGGGACAACCATCGCGTAAACGCCGTCGGCCACCCGGCGGCCACCCAGCACCGAAGCCGCGGCGCGCAGGTCCCCGATCCGCGAGTTCGTGCAGGAGCCGATGAAGACGCGGTCCAGTGTGACCTCGTCAAGCGCTGTGCCAGGCGTCAGGTCCATGTACTGAAGCGCTCGCTCGTCCTGCTCGGACGCGGGCTCGGGCACCGCCTCGGTGACCCTGATCACCATCCCGGGCGTCGTCCCCCAGGTGACCATCGGGCTGATCGCCGCCGCGTCGACCACGACCTCGCGGTCAAAGCTGGCGCCGGGATCGGTGCGAAGCGAGATCCAGTCGGCGGGCGGGACCTCTACGGGCGCCCCCGGGCGCCCGGCAAGAAACTCGAAGGTCGTCTGGTCCGGCGCGATCATCCCGGCGCGAGCACCGGCTTCGATCGTCATGTTGCAGACGGTCAACCGCCCCTCGATCGACAGCGCCTCGATCGCCGGCCCGGCGTACTCGACGACGTGCCCGGCCGCACCCGCGACGCCGATCTGGCCGATCGTCGCGAGGATCAGGTCCTTGGCGGTGACGCCGAAGCCGAGCGAGCCCTCGTAGCGGATGCGCATCGAGCGCGGCTTTGACTGCATCAGGCATTGCGTCGCGAGCACGTGCTCGACCTCGCTGGTCCCGATCCCGAAGGCGAGCGCCCCGAACGCTCCGTGGGTAGCCGTGTGGGAGTCGCCGCAGACGATCGTCATTCCCGGCTGGCTGACCCCAAGCTCCGGCCCGATCACGTGCACGATCCCCTGGTGCTCGGAGCCCAACGAGTAGACCGGAATCCCGAACTGCTCGCAATTGCGCTCCAGGGTCTGCACCTGGATCCGGGACAGGGAGTCGCGAATCCGCGCGGCCACCGGCGTGCCGTCGGTTGGCACGTTGTGATCGGCGGTCGCCAGCGTGCGGTCGGGCCTGCGCACCGTGCGCCCAGCGAGCGCCAGCCCGTCGAACGCCTGCGGGCTCGTGACCTCGTGCACGAGGTGCAGGTCGATGTAGAGGAGTCCCGGAGCGACCTCGTGGGCTTCCCAGATCTTGTCCAGCAGCGTCTTTGGCATTTGATCTAGCTCCTTCTAAGGCCCGCGCTGAGCACCGCCAGCAGGACGGCCTCCCCGGGCCCGGGGTTCTCGAAGTGGTGTGACAGGTCTGCGTCGAAGGTCACGCAGTCACCGGTGCGTAGCTCGCAGCGTCCTCCGTCGCAGACGAGCACCACGGTGCCCGACTGCACGAGCGCGGTCTCCCGGCTGCCAGGCTCGTGCATCGGCGGGTCACCCGGCCCTCCGGTGAGCGCACCGGGTGCCAGCGCGTGGCGCGAGAGCTCAGCGCGCTGGCCGGGCAGCGGCGGTGTCAGGATCTCGTAGCGGTGCCCGCGGGCACCGCCCGGCCCCTTGCGGCGCTCTGCCCTGCGCACGACGCTCACGGCACCGTCCTCATCCAAGCGCAAGAGCTGGGAGAGGCGCAGCTCCAGCCCGCCGGCGATCCGCTCCGCGAGCGCGACGGTCGGGCTGGTCTCACCGCGCTCGACCTGCGAGAGCATCGGCGCGCTCACGCCGCAGCGCAGCGACAGCTCACGCAATGAGAGCGACATCGCCTCGCGCAGCGCGCGCACGCGGGCGCCGAAGGCTCCGTGGAGAGCGAGTGGGTCTGCCCCGGGGGGTGGGTCGGCGAGTGCGCTCATACAAGCGTACGTTATCACAGACAGCGATCAGGACGAATGGTCGGCGCCGCGCGGCCTGCCCGCAGGCTGGCCGCGCGGGAAACGGTGTCGCATGACAGTCTGAGGTTGCGGAGATCAACGGCGGCCTCGTGGCACTAGTAGCCTCACGGAAGATGCTCTCGCCTCCCGACGTGCTCGTGCTCGGCGGCGGCGGCTTGCTCGGCGAAGCGTGGATGATGGGCGTGCTCGCCGGCCTCGAGGACGTGACGGGCTTCGACCTGCGCCGCTGTGAGCATTTCGTCGGCACCTCAGCGGGCGCGATCGTCGCCGCCCATCTGGCTGCCGGCAAAGCGCCACGGAGGCCGTCCTTCGTCGGGGCGGAGATCGAGGTCCGTGACGTCCAACCCGAGGGCACCCTGGTCACCGCGATGCTCGACGCCGCGCGGAGCGCAGGGGCCTGGGCGCTCGCCTCGAGCGCCACCTTCGCTCCGCTGGCGCTCGGACTCGCGGCCCCTGGCGGCGCAATCATGCGCGCGCTGGCACTCCGAAGCCTTCCCCGGCGCCACGGCGCCCTCGACGAGTTGCGAGCGACGGTCGAGCGCTCGGGCGCGCGCTTTGACGGACGGCTGCGCGTCACCGCGGTCGAGCGCCAGAGCGGCCGCCGGATCGTGTTCGGCAATCCCGGCGCACCGAAGGCGACGGTCGGCCAGGCCGTCGAAGCGTCGTGCACCGTTCCGTGGCTGTTCGCGCCGGTCCGGATCGACGACCGCGAGTACGTTGACGGCGGCCTCTGGAGTCCGACGAACCTCGACATCGCACCGGCAGGTCGCGATACCCACGTGCTCTGCCTGAACCCCGCGGCGAGCATCGCGGGCAGCCACACGCTGGTCGGGGTGGTGCGCAACGTCGCCCGCTCCGCCGTCTCGCTCGAGACACTCGCACTGCGCCGCCGTGGGGCAGCGGTGCAGAGCGTCGCGCCCAACCTGGAGAGCGCCGCCGCGATGGGATCGGACTTCGTGGACCGTGAGCCCCGCGGGCGGGTGCTTGCGGCGGGCTACCGCCAGGGGCTGGCGCTCGGGGGGAGCACTGACGGCTGAGGCGGGCCGGTGGGTGCCGGGCTACGGCGCCCGGAGGGGCTCCGGAGTCGCGGCCACCCCGGCTTGCGCTGTGGCGGCCGCCCCGGCTTGCGCTGTGGCGGCGGCCTGCGCGGTGGCGGTGGCGGCCTCGGCTTCGGCTTCGATCCCTCGGCGGCGCGCTGCATTGGACAGCGCGCGCACGTAGGCGCGGCCGGCGGCCTCGAGAATGTCGGTCGACACGCCCTGTCCCGAGCCGGTGACTCCGCCCAGCTCGAGCACCACCGATGTCTCTCCGAGCGCGTCCTCGCCGGCGGTGACCGCATCGACGCGGAACTCGCGCAGGCGGCCTTCGAGTCCCGTGGCGGTGTTGATCGCCCTGAAGATCGCATCGACAGGCCCGTCGCCGGTGAACGAGCCCACGACCTCCTCGCCCTCGGGCGTGCGGACGCCGACGGTCGCGTGCGGGGGGCGGCGCGAGGATGCCTCCACGTCGAACCACTGCAGCCCGAAGCTGGCGACCCCTTCGCGCAGCTCGTCGGTTGCCAGCGCCTCGAGGTCCATCGCCGTGACGTGCTTCTTCTTGTCGGCGATCTCCTTGAAGCGCTTGAACGCCGTGTTCAGCGCCGGCCCGGAGATCTCCAAGCCGAGCTCGGCGAGCGCCTGCTGGAGCGCATGGCGTCCGGAGTGCTTGCCGAGCACGATCGAGTTGGCATCCAGCCCGACGGTGGTCGCGTCCATGATCTCATAGGTCGAGCGCTCCTTGAGCACCCCGTCCTGGTGAATGCCGGACTCGTGCGCGAACGCGTTGCGGCCCACGATCGCCTTGTTGGGCGCCACCGGGTAACCGGTCAGCCGGGAGACCAGGCGCGAGGTTCGGGCGAGCTCGTTGGTGACCGCAGCGGTGTGCAGCCCGACGTCGGCGTGCCGTGTGTGCAGCAGCATCACGATCTCCTCGAGCGAGGCGTTGCCCGCGCGTTCGCCGATGCCGTTGACTGCGCACTCGACCTGGCGCGCGCCCGCCAGCAGTCCCGCGAAGGAGTTGGCAACCGCCAGCCCGAGGTCATCGTGGCAATGGACTGAGAGCACGACATCGTGCAGGTCTGGCACCAGCTCGTAGAGCTGGTGCAAGTAGGCGGTGAACTCGTTTGGCATCGTGTAGCCAACGGTGTCAGGGATGTTGATCGTGCCCGCGCCCTCGTCGATCGCGATCTGACACACCTCGGCGGTGAACTGCACGTCCGCGCGCGTTGCGTCCATGGGCGAGAATTCCACGTCCTCGCAATAGTGCCTGGCGTGCGCGACCCCGGCCCGGGCCTGGCCCTTGACGTCCTCACGCGTCGAATGGAACTGGTGGCGGATGTGGATGTCCGAGGTGGAGATGAAGACGTGGATCCGGGGGCGCGCGGCGTCCTTGACAGCGTTCCAGGCGGCGTCGATGTCGCCTACGTGCGGGCGCGCCAGCCCGGCGATCACCGGCGGCGCGGGGTCGAGCACCTGGCGCGCGATCTCCCGCACCGCCTCGAAGTCGCCCGGTGAGGCGATCGGGAACCCGGCCTCGATCACATCGACACCCAACCGCGCGAGCTGCTGGGCGATCTCCAGCTTCTCCTGGGTGTTCAGCGAGATGCCCGGTGACTGCTCGCCGTCGCGCAGCGTCGTATCGAAGATCAAAACTCGGTTTGGATCCTGGTGCTTGGTCATGGTCACTCCTCGTAGAGCTCTCGAACTTGCTTCTCAGTAGGGCTGGTTCGCGGCTACGTGCGGCCGCCGGCGCGCTATTCCCCCCGAGGGGGGAGGAGAAGCAAGCGCGAAGCGCGAGCGATCAAGGGCGAGCGGAGCTCGCCCAGCAGCATCTCAGCGCGAGGCCGTGCGGCCCGGGGAGGAACACCATGTTCGAGGCTGAGCGCCATGAACGATGAGCCTAGCAGCGCCGTCCATGGCGCTAGCGGCCTGGGGGGCGCGCCGTCACAGCGTCACGCTGTGCCCGGCCTCGAAGTCCTCGCTCGCGACGATCTGCTGCAGCACTTCCCGCGTAACCGCCACGTCGGTGGTGATCGCCATCGCGGCGAGGCGACCGTCTCCTTCTCTGCCTTC
This sequence comes from Actinomycetota bacterium, assembly GCA_030853685.1. GTDB lineage: Bacteria > Actinomycetota > Thermoleophilia > Solirubrobacterales > Solirubrobacteraceae > Palsa-465. The sequence continues at coordinate 5,857 of JALYUQ010000279.1, read as the reverse complement.
GCCCTCGGCCGGCTGGCGCCCGACGGCTGCCGAGACGATGTTGATGCCATGGTCGCCGAAGATCGTCCCGACGCGCCCGATCATCCCGGGTACGTCGCGGTAGCGCAGCAGCGTGATGTGGTCCTCTAGCTGGACGTCGAAGCGCTGACCCCAAGCCTCGAGCAGGTGGGGACGGTTGCGCGTGCCGATCAGGGTGCCGACGACGCGGACGCCGTCCATGTGAGCGTTGCCCTCGCTATCGGCTGGGCCGGCGTCGGGGAGGCCGGCGTCAGGAGCGCGGCCGGCAAGGCCGGCGTCGCCCCCGCGGCCGGCAAGGCCGGCGTCGCCGGGGAGGCCGGCGTCATGAGCGCTGAGCGTCACCCGGATCAGGTCGGCGTAATCGCGAGCGCTCGTACGCTTGACCTCGGCGATCTCGATACCGCGCTCGTGAGCGATCGACGGGGCGTTGACCTCATTGACCTCCTCCTCGGTGCGTCCGCGCAGCACGCCAAGCAGCACCTCGATCGACAGCAGGCGCGTGTCGCGCTCCGCGATCCGCCCCAGGAACTCGCTCTGCACGCGATCGACAGACGAGCCTTCAGCGAGCGCGATCGCGATCCGCCCGAGCGATCGACACAGCGGGCAGAACGGCCCCAGGACCTCCATGTCCTCGGCTGGGATCGCCGGCACGTTGACGGCACTCGTCACGACCCGACCGCTGAGGGCGGCGATCACCTGCTCCGCTGCCTGATAGCCCGCGCGATCGGTCGCCTCGGCCGTCGAGGCCCCCAGGTGCGGAGTCACGATCACGTTCGCGTAGTGAAACAGAGGATGCTCGGTCAACGGCTCGGAGCTGAATACGTCGAGCGCCGCCCCCCCCACCTGGCCGGAGTGCAGCGCCGCGATCAGGTCCTCCTCTACGACCAGCGCCCCGCGGGCAACGTTCAGCACCCGCACGCCGGGCTTGCACTTCGAAAGCGCCTGCGCGTCCAGCCAGCCCGCGGTCTCCGGTGTGTTGGGCAGGTGCAGGGTGATGAAGTCGGCAGCCGCGTAGAGCTCGCCGGAGGACTGTGCTCTGTCGACACCGAGCTCGCGGTAACGCTCGGCCCCGACGAACGGGTCAAAAGCGATCACCCGCATGCCGAACGCCCGCGCCCGCTGCGCCACAAGCTGCCCGATCCGCCCGAAGCCGAGGATCCCGAGCGTCTTGCAGTACAGCTCGATGCCGGAGAACTTGGCGCGCTCCCAGGCCCCGCCCGTGAGCGAGGCGTGCGCCTGGGGAACGTTTCGCGCCAGCGCCAGCAGCAGCGCCATCGTGTGCTCGGCAGCCGTGATCACGTTCGACTGCGGGGCGTTGGCGACGATCACCCCGCGCTTGGTCGCCGCCGCGACGTCGACGTTGTCGACCCCGACTCCAGCGCGCCCGACCGCGCGCAGCCGCGTGGCCGCGGAGATCAGCTCAGCGTCGAGCTTCGTCGCGGAGCGAATCAGGACCCCGTCGTAGTCTCCGATTCGCGCCTCGAGCTGCTCGCGCGTCCAGCCGTCGCCGAGGTCGACGTCGAAGTGCTCACGCAAGAGTGCTATTCCCGAGTCGCCGATCTTCTCCGCCACCAGCACCCGCGGGCGGGGGCTGGCTGGGGTAGGGGCGTCGGTTGGGGCGCGGGTGGGACTCGGATCGGTGGCGCTCATGACCGGCGCTCCAGTACCCAGTCGATGCAGGCCGTCAGCGCCTGCACCTCGGACGGGTCGGTCGCCGGGAACATTGCGATCCGTAGCTGGTTGCGCCCCAGCTTGCGATACGGCTCGACATCGACGATGCCATTGGCGCGCAGCGTCGCCGCGAGCGCCGCGGCATCGACCTCGTCGTCGAAGTCGATCGTCCCGACGACGAGCGAGCGCTTGGCGGGGTCGGCGACGAACGGCATCGCGTGAGGGTGCGATTGCGCCCAGCCGTAGAGGTGCTCTGAGGACGCGGCCGTGCGGCTGACCATCGCATCGAGCCCGCCGCGCTGCAGCATCCACTCGAGCTGGTCGGCGAGCATGAACAGGGTGGCGATCGCCGGCGTGTTGTATGTCTGGTCCTTGCGGGAATTGTCGAGTGCGCTCTGGAGCGAGAGGAAGTCTGGGATCCAGCGTCCCGATCCGCTTGACGGGCGCCCCGACGCGATCTCCTCGATTCGCTGCTGTGCCGCCGGGCTCAGCAGCGCAAGCCAGACCCCGCCGTCGGAGGCAAAGCCCTTCTGGGGTGCGAAGTAGTACGCGTCCACCTGGGAGAGATCGACCGGCAGGCCGCCTGCCCCGGATGTGGCGTCGATCAGGACAAGCGCTGGGCCTTCTGATCCGGCTGGTCGGGTCACCGGGACCATCACCCCGGTCGAGGTTTCGTTGTGCGCCCACGCCAGCACATCGGCGCGGGCATCGGCGACCGGCGCGGGCGCATCGCCGGCCGGCGACTCGATGATGACCGGTGCGTCCAGGAAAGGCGCCTCACGGGTGCAAGCGGCGAACTTCGATGTGAACTCGCCGTAGACGAGATGGTGCGCGCGCTCGCGCACCAAGCCGCATGTCGCGGCGTCCCAGAACGCGGTGGTGCCTCCGTTCCCGAGCACCACCTCGTAGCCATCGGGGACCGTGAACAGCTCGCGCAGCCCTGCTCTGATCCGGGCCACCAGCGTCTTGACCGGGGGCTGGCGGTGCGAGGTGCCCATCGGGGCTAGGCCGGGGGAGGCCAGATGCTGAAGCTGCTCCGGGCGCACGCGCGAAGGCCCCGAACCGAATCGCCCGTCGGCGGGCTTCAGCTCATCGGGGATCTGCAGGGCGGCGTCGATGTGGGTCACGGGGGCTCCTCGAAGTGACTACATGGGTGGCCTCGGGGCAACGGGGCGAACTGATGCGTCTGGCATCCGAGGGTTGGATGCCAGACGCGACAGTTCACGCCAGCACCCGGTTCGGTGCCACCCCGGGCACCGGGACGGCAGGGGCCCGAAACCGAACCTACTCGGCGAACTCCGTGTCGATCCAGTCCATCTGCGCGCGCAGGTCCTTGCCCACTACTTCGACCTGGTGGCCGGCCTGCTCCTCGCGCATGCGCTTGAAGCTCTCCTGGCCGGCACGATTCTCGGCGATCCACTCGCGGGCGAAGTCGCCCGACTGTATTTCCTTCAGCACCTGCTTCATCGCCTGCCGGGACTCCGCGCCGATCACGCGCTTGCCGCGCGTCAAGTCTCCGTACTCGGCGGTGTTGGAGATCGAGTACCGCATCCCCGCGATTCCCTTCTCGTGCAACAGGTCGACGATCAGCTTGAGCTCGTGCATGCACTCGAAATACGCCAAGCGCGGGTCGTACCCGGCTTCGACGAGCGTCTCGTACCCGGCGCGAACCAGCTCCGTGACACCCCCGCAGAGCACCGCCTGCTCGCCGAACAGGTCGGTTTCGGTCTCGTCCTTGAATGTGGTCTCGATCACGCCTCCGCGCGTCGCGCCGATCCCCTTGGCGTAGGCCAGTGCGAGCGCGAGCGCACCGCCGCTCGGGTCCTGGTGGACGGCGACGAGCGCCGGCACGCCGGAGCCTTCCAGGAACTGTCGGCGGACCAGATGGCCGGGCCCCTTCGGCGCCACCATCGCGACGTCGACGTCCGGCGGCGCCACGATCAGGTCGTAATGGATCGAGAAACCGTGCGAGAACAGGAGCAAGTTTCCCTCGGCGATCCCATCCTTGACACCGGACTCCCAAACCTGGCCGTGGAGCTCGTCGGGGACGAGCATCATCACCACGTCGCCCTCGCTCGCCGCATCGGCGGGCTCGGCTACGCGCAGCCCGTGTTCACGCGCCTTTGCGACGCTGCTCGAATCGGGACGCAGCCCAACGACCACCGAGACTCCGGAATCCTTCAGGTTCAGGGCGTGAGCGTGGCCCTGAGAGCCGTAACCGATGATCGCGACGGTCTTTCCGTCGAGCTTGTGGAGGTCTGCGTCATCGTCGTAGATCATGCACCGGAAGGCTACATGACCCGCCGTGGATATCGTGACTCGCTCTGTGCTGTTAGGCCGGACGCTCCGATCAGCGAACCAGAAATCCTACGCGCGCCAGGAGCGGGCTTGGCCTCGCCTGGGCGGGGCAGGCTGACCCCGTGAAGACCGAGCCGCCTGAGCCCTCTCCACCTGAGCACTATCCGCCACCGAACTGCCGCCGCAGCGCAAGCACGTTGTTGACGTACTGCTGGGTCTCGGGAAAGAGGCCGAATTGACGAACGGACGACAGACCCTGGTAATACGCGGCCGCCGCGAGGCTGGGATCGCCCCCAGTCGAGCTCAGCAGCGAGTGCAGGAGCAGCACGCCGCCGCGGACGTTGCCGAGTGGGGAGGCTGGCGCCAGCGGCGTGGCTCCCGCCAGGTTCTGGCCAATCCAGTTCCATGTCCCGGGAAGGATCTGCATCACCCCGCGCGCGTTGGCGCTGGATAGCGCGTTGTTGTTGAAGCCGCTCTCCTGCCAGCCGATCGCTTGCGCGAGCGATGGCGGAACCCCGTTGGCGGCGGCGACCGAGCCGATCTGGCCTGCCGTGACGCGGCCGGGAGTCGGGTAAGGCGGCCCGCCGGCCGAGCTTTGAGGAAGGCTTCCAGCAGACGGGGCCCCGGCCGAAGCGACGGACGGGGATGAAGCGGACGAAGCGACGGGCGCGGACGCAGAGGACGAAGCGACGGGCGCGGACGCAGCGGACGAAGCGACGGGCGCGGACGCAGAGGACGAAGCGCCAGCACCGGAGAGCCTCAGAATCGAGCCCGCGAGCATCGGGGCATTCGGATCGATGCCGTTGGCGGCCGCCAGCTCGGCGATCGTCAGGCCGGCGCGCCCCGCGATCGCCGAAAGGGTGTCGCCGGGCTGGACCACGTATGACCCGGCGCTCGCGGGCGAAGGGCTCGCGGCGACCGTCGCCGCGCTCCCGCCTGCCGCCGACCCACCGTCGTCGCTGTCATTGTCGCCATCCCCCGCCGACACGCTGTCGTCGCTGTCATTGTCGCCATCCCCCGCCGACGCTGTGCCCGCTGTAGCCGTAGGGGTGCTCCCAGCTTGGGCGGCACCACTCAGCTGCGCCGGGACCATCAGCGTGGAGCCGGCGACCAGCGTCGCGTCCGGGGCAAGGCCATTTGCGGCGGCGAGCTGATCCACGGGCAGCCCATCGGCAGCCGCAACCGAAGTCAGCGACTCCCCGGGTGCGACGGAGTGTGGGAACGCAGCCGAGGCGGCCGCCGGGGCGCAGAGCATCGTGGCAGCCACAATCGGCAGGAGGGCGCGCAACCGCATGGTGCGCAGTCTGACCCGGAATCGCTTCGGCGGAAAGGGCTGCAATCCTCCTTTCAGCCTGCAAGATGCGTTTCACCGCCTCACCTGTTCATGGCCTCGTCGAGCCGGCCCAGCTCCATCTTTCTCTCTGCGTACGAGAGGCTGACCGCGAGAGCGTCCATATGGTTCGCTTAGACGACCAGGCTCATGCTGGGCGCGGGGCGCCGTACGGTTTTCGGGCACGGCCCTCCTATACTCGGCGGCGTGCCGAGCCACGTGATCCTCTTCTCCACTGATTCCTGCAACTTCTGCGAGCACGCCAAGTCACTGCTCTCAAAGCGCGGCGTAGCGTTCGAAGAGGTCAATCTGGCCGAGCACCCGGAGCTCCAGACGGAGCTTGCGAGCGTCACCGGGCTCACGAGCTTCCCCCAGATCATCGTCGACGGCGAGACTCTCGGCGGGCTGAACGAGCTCAGGGGCGCCGACAAGAGCGGTGCGCTCGCCTCATGGAGCGTCTAGAGCTCCCTGTGCAGTCCTGTCCGCGAGCAGTAGCCCTCCACGTCATGAGGTCTTCACGTTTGGCCGTTTACTGGGGTT
>JALYUQ010000194.1 GCA_030853685.1 Actinomycetota bacterium | reverse complement strand
GAGCACGGTCAGCAGCGCGTTCCTCCTCTATGCGCTCCCGAGGGATGGTCAAGTTGATCTCCGGCACCGCATCCCCGTATCGCTTTCCTCTCGCAGGAGGTCTTCTCACTGGCAGCGGCAGCTCCCTTCTCCTCTCCACAAGCAAGGGCCGCAGCGGGACGACGCGCACCTCCACCGCTGCGGGCAGCGACAAACCTAAGCGTTGGATTCGCGCCGATGATTGCGCTACCCCCTAACGTGGATATGGCATGCGATCTCGACGCGTAAGACTTCCGGCCCAGGCGTGGCGCGTAGCGCTGCTTACGCTCAGCCTGGTGCTTGTGCTGGCGCTGGCCGCGGGTGACGCGTTCGCCGTGCAGCTGCCGATCCACCGAACCCGGGCCGGGTGTCGTTTAGGTCGGGCGCCGGCGCCCGTGGCAGTCTCGCCGATCACCGCGCCTCCGGGAATCAAGGCGTGGAACTACCAGTACGCGGTCGCCGAGCGGATCATGTTCGGGCTTTCCGCCACCAGGCAGAGCATCGCGGCCGCGGCGGCTGACCCCTTCTCGAGCAGTGACGACCTGGGAACCCCGCTGACCCCCGCGGAACATCGGCAATTGCTCGCAGCTGACCGATTCGGGCTACATGTCGAGGCGGTCTCGCGAGCGGCCCTCACCGCTCTGCCCGGCTCCTTCGCCGGGGCGTGGTTTGAGTACCCCCACCGGGGGACGATCTACGTTGCCTTTACCTCCCATGCCTGCCCAAGCCAGCGGGTGCGGGAGCGACTGGCTCAGATCGCCAGCGGAAGAACCGTTCCGGTCGCCGCCACCAGAAACGTCAACGTCACTCGGCTGAACGCGCTGGCGGCCGCCGTGGACCGGGACGTCACCAAGCTCAGCCGCCTCGGCGTGATCATCAACAGAAGCGAGATCGATACGCCGGGCGACCGGTTCCTCGTGACCCTGGACCCCTCGAGCGTCCCACGTGCCCAGGCGATCATGAGAACGCGCTACGGCTCACGAGGGCTCGCTTTCACGAGACCCGCTCCCCCGGCTCAGGCGGCCGACGCGAAAAACGACCTCCCACGAAACGAAGCCCACCCGTCCGCCAGCCGGGATGCCGGGGCTCCGTTCTTGACCCAGGCGCACGCGCTGGCCCGAGGCGACTTCGCCGCGGCGTGCGCTCAGTTCTCCGACGTCATCCTTCTTGGCCTTGCCCGCACCCCTGCCGCGGCACGACGAGTGTGCGTCAGGCAACTGCGATCTTTGCGCCTTGACCAGGTGCAGCGGCGACGCGTTGCCAGCACCCGGATCGTGACGGTTCGCGTCAACCACCGCCGCGCGCGCGTGGTGGTTCAGACCACGCTCTATGGCCTTCACCCACGGGCCACCGGCATCGCGATCCTGGAAGACGGGCGCTGGAAGATCCTCAAGCAGCCGTCAGGTGCCCACGTCGGCAGCTCGCTCCTGGAGACAATCCCGTCCGGAGGCATGATTCCCACCCTGCACCCCGGGGACACGATCCTCCTGCACCGGCAGGCCTACCACCACGCCGCGCCGGCGATCGGGGACATCGTCGTCTTGCACCCACCCGTAGGGGCCGACACCCGCACGGCGAGATGCGCGACGCCGCCACCGAAGGGCCAGGCGTGCGCCACCGTGAACAGGCGAGAGTCCAAGGCGCTGTTCATCGAGAGGATCGTCGCGGGCCCCGGAGACCGAATCGCGATACGCCACGGTCACGTGATCCGAAACGGCACCCCCGCTTCAGAGAGCTTCATCCAGCCCTGCGACGCCCAAGCGATGGAATGCAACTTCCCGCAGGCGCTCACGGTCCCGGCCGGCGGCTATTACGTGCTGGGTGACAACCGCGGCAACTCTTATGACAGCCGCTACTGGGGGCCGGTCACGGCGGCATCGATCATCGGTCAAGCCCAGCGCGTAGGCCCGTGAGGCAAGGCCGAGACAGGCGGATCAGCGCAGATCTGCGCGCTGAATCACGCTTTGGGTCAGGAACGTCATCGCATTGCTGGTCGGCGGTGTCGCCGGCGGAAACGTGACCCGGCCGCCCGAGAGACCACCGGGCCGACCACCCGCAGTGGGCTCGGCTCCGACCTCACAGACTTCCCCCTTGTCGCCATTCCGGGTCTGAGACCGTCGCTTCCGCTTTGCGTTGGCGCGGCGGTGAAACGGCAGTCCGGCATAGTGGCCGGAAATTCGGGGGAGGAGCAGTCTGCTTGTACGGCGGTTCGATCTGAGTCATCCTCCGAGCGTGGCCTTGAATGTCCAAACAGCTGGCGAGCTCTACGAGAGGATCGGGGGTGCGTATAGCAGTCAGCGTCGCACGGATCCGAGGATCGCTGCGCGCATCTGGCAGGCGTTGGGAGACGCCGAGACGGTGCTGAACGTTGGCGCGGGGACCGGCTCGTATGAGCCGCCGGATCGCAAGGTGATCGCGGTGGAGCCGTCGGCGACGATGCGTGCACAGCGACCGGCGGGCGCTGCGCCGTGCGTGGCGGCGCGCGCGGAGGCGCTCCCGTTCGTCGATGACGAGTTCGATGTCGCGATGTCGGTGCTGTCCGATCACCACTGGGCCGATCCGATCGGCGGGCTTCGCGAGATGCGCCGAGTCGCCAAGCGGGTGGTCGTGTTTCAGTGGGACAGCACGCGCTTGGGGGACTACTGGCTCGTGCGCGACTACCTGCCGGAGTTCCTGACTACGTGGGCACGTCCGACGCTGGCCCAGCGCGCGGAGGCGATCGGCGCCGACATGCAGACGGTACCGATCCCGTGGGATTGTGAGGATGGGTTCTTTCACAGCTACTGGCGCCGCCCGGAGGCATACCTGCAGCCCGCGGTCAGACAGGGCACGTCGGTGTGGTCCGTTCTCGGAAGCGAGGTCGAGGGCCGCGCCGTGAAGGCACTGCACGACGACCTTGTATCCGGTTTCTGGCAGGCCCGCAACCACACGCTCTTGACGCTCGAAGAGGCCGAGCTTGGTGCGCGCCTCCTCACCGCCTGACCATCCGTACTTCCGGATCGTCGCTCAACTGACCACTCTCAGCGGCGCCCGCCACACTGCTGCTATCAGCGGTCAGGAGCAGAGATACCGTCGCCCCGACCACGCGCACACCCGGCCAGCAGGGCCGCCCGCCGCTGAAGGGCCGAAAGCTCCCGACCCTCGCCGAGATCGCCAACACGCCGTCTCCCAGGAGGTCAGGACCACCGGCCCGGACGGCCGCGAGCGCATCGCGCACGCCCACGAGCTCGTGTGCCTCTGGTACAAGCCGTTCTACATGCGGGCGATCAAGGTGATCCTGATCCGCAACCCCGGTACCACATACGGGTTCGAGTCGCGCTGACCTCCACCGACGCGGACGTTCCCGCCTGCGATCTGCTCGCTCGCTACGACAGCCGCCCGACGATCGAGACCTGCAACCAAGAGGCCAAGGCCCACGGCGTCGGCGAGGCCCGCAACCGCGTCGAGCGTGCTGTGCCGCCGGCAGTCACCCTGGTACCGCCAGAAGCACACCGCCGCGCCCCCTAAACTCTCGGAGGATGCAGCGATTCTGTGAAGCGGCTGAAGGGACTCGAACCCTCGACCTTCTGCATGGCAATCCGCACGAGAGCGTCTGAAGTGTGTAGGTACGGGCGATTCAGAACGGTCAAAACCCCTTCTGTTCTAGACGATCAGGCCTGTCTGATGCCCAATCGCGAGTTGATGCCCAACCTGAAAGAGTTGATGCCCATCGACGAGGTCTTCGTCAAACGCGGCGCGCAGCTCGCCCCCAACGACGCGGGTCCACACCCACGCGCTGGTGTCGGCCAGCTGCACCTACCCGAGCTGTCGTGGGCGGCGGAGTTGCTCCAGAACGTCTGGGGTGAAATCGGCGAACTCTCGCTGGGCGAGTTGCCCGCGAGCGGCACGATCAACGACGGCCCGCAGCGCGGCGTGGACGGTATCTGTCGTTCGTTCAGTGCCGAGTACATCAGCCGCCGCATCGGCAAGCTGCGTGTCGAGGTTGATGTTCGTGCGCCTGATCTCGGTTTCGCTCACGTGACTCTCAAGATACACCTTCCGGGAGGTCGCGGATACACATCCGCCTGTCGTGGGTCTAGCTCAGAAACGTCAGCATGCCGGCTTGAGGCGCGTTCGCTGGAACGGCCGGACGGAGGCAGACTCGGGTTTGATACGCCACGAGGTTCGATCGTCCGCCGCCTCGCCGAGCCGCCGGGCGCTCACGTACAGGACTTGCGGAGGGGGTTGTGCGCCAGAAGGAAGGCTTGACGATGGTGTTCGTGACGTAGCGGGCGGCGGGCCTCGTTAGGGCCTACGAAATAATTACTGGGTCTTTGTGGTGGGGATGGATCGTGTAGTTCCAGTCTGGATGGAACTGATCTCGTTCGATGTTCACGGCGGCCAGCTGGGCATCGCTGACCTTGATCCCTTTC
>JALYUQ010000278.1 GCA_030853685.1 Actinomycetota bacterium | reverse complement strand
TGGCGCTGGATGACCAACAGCGGGACGCCCTCTCGCGACATCTCCACGGCATGCGCGTAGCGCAGCTGATGCGGAGCGAACCGCCGTCGCACCCCGGCACGAGCAGCCGTGTGATGCATTTGTGCGCGGACGCCGGCCGGGGCCCACGGCCGCCCGCGGGTCGGGCCGCGCAGGATGCAGAACAGCGCGCCGACCGGCAGCGAGGAGCGCAGCGTGAGCCACGGAGTGAGTTGCTCCCAGGCCCAACGGTCCATCCCGACCTCGCGGCGCTTACCGCCCTTGCCATGCCGAACCATGATCGCGCGGCGGTGCGCGTCGAGGTCGCTCTCAGCCAGTGCCAGTGCCTCACTGATTCGCAGACCGGCGCGCCACAGAACGACGATCAGGCCGCGCAGCCTGACGCCGTCAGTCATCGCTGGCTGCGCGCATCACGGCAATGATCTCCTCGACCGTTGGCGGGTCGGCCGGATAGTGCAGACCCTTGTTGCGTGGGGGGCGCCCCTCGTGGAAGCTGGGCAAGGTCGCCGGGGACCGGCGGCGGCCAGCGATGTCGACGAGCACGGTGGATGGCATGAGGTCCTCCTTCAGAGGATGGTTGACCCGGCCATCCTCTCGGTCGATCGGCTTGTGCCTATGTAACGCCGGTGGCCCAGGGGGGTGCGGCCGACCACTCGATCAGCGGCGAAGGGGATGTTTCTGCCGACCGGGACCGGCCGCTCCTCCACGGGAAAGCGGCAGCCAGTTACGCAGGAGCTGTAGTGCCCGCTCCCGCGGCCTGATGCCCGTTAGTTGTGGACGGGGAGCTGCCGATCGCTGGCTTATAACCGCGACCGCGAGCGCGTTCGCGCTTGCAGGCTGGCGTCCGCTACGCCGAAGGGCAGCAGCGGCAGAAGTCCCACCCACCACGAGCGCAGTGCGGAGTGGCTCAGCATTCGTGATCTTCAGCGCAGCGCCGGATCAACTGTTGCGTGTCCATCGGCTCGTCGCGTCCGCCGAGGCGGCGCCTGAGCGGGCGCGGCTCGGCGCGCCCTAAGGAGTCACGACCTAGCTTGTGAAGGAGCGGACGGGGTTATGTAGAACTGGGGGTTGTGATCGATGAGGCTGGCATGGCGGAGCGGTATCGGTTGCTGTGTGAGCAGGGATTGCTGGATGAGCGGGGGCGGCGGTTGTGGGCGGCGATCGAGGCTCGGTCGGCGGGGCATGGCGGTATCTCGGCACTGGTGAGGGCGACGGGGATAGCGGAGTCGACGGTGTTGAGGGGATTGGTGGATCTGGACTCGGGGGAGCGCCCTGCGCCGGGGAAGGTGCGTCGTCATCCGGGGCGCACGCCGATTCTGGAGCGCGAGGCGGGGCTGGAGGAAGCTCTGGGGCAGCTTGTTGATCCGGTCACGCGTGGGGATCCGGAGTCGCCGTTGCGCTGGACTTCCAAGAGCGCCGCGAAGCTGGCTGGGGGGCTGCGGGACATGGGCCATGATGTGGTGGATCGCACGGTGCTGCGGTTGTTGAAGGCCGAGGGCTACAGCCTGCAGGCGAACAAGAAGACGCGGGAGGGAACCCAGCATCCCGATCGCGATGCGCAGTTCGAGCACATCAACCAGACCGTCAAAGACGCGATCGCGGCCAGCGAGCCGGTCATCAGCGTGGACACCAAGAAGCGGGAGCTGATCGGCGATTTCAAGGCTGTCGGGCGGGAGTTCGAGCCCAAAGGGCGCCCAGTCGAGGTACGCGGCCACGACTTCCGCGACGACGAGCTCGGGCACGCGATTCCCTACGGCGTCTATGACCTGACCGCCGATGAGGGCTGGGTCAGCGTGGGCATCACCAAGGACACCGCGCAGTTCGCCGTCAACACGATCATCAGCTGGTGGGAGCACTTCGGCAAGCAGCGCTACCCCGATGCCGGCACGCTGACCATCACTGCGGACTCCGGCGGTTCCAACAGCCCGCGCACCCGGCTCTGGCGCCACGAGATCCAGCGGCTCGCCGACATGACCGGCCTGAAGATCCGGGTCTGCCACTTCCCGCCCGGCACCAGCAAGTGGAACAAGATCGAGCACCGGATGTTCAGCTTCGTGAGCCTCAACGCCCGCGGCAAGCCGCTGGAGAGTCTCGAAGTCATCATCAACCTGATCGCTGCGACCACGACCAACACCGCGCTGAAGATCTACGCCCAACTCGACGACCGCACCTACCAGACCGGAGTCGAGGTCACCGATGCCCAACTCGCCGCCGTGAACATCACCAAACACACGTTTCACGGCGATTGGAACTACACCATCGCTCCTTCACACACTAAGTCGTGAGCCCTAAGGGCTGGGCCGCGTCCGGTTCAAGCAACGAGGTGAATGAGCGCTCTGCAGCACTTATGCTCGCCCTGTGGCGGATCTCCCACTCTCTCAGATGGCGCCGGATGATCTCGCCCGACTGCTCGACCAAGGGCTCTGGACCCTGCAGCGCCCCGGGCTGTGCGCGGAGTTGGTGGGGGAGGTCCCGACGATCGCCGAGCTCGCCGCGGCCCTCGAGCCCGCCGGCCCGCCGGAACAGCTATCGGATCCTCTCGTCGCTGCACGAGCGCAGCGGCGACGAGGACCAGGCGATGGCTGCGGCTCAGGAGTCGTACGACATCTACTCCGACATCGGCAACTCCGTTTGGCCCGGCTCATGCCCTCAGCGTGCTCGGAGAGTGTCACAGTCGCGCGAACGCCCACGGATCGGCGCTGGACTGCTGGTTGCACCGAGAGCACCAGCACGAGTCCGGCGAGGCCGAGACCCTCGCCGCGCTGGGCCTCTGGCTTCAGGATCGCGGCGAGCACGCCGAGGCCTCGAGCCTGCTGGAGCAGCGGCCGTCATCTATGCCCGCCTCGACACCTGCAACGAGGCTGACGTCCTGGTGTGCCTCGGTGAGAGCGCGCGTGCCCTCGAACAACCGGCCGCCGCGATCGACGCGTGGACCCAAGCGCTCGCCATCACGTGCAGCACGGCCGGGAAGATGACGCCGAGGCCGTGCGGCGCCGTGTGCGCGAGCTCGAAGGCCCGAGCAGCTGAACTGTCGACCCGCAAGGAGCACCAACCCAATGCCCCATCCGTCCGCCCCAGATTTTCAACTGGCCTTCGACCGAACAGTCGAAAATCTCGCCGAAATCGATGCCGATCCGAGCTCGGGACGCGGCGTGCAGAGCGTCGCCGCTTCCTCGGTCGACGGCTTCCGAGCGGACCATGCGTTCTATGAAGGGGCGCAGCCGATCGACCTGCGGTCCGTCAGCAAGGTCGTCGTCGCCCTCACCATCGGCGCCGCGATCGACCGCAGGATGGCCATCGGCGGATCACCGCTCTCCGTCGACATGCCAATCGCGCCGTTCTTCGAGGAGTACGTGGCAGCAATGTCGGAGGCGTCGGCCGCTCGCTTCCGCAAGGTGACCGTTGCCCACCTCATGAGCAACACCATGGGTCACGACGAGGGATTCCTCTTCCGCCGGGACGTCGCTAGCCAGGACAAGGCCGACCTACTCACCTACATCTTCTCGCGTCCGCTGGACTTCGAACCCGGTGAGCACTTCTCGTACTCCAACGTCGGCTGGTACCTGATCTCCGCGATGATCCGCCGCCAGGGCGAGTCAAGCCTGCAGGACTGGGCCACGACCCTGGTGCTCGACCCGATCGACGTCTGCGATGCGGTCTTCAAGACCTACGGCGCCTACGAGATCGGCGCGTCGGGGATTCGCATGAGCAACGCGAGCCTGCAGTCGGTCGGCAGGCTGTTCATCGAGCATGGCCAGGCCGGCGACAGACGGGTGGTCTCCGACGCCTGGCTGAACCTGATGCGCAGCGCGGTCCACCGAACCACCGAGGGTCAGAACCCCAACCGCCTGTTGCAGCACAACGCCTACGGGTTCGCTTTGTGGTCCACCACCGACGGAGTGCACTACTGCGACGGCTCCGCGGGCCAGTTCCTCGGCTTCAAGCCGAGCGACGGCTTTGTCATCTCGGTTGTCGGCAATGTGGATAGCGTGACCGAGGTCGTCAACGCGCTGGCGCCCATGCTGGCGCCCTGAGCCGGGCGCCTGGTCAGCGCAGCTCAGCGACGTCTTGTCGACCATCGTCCGGCCGGCCCTTAGCATGGGTCATCGAAGCCCGACGCTGTCGGCGTCGGCGACTTCGTCGCTTCCATTGGATGGACACCGGCTCCTCGGCGCATTCCCGATGTGGACATCACTGGCTGCGGCCGTGCGCGGCGGGTCAGGCCCACCTCGGTCTCAATCCGCGTGTGACTGCACGAGTTGAAGGCCCATGGGGTGGTGTCATCACCACGCGGAGCAATCTCCCACGGCGCTGCGCCTTTCGCGTGAGGCTGTCGCACAAAGTCGGTCTGTCCGGCGGATTCAATTTGAATACCGGGATGCCCCAGAATTTCATTGATTGTGATCGTGAGCAGGCGTTTTTGATGCCGCCGTCGTTGCATGATTGGTTGCCGGCTGGCGGCGTTGCGTAGGCACGAGCCGGCTGAGAGCCGACCGGCCCGCGCGTGCTTTCGCGTGAAGCCGCTCGTGCCATCGTAGCCCGACCCGCGCTGTGGGCTCCCGGCCGCTCGACCGCGTGATCGCTTTCGCTGTCGAGTCGAGCGAGGGCTGACGAGTGCCACGGCGACGAGGCGCACCGCCGGCAGCGCCGGTCTGAGCATTCTGGGACGGCGGTCCCGACCCTTCTCACTGAGACCGAATAGTGGTCCGGAGCACCTCGTATGGGCGCTTGCCCGGTTGGAGGCTGTAGGCGCGAGCTTTTCGGGGCTCGGATGCGATCTCGCCGTGGGAAGACCCAGGCCGAACCACTCCCGGGAAACAGTTTCGTCTCTCCGCCAACAACTTCGAAGTCACCGGGCCGCTGATGCGCCATGACCGACTATCGACCACCGAGCAATACATGGCGTACGCCCCACAGCCGGAGCTTGCCGAACGGATCTCCGCGGCGCTACGTCTGCACGGCGACCAACGCCTCGTCGCGTCGAGTTCATCCGGACCGCCGTTTGATCTGTCCGACTTCCTCGAAAGGCTCGACGAGGAGGTCCCGGCCAAGTGGTCGCACGAGGTTCAACGCCTGCTCGCTCAGACAACGCGACTGGCCACGACCGCCGACGACTGATCAAGGCGACGCACGTCGCGTTGCGATCGGTGCCACTGATTGCCATGACGCCGTTGCTGGCGTTGGTCTTCGGAAGCGGAACTCTGCTGATCGCAACGGTCGCCGGAACAGTCGTGCTGGTACCGACCGTCGTCACCGTAACGGCGGGACTGGCCAACGTTCCCACCCCGGCAGTGAATCTGCTTCACGCCTACGGCGCCCGGCCTCGAGCGACGTTGCTCAAGCTCCGACTCCCGTTTGCGATCCCAGCGCTGTTCGCATCGGCCCGAGTTCGATGCCCGGTGCGATCGTTGGCGCCGTGCTCGCGGAGTGGCTGTGACAAACTCCGGCCTGGGGCACCTGATGGCCGTCTCAGTCATCGACTCGAACTTCAACCTGCTGTGGGAAGCGCCGGCGATTGCCACCGTGATCTCGGTCATCCTCTATCAACTCATGTCGGAAGGTGAGGAGCTGGCGCTTGCGCGGCTGAGTCAATGAGCCGTTTGAGAGCCGATCCCCCGCTCGACCCTTTGCTGCTCGAACTCGCTGCGATGCTTGAGGAGCTGGCTTTGGAGGGTCCCGGGAGAGCGATGCAATGATGGAGATCAACCGACCTGAGGTTCTCGCCGAGGTGACTGCGGCATTCGAGCGCTACGAACACGCGCTAGGAGATAACGACATCGACGTGCTCAACGAGTTGTTCTGGGACGATCGACGCGTCGTCCGCTTCGGCGGAGGAGTGAGCTTTTACGGTCCCGACGCCATCAGGCAGTTCCGCTCTTCCCGCCCGACCGACGACCTCGACAGGACTCTCCTGAGCACCGCCATCACGACCTTCGGCGACGACGCCGCGACGGCCGTCGTCGAGTTCCAACGCCACAACTCGGGTCGACACGGCCGTCAGTCACAAACGTGGATTCGGACCGACGAAGGTTGGCGGATCGTGCTGGCCCACGTTTCCCTCCACGACGACGTGTGCACCACCGCTGAGCCGAGGGGCCCCACGGGTGCGCGAGCCGCGTAGGGGAGACGGGCGTCCGCAGCGGGGCCGTGATCGCGCAACTGCTGTACGGTCAGGTCATATACGGACGCGCAGCAACAAGGCGCGCCGGACGAAATGCTCGCGGATCGCGCCGGATCGCTCGATCGGGTCGGCACCCATCCCGACTACGCCTCCACAACTCCACTCAACTCAGGCTGGCCGTTCGTTGCTCTCTCCGCGTCGCGAGCCGGTCTGTCTGTCGTCAGGGCGGGGAATCCGTACGCTCGTCCGTCGGTGTGCACGATGTCATCCTCCCACGGCAAGCGATATTCGCCCGCAACCAGGTCTCTCATATAGGTGTACGGGCAATCGGTGGCCCCGCCCTTGACGGCCACGAACCCGCGATGGCCCAACTGATAGATGTTGTTCTCCACCGCCCAGTGCCTCCGAGCCTCGCGCACCAGGTCCGGGCGAACCTCGGCCGTGATGATTTCATCGGGACGACCCCCCCCTTGGACCAGCGACTCCCCGTCGAAGTCGACGATCATTGCCTCGCCCATTGAGTCGAACGTTCCGTCCGAGCCGGCCATGCACACCGATGCGGTGATCATCAGGTTGGAGAACGCATTGGCCTGATTGGTCACCTTCCATGAGTGGCGGATGGGCGCTGTGTAGCCGGCCGTCCGAAGCATGATCTCGGCCCCGCGATAGGCACACTCCCGAGCCATCTCCGGAAACATGCCGTCGTGACAGATGATCAGGCCCAGCGTGCTTCCGTTTGGCCCCTCGCAAACGGGAACGCCGAGATTCCCCGGTTCCCAGGGCTCCACTGGGACCCACGGGTGAAGCTTTCGATAGGTCAGCCGGATCTCTCCGAGCGCGTCGATGACGATGCCGGTGTTGTATGGGCTCCCGTGTGGATTGCGCTCCATGAGGGAGAAGCAGCCCCAGATGCTGTGTCGCGCGCACGCCGAGCGGATGGCCGCTACCTCGGGACCGTCGCTCGTGCACATGATCTCCGGGTTGGTGTCCATTGACAAACCGTGCAAGGCGTACTCGGGGAACACCACGAGATCCATGGTTTGCATGTTTCGGCGTGCCCTGCCGATCATCTCGACAACGCGCGCCGTCTGATCGGCAAGTTCCACTGGGGTGGATACGTTTGGCAGCTGCAGCTGCACCAAGCCGATCACCACGCCATTGGGACTCTTGTTCAGACCTCCAAGACCGTTCATCGGTTGCCTCCAGTTTGGCGTTTCTTGAGTCGACGCGTTCGTGTATTCCGCTCCCGCGCCCACGGCATCGCATGCGGATCGCTGCCGGCCCTTGAATGCGCCGCGACATTCATCGCTGCCCCGGTTCTAGCTCTTCGAGCGCGGCGAGCAGCGATTGCGAGGACGCGACTGCTCCGAACACGCCGCCTTGCATCGTCACCATCTTCAGGGCGGCCTCGTGGTTGCCCGGATCGGTGGCGCCGGTGCAGTCGGCGAGCAGCAGGCACTCGTAGCCCCGGTCGTTGGCATCGCGCATCGTCGAGTGAACGCAGACGTCAGTCGTGATGCCGGTGAATACGAGCCGGATGATGCCCCGCGTGCGCAGGAGCAGATCGAGGTCAGTCCCATAAAAGGCGCCCTTCCCCGGCTTGTCGATGATCAACTCGCCCTCGATCGGTGAGACCTCGGGTACGATCTCCCACCCTGGTTGGCCTCTGACCAAGATCCGTCCGCATGGCCCCGGATCTCCGATGCCTGCGCCGATGCGCCGCGAGCGCCAGAGCTTGTTCGCGGGGCAGTCGGAGAGATCCTCGCGGTGGCCTTCGCGCGTATGCACGACGAGTGCCCCCCAGGCTCGAAGCGCTGCGAGCACGGCGACGGTAGGCGCGAGTCCAGCTCGGGTCAGCTCGAGGTCGTATCCCATCTGGTCGACATATCCGCCGGGACCGCAGAAGTCGGCCTGCCAATCGATGCACAGCAGCGCCGTCGAATCGGCCTCGAGCAGTCCGTCATACGGCCAGCGATAGGGGTACGCATCGATCCCAGCGACCGGGGCGGGAATCTCTCGCTCGCTCATGAGGCCGCCCTGCGGCGCCGGTGACGGCGCCGCAGGGGGTTCCACTTCGCTCGGCGGGCCACCGAGCGCTCTGTTGCTCATGACTTGCCCACCGTCCCTACGACCCCCTTGACGAAGCAGTTGAACGAGTTGATCTGCTGGTAGGTCGGCGTAACGCCCGCCGGCACCAGGAGACGACCGTTGTTGCAATAGATCGGCCCCTTGAAGATCGAAACGCCGGTCTTGTAGGTCGCGAGCTTGGCCATGATCTTGCCTTGGAGTGAGGAATCGACCCTCGGGCCGAACGACGCCAGCGTGAGCGGGTTGTCGTTCTGCTTGAAGCTGCCCAGCCAGTTTCCGTTGTACTTGCTACCGGTGAAAGCCCCAGCGATCGCGGTCTTCGCGATCGCGTCGTAGACCGGCGCCCACTTCCATACCGAACCGGTCAACCATCCGCTCGAGTCGAGGTCGGAGGCGTTGTAGTGATAGCCGACCACTGAGGCGCGGGCCCCCCTGGCGGCCTCGACGACCGTTGCCTGGCAGTCCTGGTGCTGAGAGAGCACGTCGGTCCCCTGGCTGAGCAGGGCACTCGCGGCGGTTTTTTGCTTGAGCGGATCGCACCAGTTCGAGGTCGCCTCGGTGTACGTGGTCGCTTTCGGATTGAGCAACTGCGCTCCCAGCTCGAACGCGTTGACGTTGTCGATCGTCTGCCCGATCGGGAACGCGTAGACGAAGCCGAGCTTGTTGCTCTTGGTTATGGCCCCCGCGGCCATCCCGCCGAGGGACACCGGCTCGAACGCCTCGCCCCAGTAGGTGCCGAAGTTGCGCGGGATGCCTGGCCCGGTGAAGTCGCCGCCTTGGTGGATCACGACGACGTTGGGGTGGGTCTTGGCGAATGCGAGCGCGAACGGGTAGTAGCCGTAGCTCGTCGCGAAGATCACCTTGGCCCCCTCGTTGACCATCGCCTGCATCGCCGAGGTCGCCTGCGTCGTCTCGGGAACGTTGGCGGCGAGCAGCGTCTTCACGCCGAGATCGTGCTTGACCTGCTGGCTGGCGGTGTATACCGCCTGGTTGTAGCCCTGATCGTTCTCCTCACCAACCATCACGAAGCCGATCGTGGTTGCGCCCTTTCCGGGCGGGCCGGCTGACCTGCTCGCGCTCGACGGCGCCGGCGAGGAGGAGGCGGAAGAGCAGCCACCGATGGCGGCAGCCGCCGTCAGGACGAGCGCCCCGGCGGCGAGCCTGGCGCCCTTGGACAGCTGGTGGCGAGGGAGAGTTCGGCTCCTCATTGGCGGCGGTGCGACCATGGTCGACTTCCTTTCGTGATTTGTGAATCTGCTGAGCAACGGTGTTGAGTCCGAGCGCTTGAGTTGGCGGGCGGCATGAACAGCAGCCGGGTACGCGCCGCTCGCTCGTGACCCATCTGCGAGAGGGGCCACTAGCTTGTGTTGGTAAGGGCTTTGGTGATCCCTTCGGGTGCTCGATCGCTGCGCCGCCGCGCGAGCATCACTAACGCTATGATCGTGATCATGTAGGGCAGCGCGTCGAGCAGGTATTGGTTCACGCTGACGCCGTGCGCCTGCAGCACCGACGCAGAGGCGAGGGCCACACCGAACAGGTAGCTGCCAAACAGCACCCACAACGGACGCCACCCGGCGAACAGCACGACGGCGACCGCGACGAACCCGTATCCGTTGGTCATGTCGTCGAACCAGTTGTCGACGTATCCGACCGACAGCTGTGCTCCGCCGATCCCGCCGAGCGCAGCCCCGATGCTGACGGCGGCAATCTGGACAAGCTGCGGTCGTCGTCCTGCGACGGCCACCACCTCCGGTCGCTCCCCGGTGGCCCTCAGCACGAGGCCCACGCGCGTGCGGTGCAGAACCCACCACACCAGGGGGACGAGCAGGTAGCCGAGATACACGAGCGGATCGTGGTTAAACAGGATCCGGCCGAGCCACGGAATCGACCCGAGGATCGGGATCTTCACCGTCGGCAGGGCGGTCGCCCTCTGGCTGACGAAGGCTGCTCCAAGCACGGCGGTGAGCCCGAGCGCCAGGAACCACATGACCAGACCGCTGGCGAGCTGGTCGGCGCGGCGGCGGACGACCAGGTAGGCGTGCCCAACTCCGATCAGGACCCCGCCCCCAGCGCCGGCGAGCACGCCCAGCGCGGGCGATCCGGTCTTGGCCGTCACGGCATACGCCGCAAGCGCGCCCGCGAGCATGCAGCCCTCGGTTCCAAGGTTCACGACCCCCGAGCGCTCGCCGATCAACTCCCCGAGCGCCGGGTAGAGGATCACCGTCCCGCTCTCGATGCCGCCCGCGAGCGCCTGCTCGAACCCGTTCATCTACAAGACTTCCTTGCGCCTGCGAGAGAGCCATAGCGGCGCGACCACCAGCAACGCGAGCAGGACGTCGACGACGCTGCCGTCCAACCCGTAGTTCAGCTCCAGGCCACTGTTGCCGATCGCGATCGCGCTGAATAGCAGCGCAGCGAGCACGACCTTGATCGGATCGTGCCGACCGAGGTACGCCGCGAGGAAGCCGATGTAGCCGTAGGTCGCTGTCCCGCCGGGAAGCAGTTGGATCTGTGAGCCGGCGAGGTTCAGCATCCCGCCGAGTCCGGCGATCCCGCCGCCGATCACCATCGAGGAGACGATTATGCGATCGACGGGCAAGCCGGCGCGATGCGCCGCCTCCCGATTGCCGCCCACGACGCGCAGGGCAAAACCCCATCCGGTGCGCCCCAGCAGGGCCCACACGCCGATCGCGACCACCAGGGCAACGATCACGCCAAGGTTGATCGTGCTGCCGAGCACGCTCGGCAGCACGTCACCCCCGGGCAGCGGGCTGCTCTCGGGCTGCCCGCTGCCCGCCGGGTTCTTCCACGGCTGGTAGATCAGGTAGAGCATCAGGTCGCTGGCGACGAAGTTCATGAGGAGCGTGGTGACCGCCTCGTTTGCGCTCAGCGAGGTGCGAAGCAACGCGGGGATCCCGGCCCATACGGCCCCTGCGATCGTGCCTCCGAGGGCCATCAGCAGCCAGCCCACCGGCCCCGGCAGCCCGCCGGCGATGTAGACCCCGATTCCGCTCGCCGCGATCGCCCCGACGATCAACTGACCCTCGCCACCGACGTTGACCAGCCCGGCGCGCGCGGGCACCGAGACCGCCAGCGCGGCGAGCGCGATCGGCACCGCGCGGATCACGACCTCGCCGAGCGAGCCGTTTCCGAGCAACGCGCTGTGGATCAGGGAGTCGTAAACACCGGCGGGACTGGCGTGCTTGAGGGCGACCACCGCGCTAAACCCGATCAGGCAGACCACGTATGCCCCGAGCGCTATCGCCAGTCGACTCCAGTCCACCCGAGCGACGGCCGATCGTATCCTGGCGGCCGCCCCTACCGGCTCGCCGATCGACCGGATCGGTTGCGGTGTGACGCTCATGCTGCGGTCGCGGTCATCATGTGCCCGAGCGCGCGGCGATCGGTGCTCTCGCGAGCGACGACGCTCGTACAACGACCCTGTGCCAGCACGGCGATCCGATCCGAGAGGGCGAGCAGCTCGTCGAGGTCCTCGGAGATCAGAACCACGGCGCTCTTGGCCTTCCGGGCGTCGAGCAGCAGCGAGCGCGTCGCCTCAGCCGTGCGGACATCCAGTCCACGCGTCGGATAGGAGATGACCAGCACCGAAGCGGGGCCCGACAGCGCGAGCGTGAGCAGAACGCGCTGGATGTTCCCCCCGGAGAGGAGCGACAGCCGCCGGTCCGGTGCCGCGATGTCGAGGCCCGAGCGCTCGGCATCCTCGGTGATCCGCTTCGCCGCGGCGCGGGCATCGAACCGAAGCGACCGCTTACTGCTCATCGCCCCCCACAGAGCTGCGTGCTCTGCGACGCTCAGCCCCGGCACGACGAACTCGCGGATCGGATCGCCTACGACGCTGACAACTCCCGCGCTCCGAAACGCCTTCGGATCGACCGCGCGCATGACATTCCCGCCGATTTCGATCTCCCCGTGGTCAGGTGCCACGACTCCCGCGATTAGGTCTGCGAGCTCGCGCTGGCCGTTGCCGGCGACGCCCGCCACCCCAAGAATCTCCCCCGGCCACGCTGACACGCTGACCCCGCGCAGTCCTGAACCCTCGCCGATTCCGCCGAGGGCGACATCCCGCAGCACTATCGCCGGCGCCGTCTCTGAACGGGTGTGCTCCACGTTCACAACCGGCACGACGCTTTCACCGACCATCGCGCGCACCAGCTCGTCGTCCTCGATCGAGGAGGCGAGTCGATCCTCGAGCACCACGCGACCGGCTCGCAACACCGTCACCCGGTCGGCGAGGGCGCGCACGTCGCGCAGCTTGTGCGTGATGATCACGATCGCGGTGCCGTCCGAGCGGAGCTGTCTCAGGACCGCGAACAGGCCATCGATCTCCTGCGGGGTGAGCACGCTGGTCGGCTCGTCCAGGATCAGGACCCGCGCTCCGGCAAGGAGCACCTTCAGCAGCTCCACCCGCTGCCATTCCCCGATCGAGAGATCGGACACCCGCGCGAGCGGATCGACCGCGAGCCCGTAGCGCGCGGAGGCCTCCCGCACCAGCTTGGTCAGCGCACGTGGCTTCAGGATCCGGCCCGTCTCCCGAAGGTGCAGCGCGACGTTCTCCCATACGGTCAGGGCGGGAACCAGCCGAAGGTCCTGGAAGACCATGCCGAGCCCCAGGTCTCGCGCCGCCAGCGGGGAGCCGATCGTCACAGGGGCTCCGTCTACGGCGATGCTTCCCCGGTCCGGGTGGTAGACGCCGTAGAGCATCTTGACCAGGGTGGACTTCCCGGCGCCGTTCTCCCCCAGCAAGGCGTGCACCTCACCCGGGCGCACCGCGAACTGCACCTCGTCGTTCGCGCGGAGCGACCCGAAGACCTTGGTGACGTCGGACACTGCGAGGAGCGGCTCCGATCGTCCGGCGTCCGCGTCCATGCGGGCTACTGACTCGACCGCACTCACAACGCACTCCGAACGGTCACGACGGAGCCCACGGACGAGCGGGAGGGGAATGGGCGAGCCAGCTCGTTCTCGGCGCTGCGGGCCGCTCTAGGTGAAGACAGGTTGTACACAGTTCTCCGAGGAACGGCACATTAGGGCCGGCCCGGCAGGGCGGTCTATGTACATTTGGCTACGGCTGAGGCCCAGACGCCTGTACGCGAGGCGCAGGTGGACTACATGCGATCGCCAGTGCCAGCCGGCGGTAGGCGCGGCAAGACCGGTGGGTATTCGGTACCTGAACGCGTCAGCCCAGGGTTATCTGCGATGAGCATCCGGTCGACAGCGCGCGCGGCCCGCTCCACGGCCTGCCGCATCGCCTCGGCGAGGTGCGCGTCCATCAGCTCCCCTGCCGCGCCGGGCTCTCCGCGCAGCAGCGATCCGACGATCGCGAGGTGCTGCTCGGCGGTCTCAGCGATCCGGTGGCGGTGGACGAAGTTTTGCATCCTGACGACCCTGATGCGGGTGTTGACGATCCCCAGGTGCTCGACCAGCGCCGCGTTTCCGCACGCCTGCGCGAGGCTCATGTGAAAGTGCTCGTCAACCTCGACGAACCCGGGGTCGGGCTCTGGCGGATCTGCCAAGATCGCCTGCCAGCGCTCCTCAATCACCCTCAGGCGCGCCGGATCGTGGCGCGAGCGGTGGCGCCGGGGGCGCATTATCACCTCGAGCTCGAGCGCATGCCGGAGCTCGTACAGGTCGCGCACCGCCGCGAGATCCGGGACGCGCGGGAAGAACCCGCCCTCGGGCCTGCGTTCCACGAGCGCCTCCGCTTCGAGGCGCAGCAGCGCCTCACGAACCGGGGTGCGTGACACTCCTAGATCCGCCGCGAGTCGCAGCTCGGCCAGCCGTAGAGCAACCGGGTACTCCCCGAGCAGTAGCCGGCGGCGCAGCTCGCGGTAAGCGTCGGTGCTGCGCGAAGAGTTGCGTTCGCCCTGACGGGCGCTTTCGCTCGGGGTCACGCAGCGCCCCGCGGGGCCAAGCTCGGATCTTTCTGCGTCCGACGGGAGGCAGAGCTGTACCCTGCGGCCGGCTTTATCGCGCTGCCGTCAAGCGTGACGTGTGCCGCCACGGCCCGCCACCCGGGGGCCGTGCGGATCCAAGCCTGCATCTGATGTCCGGCGGGACCGGAGGGGTCGCGGGGAAAGTCGACCGACGCAGTCACGGCGCTCTCGCCAAAGGTCGTGATCGTGGTTCGCAAAAGCGTTCGGGAGAGATCGCCGGTCTCACGCGCGGACCTAAACCTCTTCACCGCCTCGTTGTCGTAGAGGCGCTCGTGCGAATCGAAGCGGACCACGGGCTGATCGTCCCAGAACAGCTTGTCGAGCACCGCGAGGTAGTTCTTGCGCAACGCCTGTTCGTAGCGCTCGAACGCCGCCGTGACCGCGGCGGGCCGATTGACGTCGATCATCGGGGCTGATGGATCGGCGCGACGCCGGTGTCGCGGGCGACCGGTGAGCCCGCGGCGGAGCCCGCCCGCGCCTCGATCCTCGCGCCGAGCTCAAGCAGTATGCGCTCGGCGAACGGCCGCGCGACGAGCTGCGCACCCACCGGTAGCCCGTCGACCAGCCCGGCGCGAACGTTCAGCACCGGCAGCCCGATGAACGACAGCGGTTGGGTGAAGACGCCAAGGTAGGGCTGGGTCAGCACCGTCTCGCCGTCAACCCACTCCTCGCGTTGTCCGATCAGTGGCGCAGGAAACGGCGTCGACGGGGCCAGCAGCACGTCGACCTGTTCGAACGTCCGTGCGACCTCGGCGCGAAACCAGGCTCGAAACCGCTGCGCGGCCAGATACGCCGACGCGGGCACGAGCGCGCCGGCGAGGAAGCGATCGCGGGTCATCGGGTCGAACTCGTCCGCCCGCGTGCGCAGGTCCTTGAGGTGCAGCTGTGCCCCCTCCGCGGCGGTGACGACCATCGCCGCCGCGCGCGCCTCGGTGGCGCCGGCCAGCTCGATCTCGCGCGTGGCCCCGAGCTGGGTGGCCAGCTGGTCGACCCGTTCGAGCACCCCGGGATGCGCGCCGGCACGAAAGTGACCGCCGGCCACGGCGATGCGCGGCGGACCGCGATCGGGCTCGCCCGCCGGGCGATCGTCGCGTAGCAACTCGAACCCGATCGCAAGGTCGGCGACCGTGCGGGCGAACAGCCCGACGTGGTCGAGGCTGGCTGCGAAGGTGTGCATACCGCGAGTGCTGATGGCACCGTAGGTGGGCTTCAGGCCGAGCACGCCGCACAGTGCGGCGGGAACCCGCACCGAGCCGTTGGTGTCCGAGCCAAGCGCCAGCGGGACGATCCCCCCACCCACCGCCGCCGCCGACCCGCCCGAGGAGCCGCCCGCGACCCGCGCACCGTCGCACGGGTTGCAGACCGGTCCGTAGTGGGTGTTCTCGCTCGTGAACCCGTATGCGTACTCATCCATCACGGTCGTAGCGAGCAGCGTCGCGCCGGCCGCCCGCAGGCGCTCCACCGCTACGGCATCACGGCCCGCGGCCGGTCGATCGAGGTCGATCTTCGATCCCGACCGCGTGACCACGCCGCAGACGTCGAACAGGTCCTTTACCGCGAACGGCACCCCCGCGAGGGGGCCGGGGTCGCGGCCCTCGCCGATCGCCGCATCGACCGCGGCGGCGTCCCGGCGCGCTCGCTCCTCCACGATCTCGCTGAAGCAGTTCAGCTCGACACCACGTCCGTGCGCAGCCGCAAGCGCCTGCTCGAGCGCGTCGCCCGCGCTGAGCGAGCCCGTACGGACCGCCGCCACGATACCGGACGCGTCGACAGGAGCCGTCATCACGCGATCGTTTGCCTTACGGCTCAAACGTCGGCGCGGGCGCGGACCGATCGGTGCCGCGGTGGCGCTCGATCAGCCGTGCCTGTTCGATCAGCACCCGGAGATGAGCAATGACACCCGGCCACCACGCCTCCTCGATCGTCAGGCCCGCGAGCCGCGCCGCGGCTCGGGCGTGGGCTTCGATCGGCTCTGGGGAGGTCGGATCGGTTTTCCGTGAAGAGGTCGACCCGGCCACTGGCCCCAGCCTCAACCTTCCGCGGCCAGCGCCGCGATCAGCTGAGAGGAGTCCGTTACCCAGCCGAAGATCGCGCCCTGGGCGGCGATCATGTCCAGCCCGACGCGATGAAACTCGGGCGAGTAGGACCCGGTGCAGTCCTCGAGCACGAGGCACTCAAAGCCGCGATCGTTCGCCTCCCGGACGGTCGTGTGGACGCACACCTCGGTCGTCACCCCAGTCACGATCAGACTCGTGATCCCGGCGTTGCGCAGCAGCACCTCGAGGTCGGTCGCGTAGAAACTTCCTTTCCCGGGCTTGTCGATTACGGCCTCGGATCCGATCGGCGCGAGCTCGTCGACGATCCCGTGGCCGTACTCGCCGCGCACGAGGATCCGGCCCTTGGGCCCTGCGCCGCCGATCCCGAGCTCAAGCCGCCCACGCGCCAGCTTGCTCGGCGGGCAGTCGGCCAGGTCGGGGCGGTGGCCCTCGCGCGTATGCACGACGAGCATCCCGGCGACCCGCGCGGCATCGAGTACGCGGAAGAGCGGCTCGACGACGCGTGCGAGCAGGGAGACGTCGTTGCCGAGCAGGTCGCCGAACCCTCCCGACTCGAGGAAGTCGCGCTGCATGTCGATCACGATCAGCGCGGTAGTAGACGGATCGAGCACGAAGTCGTAGGGCCTGGCCTCGACCCGTCGCGGTAGAGCAACTTCAACCCGTCCGGGCAGACGCCCGGGAGTCGCGGAATTCATGGTGGACTTTAGAGGAGGGATTTGTATACACTACGTCGACGGTGTTGCTGGGTCAGAGGTTGCCCGGATGGGAGTCAGCCTGGTATGGCCCGGTGGCCAAGGTTTCGAGGGTCACGAACGATCCTCAGATCAGTAGTCATGGCGGCTTCGCCACCCGCGGGGAGTGAAAATGTTTGTCGATGAACCGGAAAGCGGCGCATCTTGTGGAACGGACATTTTCGTTTCAGTTTTCTTGGCCGGCTTCGCCGGCCTCCCGGGTCCGGTGAAAATGGTGGATGATTCGGGCGTCGTTCGCTGACGTCGAATTCTTCTTGGTGCTTTGAGCCCGCGATTCAGTTTGATGTGGGGGCCTCGCCCGGATCCCGGGCCTGCTGCCTCGAGCGCGATCACTAGAGTCGTCTGTTCCCGAGGCCTCGTGCGAGCGACGATCGTTCTGTTCTCGAGCGGGAGGTCGTGATGGATGTGATTGT
>JALYUQ010000118.1 GCA_030853685.1 Actinomycetota bacterium | reverse complement strand
TCGATCGTCGGCGAGCACCTCCCTGGAGACGATCTCGGCGCCCGCCGCGCCGGCCAGCTCGGCGAGGATGTCCCCGGAGGCGTCCTGGGTCGATCCGGCGGCAACAGAGGACGAGATCGTCAGAATGGCGGTTCTCATCGCGAAGCGAAGCTGGCGAGCGTGGGTGGTGAGAGGCCGAGAGCGGGTGCCGAGAGCCCAGAGGCGAATGGGGCAGGTCCGGCGCCGGTCGGCGAAGACCGAGCGTCGGACGATGCTCTGAAGGTCTGCTGGCTGACGCGCCCGCGCCTGAATGTCAGCGAGAGGCTCCCCGTCAGCCGCCCGCTGTAGCCGTCGTCGGAGAGCATCCCGGCGCCGGGCACCGCGATCGAGAACTGGCGCCGCGCAAGGTCGCGCAAGGGGGTGGCGCCGGCTGCGAGCATCCCGCCCCCGCTGCCGCCAGCACCGCCGAGCTCGGGACCGGGACACCGCGTCCGCAGGGAATCGGAAGCGTAGTAGCTCGCCCGCGTGAGCTTTTGCGTCGTGCCGAGCACAATTCCGCCCGCCCCGAGCGACCCGGAGTCCCGGCACTCGCCGCCCTGTACGAGGTCCTCCTCGAATCTGCCGCCGTTCTGCCACCTGACGCTTCCCGCCACGAGGATCCCTGCCGCGTTTCCGCGGCGGCTCAGCCCGAGTGCGGCGAGAAAGTCGCGGTATGGCCTGCGCGCTGGACCGTAGGCGATGAGCGCACCCCGGCTGAGCGGCGGGCGCGGCACCGTGATCGTTCCCCGCAGGCCACAGGAATCGAGCAGGACGCAGATGCCGGGGTTCGCCGCGCCCTGCACCTGCGCCTTCAGCGCTCCCGAAGCCTTGACGAGGGTGAGCGGCTCGGTCACCTCGCGCTCACGCGGGCCGGTGGGGGCGGACGAGGGCTGGCCCCCGCCGCCCGACTGCGCGCCCCCGAGCTGGAGGATCAGGGTCGAGCGCACGGTCCCCGCAAAGCCGCCACCGGCGAAGCTGCTGCTGCCACGCAGATCGACTCGCCGATGGCCGCGCAGCGCGGCGACGACCGCCACCTCGCGGGAGGGGGCGAAACGCGCCAGATCGAGGTCGAGCGGACCCGCGCAGCGCGTGGAGAGGAGTGAGCTGGCGCGGCCCAGGACGCCCACCGCGATGAGCTCGTGGTGGACGGGCAGCGCCAAGGTGGAGTCAGCCGGTGACGATGCGTCCGCGCAGGTCCCGGTGAGTTGGCCGGCGATGTCCCTGTGCACCACAGCCGACACGGGCGCGCCGGCAGTAGTGCTCCCGCCGGTCCCGGAGATCGCGAGCGCGGCGAAGTAGCTGACACGCCGGTGCTTGCGGAGCTTCAGGATCTCTATCGAGCCCGAGGACTGCGCGGTTTCCGGGCTCCACACGACGGCCCCGCTGTAGCCGCACAGCCCGTGGGCGGCGCACCCCGCACCCTGATCGCCGTGGAAGCGGACGGCGAGCGAGCCACTGATCTTGACGTCCACGCTCGTGGCGGAGAGCACGCGAGACCCCGGAACGTAGATGCTCACGGTCCCCAGCGCTTGCGCCGCCGGCACCGCGAGCGCGAGCTGCGCCCCCGTCAGGCAGAGCGCGATCAGCGCTGTCACGATCGCTGGGCGCCTCACGATCGTTACGGCGTGCCTCACGATCGCGGGTCGCCTGGGGGATGACCCGCTCATGGCCCGCCCGGTAGCCGCTCGCGCCGCGTGCCGCCAGTGGCGCGGATCAGGCGCAGGGTGAACGTCAGCGATCCCGCCCGCGTTCCGGAGTAGCCAGGGCTCACGAAGCTCCCACGGCTCCTCAACGAGATCATGAGCTGCCTGGAGCCGAGGTCCTTGACCGCGAGCGATCCAAAGGCAAGGCCGCTGAGCCCGAGACCCCCGGCAGCCAGGTTGCTGGCGCCGGTCACGTCTCCGGTGGCGGGCCCGGGGCAGTGCGTCCGGAGCGGGTCGCTCAGCTGACCCGCTTCCGAGGTGCCGAGGACTGCGCGCAGAGCGCCGGGCGGCGCTTCGAACAGAAATCCGCCGATCCCCAATGCGATAGGTTGACGCACGCTGCCTGCGCAGCCTGCGCCGCCTGTCCGGGTCATGGTCTCGCTCACCACGGCCCTGGGCATCGAGTCGAGCGCCGGCTGATCGGACCCCAGCGCGAGCCGGCCCGCGCGCAGGTCGGCCAGCGCGCGGCGCTGGCCCACGCGGCGCGAGACGGTCCTCGACCCCGACACCTCGACAACGTTCTCGTAGCTCGGGAGCGTGAGCGCCAGCGATCCACTCACGCTGCAATCGTCGAACGCCTCGCAGAACGGATCCGCCGCGCCGGAGAACGCGAACGCGAGCGCCCCGGATGCGCCGGCGATCCGATAGCGGATGTCGGCGTGCTCGACGAGCACCCGCCGCGGTGGGGGGGGTGCCTTGCCTCCACCGGAGGGTCCGCCCCCACCGGAGGTGCTGACGGAGGTTCCGCTGGACTGATCGATCGTGTCGGGCGCGAGCACGACGGTCGAGATCAGCTCACCGCTGAAGGGGCCTGCGGCGAAGGATGTCTTACCGTGCAGATCGAAGCCGAGCTCACGAGTCCTCAGACGCGACGCCGCCAGACGCGACTTGCGAAGCTCCCCGGCGATCGGGCCCGCGCAGCGTCCGCTGGAGGCGGAGAGGTCGCCGAGGGTCGCTGTGTAGCGCCCCGGCCGGGCCCGCGCGATCCGGATCTGCAGGCTGTCGATCGGGACGAGGTCGACGCACTCACCCGGGTGTGCTCCGGGATCGTCGCGGCGGACGCGAACCGTCGCCGACGCACCGTTGAGTGCTGCGGAGCCGTTGCGCCCGATCGAGGCCATGTTGCCGAAGCCGGTGAAATCGACGATCAGCGAGCCACGCACGCCACACAGACCTTCGGCTGCGCAGCCACGGCTCCGATCGCCGTGCCACACGTACGTAAGTGCTCCGCGGACGAACACGTCCTGACTGGACGATGGCCGCGCAGCCGCCGATCCCAGCGCCACGGCCCCGGCAGCCCCCGCGATCAGCGCGGCAGACCACAGGCACGGCGTCCTCGATAACCAGGGCACTCGCAAGGCGCCGATGCTACTTGGTCGCGCCTCACGGCTCAGGGGCGAGCGACCGTCCCGAGGAACAAGATCGCGCCGGTCTGCCTGTCGCGAAGCACGAACGCGAACGGGCGATCGACGTCGAACACGATTGGCGGCGGCGCCTGAGCCGAGATGGCGTTGGCGATGACGGCGGTCGCGGCTGCGGCCTCCGTGCCTGCCTCGTCAACCCGGACATACGTCTCGTGGACGACGTGCTTGATGTAGAGGCAACCCGGTGGTCCCGCGATGCCGGATAAGTCGGCGCGGCTGGCATCGAACGCGTCAGGCATCCCGAGCGTGCTGAGCGCGCCGGCGAGCTCGAAGCGGGTGTGGAGCAGCAGCTTGGGCAGCGCGAGTCCGACCTGCTGCGCTCGAAGCCCGCGCAAGAGATCGAGCGGCCCATCGCTGGCGATGCGTCGTAGCAGCGACGGCAGCCGACCGGGGGCCGGCAGCAGGATGTCGAACGCGAGTCGTCCGCCGGCGTAGGGAAGCTCAAGCGCACGGTAGCCCGAACCGCGAAGGTAGCCGAAGGTCCCGATCTGGTTCATCGTCGGCACTTGCACCGTGCCGCCGGGCGCGTGGAACGCTGCCGGCGCGGTGTCACGCTTCTGAAACGGTGATTGCCACTTCGCGTTCAGGTAGACGGCGTTGACGAGCACCAGGCGGGTGAACGCATCGATATCGGCTGGGTCCAGCAGGCTCGGGATCTTGCCGTGCGTGCGATCGGAGACCCAGGCGTTGATCACCGATCGCGCCGCGCCGGCGGCGTGCTCGAAATCGACTGTCCGCATGCCGGCGCCATAGTCGCGCGCGAGCACGTCCAAGAACGCTTGCTGAAACGGTGTCCGCCGCTGACCGAAGAGCGCGTTGGCGACGCTCAGGGTGACACCGGGGCCGTCGACGGTCGCCAGGGATTGGGTAAGGACGTTGAACGCCGCGTGCAGGCGAGCCGGCGGCAGGCGGAAGTCGAGCGCCCGGGCGATCTGCGATGCTGTCCGCCCGCGGGCGCCTGCGTATGTCATCGCGAGCGCGTCGGAGATGCTGAACGGCGAGAGCGCGACCGTCGGCTCGGTGCGCGCCAGCAGTCTGAGCATGCGGCCGGCGAACGCGCCGTTGCCGGCGCGGAGCGTCGCCGCACCGGCCGGTGCCACGGTGGCCGGCGCTCGCGTATCCGCCGCGCGCACCACGCCAGGCTGCGGCGCGACGCCGCAGCCTGCGAGGACAGAAGCGGCGACGAGTGCGAGCAGCAGGGCCATCAGTTGGGACATGCGACGGAGACCGGCCATCAACTCGTCTACGCGCAAGGGCCGGATCCGTCACAAAGCGCGCCGCGAACGCGTTAGCCGTGAGTAGACTGGCTGCTCAGCTCGGCTTTGCCGAGCGCGCGCGACGTTCAACGTGCCGGTTTACGTGCACGGGACGATGTGCCGCTGACCCGACATCCCTGGGGTCAATCTCTCCCACTAGCCCGCCGCCACTCCCCAGAGCGCCCGCCCGACTTCTCGAGCAGCGCGACGCCGGCGATCTCCGCGCCGCGCTCGATCCCCTTCACCATGTCGTACACGGTCAGTGCGCTCACGGCCGCGGCCGTGAGCGCCTCCATCTCGACGCCCGTTGGTCCTGTCGTGCGCGCCTCCGCGATCAGCTTGATCTCCCCAGCAATCGCGTCGATCGACCCCTCGACGCCGACGAACGACAGCGCCAGCGGGTGGCACAGCGGAATCAGCTCGGAGGTCCGCTTCGCAGCCTGTATCCCAGCAATCCGGGCGACGCCGAGAACATCGCCCTTGGGCGCGTTCCCGGCCACCACTGCGCGCGCGGTCTCAGGCGAGACGCGCACCACCGCCCGCGCGAGGGCTCGGCGCTCGGTAGCGGGCTTGTCGCCGACAGCGACCATGCGCGCGCGCCCGGCGGCGTCGAGATGGGTCAAGCGGGCGGCCTCGTGGGTCAAGCGAATAGGCTCGGGATCGCTCACCAGCTACGTCTCGCCTGCCGCGTCATTCATCTCTGCGCCGCGTCATCCGACCGCTTGCGCGTGAGTCCGCTGGGCTGCCGCGATCAGGTCGCGCACCGCCTCGGCATCGCCCGCGCGCAGCAGATCCACGGGGTCGGGCTCCCCGTTGACTACTGACTCGAAAAACTCCTTGCGGTCCTGGTAGGTCGGGAGCGTGGCCTTGGCCCACCCGCGGGCGTCGTTGAGCAGGATCGCCAGCAGCGCGTAAGGCTCGCCGAACAGCTCGCCGATCTCGCGCTTCATCCGCTTGGCGAGCGCGGGCGAGGCGCCGGCGGTGGAGATCGCGACGGCGAGCGGGCCCGTGCGGACTATCGCCGGCAGGATGAAGTTGCACAGTGGCGGCACGTCCACGACGTTGACGAGCATCGCCCGCTCCTCGGCGTCTTCGAAAACTCTGATGTTCACGTCGGTGTCGCTGGTTGCGGCGATCGCAATCAGGCACCCCTCGAGATCCTCCGCGCGATACGCCCGGCGCTCCCAGCGGATCGAACCCTCCAGCGCGAGCTGGATCAGCTCCGGATGGGCGCCGGGCGCGACGAGCGTGACGGCGGCGTCGCACGCGAGCAGGCCCTCGACCTTCTCCAGTCCGACATCGCCGCCACCGACTACGAGACAGCGCCGGCCCGTAAGCCGAAGGCAGGCGATGTAGAACGGCGTCTCGAGCATGCCGCGCACGCAAGCCTGATCGCAGATGCCCCTGCGCAACTGGCAAACGCACTCCTTACCGCTGTAGGCCTGGGCGGGCATCGCTTTGCCAAAGGGTACGGGACGCCGAGTCGGCACCCCAGTGGCGAGCCCACACCCCTGATGCGGGCAGTCGACCGCCGCGCCGGCGAGGTCCTCGGCGAAGCGCGCACCAAGAACGACCCGGCCCGCGCCCCCGGCACCCAGTGACAGATCCAGCCAGCGGGAAGCAGACGATCAGATGCCCAGCTCGGTGCGCAGATCGAGCCCGGGGCACCCGACGAACACGGCATCGTGAGCGGCTACTAGCGGAATGCCCCACTGGATCGCGGTGGCGGCGATCCAGAGGTCGGCGTTGTGGCCACGCTGGTGGAGGGCGTGGCCGATCAGGCGGCAGCGGTTACGAAGCTCGGCGAGGGTTTCGACGTCGCCAGGTCGACCGGCAGGATGCGGACCCGGTTGGCTGCCCCAGCAAGCTCCCTGAGCCGTCTCGGACCCCAACCTGCCTTCAGCGCTCCGTAGCGTGCCTCGGCGACCGTCTGAGGAGAGACCGCGAGCGGCCGGCCGAGCAGATGCTTGGCGTACTGCGACGTGAGCGGCGTGCGACCGCGCAGCCAGGCGGTGAACACATTCGTGTTGACGAGGACTGAGCCGGTCACTCGTCGTTCAGAGCGGCGACGAACGCCTTCCACTCCGCGTCGGTCAGGCCGGGGATCGCGAGGTCATCCTCCGACGTGATCGGCGGCACATCAGCCATGAGCCCTTCAAGTGTCGGGGGATTCCGGAATAGAGCATCCGCTTGATCGAGGGAGCACGCCAGGATGCGCTCTTACCGCCTGCTCGCGTCCCGCGCCAGCCTCACCCCGAGCTTCAGCAGCGGCCCGAGACCCTCCCGCAGCGCCCGCGCCCG
Source organism: Actinomycetota bacterium (assembly GCA_030853685.1). Taxonomy (GTDB): domain Bacteria; phylum Actinomycetota; class Thermoleophilia; order Solirubrobacterales; family Solirubrobacteraceae; genus Palsa-465. Next base: position 4,030 of record JALYUQ010000118.1, on the reverse strand, counting down.
GATCGAGGGGCGGCCGTAGAGAATGACCGCCGTCTGGCGCAGCGCCTTGCCGAGCGTCGCGTCATAGGGGTGCCACCAGGGGTCGCGCACGGTCGAGGGCTCCCAGACGCGCAGCTTGACGTTCACGCACTCGTAGAGCCCGAACTTGGAGTGCGTGCGCCCGAGGCCGGACTGCTTGACCCCACCCCAAGAGCACTGGCAGGCGCCGTGGCTGAACATGTGGTCGTTGATCCAGACCATCCCGGACTGAAGCTCGGCGGCGAACCGCTCCCCCCTGCCGCGGTCAGAGGTCCAGACCGACGCTCCGAGGCCGAAGTCGCAGTCGTTCGCCAGCGCCAGCGCCTCGTCCTCGGAGTCCACGACGACGATCGGCACCACGGGTCCGAAGATCTCCTCGCGCATGATCCGCATTTCGTGGGTAACACCCGTCAGGACGGCGGGGGCGTAGAAGCACCCATGCTCGAACCCCGGTACCTGGACGGGTCCGCCGCAGCGCAGCTCAGCGCCCGCGCTGAGCGCGTCATCGACGAGCTCTCGCACTTGCTCGAGTGCCTCGGCGGAGATCATCGGGCCGATCTCGGTCTCCCAGCCGAGTGGGTCTCCGACGCGCAGCCTCCGCGCGCCGGCTACGACGCCCTCGATGAACCGCTCGGAGACCTCGCGTATCACGTAGACGCGCTCGATCCCCGAGCACGCCTGTCCCGCATTGGCGAACCCGGCCCACAACGCTCCGGCGACTGCGTGGTCGATGTTGGCGTCCGCCAGGACGATCATCGGGTCCTTGCCGCCCAGCTCCAGCACCGAGCCCTTGAGCTGGCGCGCGCAGCGCTCGCCGACGGCGCGCCCGACCGCCACCGAACCGGTGAAGAAGACCTTCGCCACGCTCGACTCCACGAGCGCCTCGCCGGTGCCCGGGCCGTGGACGATGCGCACGAGTCCCTCGGGTACGCCCGCGCGCTCGAACACCCTGCGGGTCCGCTCGCCCACCAGCGGCGTCAAAGGCGCGGGCTTGAGCACCACGCCGTTGCCCGCCATCAGCGCCAGCGCGATCTCCACGAAGGGGATGCTCCAGGGATAGTTCCAGGGCGAGATGACCCCGATCACGCCGAGCGGCTCATAGGTGAACGCCGAGCGCTTGGTCCTCAGATAGGCCTGGTGCATCGGGATCTTCTCGTCGGCGAGGATCTTCTGACCGGCCTGTGCGATCCAGCCCAGCGCATCGATGCTCGGCAAGAGCTCCATCGAGAAGGCCTCGGTGCGCGGCTTTCCCTGCTCGCGGGCGATCAGGTCGCGGATCTCGTCGGACTCGTCGATCAGGACCTGCGCGGTCCGCTGCATGTAGCGCGCGCGGTCAGCGAGCCTGAGCTGGGCCCAGAACGGCTGCACCTTGGCCACCGCCGCGACGACCCCCTCGACATCCTCTGGCGCGGTGAGCACCACCGCGCCAATCCGCTCACCCGTGGCGGGATTGAGCGACGCCAGGGCCGCCGTGGTGGCTGCGGCCTCCACGGCGCAGAGAATACTTCAGCCTCTGCCCCGCGCCCTGCGGATCTCCTCCAGGCGCGCGCGCAGCGCCTGCTCGGCGCCGTCGGGCTCGTAGAAGCGGGAGCCGATCGCGGCGTCGGGCAACAGCTCCTGGGGGGAGACATGGCCCGGGCGCCGGTGGGGATTGTCATAGCCCCCGTTCTTGGGCGTCGAGGAGCGCAGATGCGGGGGCGGCGGCTGGGCGCCTGCCTCCCGGATCTGCTCGCGGGCGGCGAATACGGCGCGCTTGACGGCGTCTGACTTCGGTGCGAGTGACAGGTAGATCGCCGCCTGCGCGAGCGCGAATTGGCACTCGGGGAGCCCCACGTGCTCGACCGCCGCGGCCGCCGCGGTGGCGACGCTCAGCGCGCGCGGGTCGGCATTGCCGATGTCCTCGGAGGCGAGCACGACCATCCGGCGGACGATGAAGCGCGGGTCCTCGCCCCCCTCGAGCATCACCGCCAGGTAATACAGCGACGCGTCGGGGTCAGATCCGCGCGTGGCCTTGATCCAGGCCGAGATCGTGTCGTAGTGGCGGTCGGCTTTGCGGTCGTAGAGCAGCGCCCGGCGCTGCAGCGCGTCCTCGGCGTGGGCGAGGGTCACCGGCTGATCGGGACCCGCCGCCTCGCACGCGAGCTCGAGTCCGCCCAGCGCGGTGCGCGCGTCGCCAGCGGAGCGCTCGGCCAGGAACTGAAGCGCTTGCCCGGCGAGTGCGGCTTGGGGCCCGCACTCGCCACGCGCAACGGCGCGGTCGAGCAGGACACGGATTTCGGCCGGGCTCAGCGGCTCCAGCTCGTAGACGTGAGTGCGAGAGAGGAGCGCCGAGTTGACCTCGAAGTACGGGTTCTCGGTGGTAGCCCCGATCAGCGTCAGCAGCCCGTCCTCGACCACCGGCAAGAGCGCGTCCTGCTGGGCCTTGTTGAAGCGGTGGATCTCGTCCAGGAAGAAGATCGTCCTCGTCTGCGTGCTGGCCAGGCGCTGGCGGGCGCGCTGGATGACCGCCCGCACCTCCGCCTTGCCGGCCGCCACCGCGCTCTCCTCCTCCAGCACCGCGTGCGCGGCAGCCGCGACGATCCGCGCCAGCGTCGTCTTGCCACTCCCCGGCGGCCCGTGCAGGATCATCGAGTGCGGGTGTCCCTCCTCGATCGCGCGCCGCAAGGCCGAGCCCGGTGCGAGCAGCCGCTCCTGACCCACGAGCTCCGCAACCGTGCGGGGCCTCACGCGCGTCGCCAGCGGCGCTCCGGCCGGGAGGGCGGCCGGCGCGCCATCGCTTGATGGGACCGGCTCCTCGGTGGCGAACAAGCGCTCCATGGGTGGAGTATGAAGCTGGCGCCCAACGTGGGGCTCGAGCTTCGCGAGCTGCGGCCTGAGTGAGTTGCGGTGCTGCTGGGCTACGCCGCGCTGCTGAAGCGGAGCAGGAGCTTCTGGTCGCGGTAATAGTCCAGCCAGTCGAGCAAGCCGCCCCGATTGTGGTGCCCGTGGGCGGCGGTGGGCACGAAGCCAATCGCCAGCCGGGCGGCCGCCGTGTCGAACCCTGCCGCCTTGAAGACGGCGATTACCTCCCCGATCTCGTAGAGCTCTGGAAGACGCATCTCCTCCGCGTTGGCGCGGTGCCACTCCGCCATCAATGGGCTGGCGCCATGAACACCCATAACCGCGTAGTACACGCCGCCGGGCACCAGCGCGCCGAGGATCGCGGCGGCGTGAGCGGGGAGGTCGTGGAGCAGGTAGAGCACCTCGTGGCTGAACGCTGCGTCAAAGCCGCTCCAGCCGGCCGGCACCGTGTCGGCAGCCTCGAACCGCAGTGGCCGCTGCCCGGCGAGGCGCCGGGCGTCCTTCACCGCCCCCGCTGCCGGGTCATAGCCGAATCCCTCCGCGATGGCACACCGATCGGCGAGCAGCCGCAGAAACCCGCCCTGGTTACAGCCGGCGTCCAGCACCCGCTTGCCGGCGAGGTCGATGTCGATCGTCTCAAGCATCGCCTTCCAGATGAACCCGTGATCGTCCTGCATCACCGCGTCCGCGGTCGCGCCCTGCCAATAGGTCTTGCTCATCGCGCCCACCGTAAGGCACGGGGACGAGAACCCGCATCTCGTCCCACGATCCCCAGCGCCGCGTCGTGTAGCAAGCCATTGGTGGCGATCGCGTCGCCGCCGTCGGGTGTGCGCACTCCGCCCAGATCGGTGAAGCGCCCGCCCGCCTCCTCCACGATCACCTGCACCGCGGCCACATCCCAGATCGAGATCGTGGGGTCCAGCGCGATCTCCGCGGCTCCTTCGGCGACGAGCATGTACTGCCAGAAGTCCCCTACCCCGCGCGTGCGCCAGCAGCGACGCCCAAGCTCGACCAACCCATCGAAGCGCCCGATTTCGTCCCAATCCTCGATCCCGCTCCAAGCGAGCTGCGCGTCGGCGAGCTCGGTCACGCGGGAGACGGCGATCGGGCGCCCGCCGACGCTGCCCGTGCCCGGGCCCCGGACGCCCGCCCCCCCGGCCCAGGCGTGGGC
>JALYUQ010000084.1 GCA_030853685.1 Actinomycetota bacterium | reverse complement strand
CTACGGAACCGAAGGTCGGGAGTTCGAATCTCTCCGGGCGCATGAGGAAAGTCCTGCAAATAGCGACCCGTCGACCCGTCGCGGGCGAGTTCCGAGTAGGCCAGCTGTGCTTACTACCAACTTGCTACCAAGCGCTGCAACGCACGTGATTGATCGGCGGGTTTCGCCGGGCAACACGAGAGCTCGCCACCAGTTCGCGAGAGGCGATATCCGGCCTCGTCCACGCCGGCATCCGCGCCTTCCAGTGCGCAACGTCTGGGTAATGGGCTTCAGTAGTCCGAGCGGCGCACGCGAGGATCGCTCGCCTACTCGATCGCCATTACAACTACGGTGCCGTCGTCTTGGAGCGGTTCGCGCCAGCAGTCGGTGACGACTTGTTGGATGGCCATTGCGGTGGATGCGGCGGTTGGGTTCTCGGCACGCTCGAGCGCCGCGCGTAGGCCGCCGATGCCGAAGGTCGTGCCGTCCTCCATGTGGCGTCCCGTGATGCCGTTGGTGAGCAGGATGAGTCGTTCGCCGGACTGCAGTTGTCGTCGGGTGGGTCGGTATGTAGGAGCGACCGGCCCGGCGCCGAGCGCTGTGTGCTCCGCTCCCCGTAGCTCTATGAGTTCACCTTGGGCGTTGACGAGGTACGCGGGCGGGTGGCCGCAGTTGACCCAGGTGAACGTCATGGTGGCGGCGCGCCAGCGGCCGACGAGCGCGGTTACGTGGAAATCCGGATTGCCGAGCTCTCGGACCGTCTCATCCATGCTCACCAGCGCCTGCTCGAGGTTCTGACCGCTGCGCCGAGCGGCGCGCAGCGCGCCAAGGGCAGCCGCCCCCAGGCCGGCGGCCGTGGGGCCCTTGCCGGCGGAGTCGGCGATCGCCAGCCAAGCGCCGTCGCGGTTCTCTACGAAGTCGAACCAATCGCCGCCGACTTCGTAGCTGGGAAGTAGAACCCCCGCGAGCTGAGCGCCGGCGATCCGCGCGATGCGGGGCGGGAAGAGGTTCTGCTGGATCTCCGCGGCGGCCGTAGTCGGCTTGCGTCGCCGTGCGGCTTCGATGAAGTCGGTGTAGTCATTGGCGAGCTCGAGCGCGGCGGCGCCTTGCTTGGCGATGTCCTCGAGCGACGCGACGGGCGTTCCGACGCACAGCAGTAGGCCGAGCACGCGCCCGCGCAGCCAGAGTGGCTCGGCGAAGCAGCCCGGGAGCCGTTGTTGCAGACGTGCGAAAAACTCGGGTAGTCCCTCGGGGACGATCTCGGGCCCGATCGCGGGTGGCGCGTCCACTTGCTCTGGGAACTCCTCCGAACCAGCGAGGCGCAGCAGGTGCGAACCGTCGATGTCGACGACATATAGCGCGACCGCCACGCCGGCGGCGCGCCGGGCTTCGGCCACGAGCTGGTCTGGAACTAGGTGCGGTGGCACCTCGTCGAGGATGCGCGTGACCTCTAGCGTCAGCGGACGCTCACGTCCTAATTGTCCGGGGGACAAGAACGGCATCGTCGCTACGCGCCAGCTGACCGAGGACGCGTTGTCTGCCGTGGCTTGGCTCGGCCCAGGCCCAGGTCCAGGCCCATGTAGAGCCTCGTCAAGCGCCTCTCGGGTGGGGTAGTGGCGGTATAGCGTTGAGCGTCCGACACCTGCGGCGGCGGCGATCTCGGCCATCGTGACACGCCGATCGCCAACCAACGTCGACGCGGCTTCAAGTATTCGCTGGCGGCTGGCGAGGGCGTCGGCGCGCGGAACCGCCGAGCTTGCTTGGGACGTCATGCCATCGGCTTCCGGTTTCGCGGGCGCGACCATGATCTGGCGCTACTACCCGACCCTGAAGACTATCAGTCAGGACGGTACGTGATGTCCCGGATAATGCCTAGATTCCCACGGAAGTAGGTTTAGATCTGATGCCGCGGGGTACTTAGTAGGACAAATGTCCCAGTTATCCTGTACCAGGAGGTCCCGGTGGTCGAGAAGCGCACTTCCTAAGGAGCCGCGTGTCGCCTGGGCAAGGACATCGAAAAAAGACGAGCACGAGGTATCGGAGCAGATCCGCAAGGAGCGGATCGAAGTCGACGACAGCGCTAGCCGTAAGGACGCGTCCGAAAGATGGGCCATCGAGGAAGGCCACCAACTCAACGTCGATAGAAGAGGAGGAATCGTGGAGATCCCAAAGGAGCAGATTTTGCAGATGCTGCGAGACCGCGGCGATCATCAGCAAGCCCAGCAGGCCGACCAGCAGCTTCCCGACCAGGTCGACCCCGAGCAGCACAGCGGTCTGCTCGGGCAGATCGGTATCGATCCAAGAGAGATGCTCGGCGGCATGGGCGGAAAGCTCGGACTATGAGCAGCCCTTCGCGGAATCACGTCGACGGGCAGCGCCGCCACGACTACCGCCCCGGCGGTACGGCCCAAGGCACGTCGCTGTTCGCGACGCTGAAGCGGACGATCACCGAATTCAGCGAAGACAACCTCAGCGACTGGGCCGCGGCGCTGACCTACTACGGTCTGCTGGCGCTATTTCCGGCGCTGATCGCGCTCGTCGGGTTGATCGGCCTGCTGGGCGACCCGGTGTCAACGACCAAGTCGATCACCCAGATCGTCACCAAGCTTGGTCCGAGTTCGGCGGCGCAGACCCTCGCGGGGCCAATCAAGTCGATAACCGCGCACAAGGGGACGGCGGGCGTGATGGGGATCGTCGGTCTCCTCGCAGCGCTATGGTCGGCATCCAGCTACGTGGGAGCGTTCATGCGCGCCTCCAACGTCATCTACGAGACGCCCGAGGGGCGACCGATCTGGAAGCTACGCCCGTTGCAGGTGCTCGTCACGCTGGTGATGCTGGTGCTGCTGTTGCTGGTGGCGCTCGCGCTGGTGCTCACCGGCCCGATCGTCACGGCCGTAGCCGGGCCGCTCGGCGTCGGTGGGACGGCAGTGAGCATTTGGAACATCGCTAAGTGGCCGGTCCTGGTGATCGTTTTGATTGCGATGTTCTCGGTGCTGTTCTACGCGGCGCCCAACGTGAAACTCGCGGGCTTTCGATGGGTCGCGCCTGGCGCTCTGTTCGCGTTGGTGGTGTGGCTCGTCGCGTCGGCGGCGTTTGCGCTCTATGTGGCGAATTTCGGCTCCTATAACAAGACCTACGGCACCCTCGGTGGCCTGGTGGCGTTCCTCGTATGGATGTGGATCACCAACACCGCGCTGCTGCTCGGCATGGAGCTCAACGCCGAGCGCGAGCGCAGCCGCGAGCTTGACGCAGGCACGCCCGGCGCCGAGCGCGAACTACAGCTCGACGCACGCAGCGCCCCCAAGGAGCAGAAGACCACATGACCCGGAACGCTGCACCGGTCAAACCGACCGGTCACTCAAACCGTCGACGGGCAACGATTCGACCCCGGTCTTGGATGTCGCCGATACGCTTTCGACACTTCATCGGTGGTCGCTTTCGCTCGCCTTCGTGATCTATACCTGACGCGCGGCGGCGCGCCTTTTCCGCGACGCTCAGCACCCCGGCTCTTGACCGGCGCACCCGGCGGTGGTTTGCGATCTCCCCCTGTAGGGCGATCGCGAAGGGCCACCAGACCAAGGGCCTGGCTCCTTCATCTCTCGCGCAGCACCGCATCCGTCGGTATCGCCTTCTACATCAATCCTCCTTCAGCGTTCTCGGCACACAACCGTCTGCGCAACTGTTGTACCGGCGACGTGTTCTATGAGCCGGTATGCGCGACTTTGATCATCTCCATCGGTCACGGCTTCTCGGAGCGGTCGCCGTTCTGTGCGCGCTGGTTGCTGCGCTTGGTTTTGGCCTGCGCGGCGGCGGGGCCTCAGCGGCTGCGGGGCATCACTCGATTAACGCCAAGGGCGAGCACGCGAGCTTGACCCGGCGCCACGTCACGCCCCGGTCGGGGGTCAAGGCGCAGATCGTCGGGTTGGTCGACAAGGGCACGCAGGTTCCGTACACGCTCCGCCAGCCGTGGCCGACCGCCACTCCGGACGAGGTGGCGCTCTACGCGGCGGCGTTCTCGGGCTTCGTCGTCAACGAGTCCTGGGCGCAGCTGGAGCCCAGCCCGAGCCACTTCACATTCGCCCCGCTTGAGCGCTCGCTGGCCGCGGTCAGCGCCTATAACCTGGCCCACCGTACGCATCCGCTTGCGGTCAAGCTGCGCATCTTTGCCGGCTTCACCGCGCCGAACTGGGCCAAGACGCTGGGCGGGAGCACCCCGGTTACGTTCGCCGTGCGGACCGCGAGCGGGACTACCGGCCGGTGGTGGACGTCGGCCTACCGTGGCGCCTGGTCGACCTTTCAGCACGAGCTGGCCG
>JALYUQ010000079.1 GCA_030853685.1 Actinomycetota bacterium | reverse complement strand
CCCGAGCACTACCCGATACTCCAGTTCTCGCTGCGCAACCTGATCGCCCGGCGCCGGCGCGTGGCGCTCTCAGCGCTGGCGGTGTTCGTCGGGGTCTCGATGATCTGCGGGACGTTCGTCTTCACGGACACGATCGGCGCCGCCTTCCATCAGCTCTTCAGCGACACCGCCGGGGGGGCGGACTTGATCGTCTCCAGCCGGGAGAACACGTCCTCGCCCTCCGGCGCACCGGCGGTCACGCACACCGCGCTGGTTGCGAAGATCCGCAGGCTGCCCGGCGTGAAGGCGGCCTACGGCCAGATCTCCGATGTCGCGACGATCGTCGGGCGCCACGGCCAGGTGCTCAAGACCACTGGATCCCCCACGCTCGCGATCTCCTACTTGCCACCTCCCTTCACGGGCATGAGCTTCGTCAACGGTGGGCGGCCGCGAGGCCCACACGAGGTAGCGATCGATCAAGCGACGGCCAACAGCCAGGGATACCGCGTCGGGGACCAGATCCCGATCGTCACTGGCGAACCGGTGCAGCGCTTCAAGGTATCAGGGATCGTGGCGCTCGGCGGTGCGTCGCTGGGCGGCGCGAGCTTTGCGATGTTCGATCTCTCGACGGCTCGCATCCTGTACGGAAAGCAGGGGCGGGTCGACCTGATCTTCGTCGCGGGCGCCAAGGGCGCCTCCCGTAGCACGCTCCTGGCAGAGATCGGACCCCTGCTCTCCCCCGAGCTCGTCGCGCGAACCGCGCAGGCCCAGGTCGACAGCGACGCGGGGCGGCTGTCCAGCCAGCTTCAGATCCTCACCGACGGGCTGCTCGCGTTCGGGCTGATCGCTGTGTTCGTCGGCGCGTTCGTGATCTTCAACACCTTCTCGATCACGATCGCGCAGCGCTCGCGGGAGTTCGCGCTGCTGCGCGCGCTGGGGGCCGTTCGCCGCCAGGTCCTCGCTTCGGTGCTGATCGAAGCTGCCGCAATCGGCGCGCTCGCATCGCTCGCCGGACTCGGGGGAGGCTTGCTCGCAGCCGGCGCGATCCGGGCCTTGCTGAGCGGGGCCGGGTTCGAGCTTCCCTCCACCGGTCTGGTCCTGGAGGCACGCACAATCGTCGTGGGACTGGGTGTGGGAGTGCTCGTGACGGTCGCGGCGGGCCTGGTGCCGGCGCTGCGTGCGACGCGCGTCGCGCCGTTGGAGGCGCTGCGCGAGAGCGCGGCGCCGAGCACGCCGGCATCGCGCCGAACGTGGCCGACAGCCCTGGCGGCCGCGGTGCTGGGAATCGCGGGACTGGCGCTCGTGTTCCTCAGCTCGGGCTCGACCGGAACGCGCCTGGAAGCCAGCGCCGTGGGGGCCGTGCTGCTCGTGCTGGCGATCGTCCTCACGACCCCGCTGACCGTTCGCCGCCTCACCGCCGTGATCGCTTGGCCGCTGGAGCGCAGGGGCCGGATCCTCGGCCGGCTCGCGCGTGAGAACGCCACTCGCAACCCCGGCCGCACGGCGGTCAGCGCCTCCTCGCTGATGATTGGCCTCGCGCTCGTGCTGTTCGTGACCGTCTACGCGAGCGGCTTGCGCGCGTCGACCAGCGCGATCATCAAGCAAACGTTCCTCGGGGACTTCACGGTCGAGAGCCAAGACGGAACCAGCTCGATCCCGGCTGCCAGCGCGCGCGCGGTGGCGGGCGTGCCGGGCCTGCTCGCCATCTCCAGCCTGAAGACCGCGAGCGCCCATCTGGCCGGTGCGGGAGAGGTGACGGCGGAGGGCTTTGACCCGACGACGATTGGAAGTGTCTACCGCTTTCACTGGATCGACGGGTCGCGGGCAACGCTGGAGGACCTGACGCCCGCGGACACGATCGTCGAGCAGGACACCGCGCGCAGCGCCCATCTGAAGGTCGGCGATCAGGCCAGCCTCAGAACGGAGACCGGCCGCCGGATCACCCTCACCGTCCGCGGGATCTATGCCGACCGCGCGCTGCTGGGCGGCCTTGCGCTGCCGATCGAGTCCTTCGACACGATCTTTCATCAGACGCGCCTGCAGGAGGTGTTCGTCAAGCTCGCCCCGGGTGCCAACCGAGCGCAAGCCGCCTCGGCGCTGAACCAGGACTTGAGCGCCTTCCCGGGCGTCGTGGCACGGTCGGAGAACCAGCTTCGCAGCACGGTATCCGGGCGCGTGAACAGCATCCTGCTCCTGTTCTACGCGCTGCTGGCGATGAGCGTGCTGATGGCGCTGCTCGGGATCGTCAACACGCTGACGCTATCGATCCACGAACGGACGCGTGAGCTCGGGATGCTGCGCGCGCTCGGGATGACATCGCGCCAGGCCCGGATCCTGATCCGCGACGAGAGCGTGATGACCGCGGCGCTCGGTTCTGTCGTCGGCGTCCTGCTCGGGCTGTTCCTCGCCTGGATCGTCACCCGCGCACTGAGCAGCGAGGGGGTGGTATTCGCGGTCCCGTGGGCTCAGGTGGTGGGCCTGCTGGCGGTGGGACTGCTCGCGGGCGTGCTGGCGGCGGTGGCGCCGGCGGCGAGAGCGGCGCGGATCGACGTGCTGGGCGC
>JALYUQ010000077.1 GCA_030853685.1 Actinomycetota bacterium | reverse complement strand
GCCACCGCCCCCGCCGGATGAGCCACCGCCCCCGGCGGCGGAGCCTCGGCCCGCCGCTGCCGAGCCACCGTCCCCGCCGGATGAGCCACCGTCCCCGCCGGATGAGCCACCGCCTTCGGCCAGCGGGCCGTCCGCTACCGACGAGCCGCCCGTGCGCAACCCATGAGCGAGGTCAGTGCAAAGGAGGTCAAGGCCCTGCGCGACCGAACCGGCGCGGGAGTGATGGCATGCCGGGCGGCGTTGGTGGAAGCGGACGGCGAGATCGAGCAGGCGGCGGAGATCCTGCGCGCACGCGGGGAGGACGAGGCTGCCAAGCGCGCCGGTGCGCCGGCAGGCGAGGGAGCGGTGCAGAGCTATGTCCACGCGGGTAGCAAGATCGGAGTGCTGGTCGAAGTCAACTGCCAGACCGACTTCGTGGCCCGCAACGACACGTTCGTCGATTTCGCGCGGGACCTCGCGCTGCATATCGCGGCGGCGGCGCCGCTGGCGGTCACCGAGGACGAGCTGCCCGCCGAGGACCGCGAGCGCGTGCAGCGGATCGCCACCGAGCAGGCGGCCGACCGTCCGGAGAACGTGCGTGAGCGGGTAGTCTCGGGCAAGCTCGACAAATGGTTGGACGAGGTTGTGCTGTTGCGCCAGACGCATGTAAACGAGGACAAGCACGAGGGCAAGACGATCGAGGAGCTCCGTGCGGCGCTGTCGAGCGAAACGCGAGAGAACATCGTGATCCGCCGCTTCGCTCGCTTTGCGGTCGGCGGCTGAGGCGGCTGCGTGAGCCCGGGCCCGCCGGCGACGCCCCCGGCTTACGAGCGCGTGCTGCTCAAGCTGTCGGGAGAGGCGTTGATGGGCGATCTCCAATACGGAACCGATCCAGCCCGTGTCGAAGCGATCGCCCGCGAAGTCGCGGCAGTTCGGCAGCGGGGAGTAGAGGTCGCAATCGTCGTCGGCGGCGGAAACATCTACCGGGGGCTGGCGGCGGCGGCGCGCGGAATGGATCGGGCGACGGGAGACTACATGGGGATGCTCGCGACGGTGCTCAACGCGATGACGCTGCAGGACGCGCTCGAGAAGCAGGACGTTGCAACGCGAGTACAGTCGGCGATCACGATTTCCGAGATCGCCGAGCCCTACATCCGCCGGCGGGCGATGCGCCACCTGGAGAAGGGACGGGTGGTGATCTTCGCGGCGGGAACTGGCAACCCCTTCTTCACCACCGACACGGCCGCGGCGCTGCGCGCGGCGGAGCTCCACGCTGAGATCGTCCTGATGGCCAAGAACGGGGTCCAGGGCGTCTACACCGCGGACCCGGCCGTTTACGCCGACGCGGAGTTCATTCCGCAGATCACCCACAAGGATGCCTTAACCCGTGGACTTGCCGTGATGGACTCGACCGCGCTAGCCCTGTGCATGGACAACAACCTGCCGATCGTGGTCTTCAACATGGCCGACGGGCGCAACATCGACAAGATAGTGTCCGGCGAGCGAGTCGGCACGCTGGTGATGACATGACCTCAGAGATGATCGACGAGCTCTTGGCGGACGCGCGCGAGCGCATGGTCAAGTCGCTGGAGTCCACGCGCCACGAGTTCGGCTCGGTGCGGACAGGACGCGCCAGCCCGGCGCTGCTCGACCGCATCACTGTCGACTACTACGGGACCTCCACGCAATTGCGCCAGCTCGCAACGATCACCGCTCCCGAGCCGCGGCTGTTGAGCATTCAGCCCTATGACCGCAGCTCGATCAAGGCAATCGAGCGCGCGATCATCGAGTCCGACGTCGGGCTCACGCCCTCCAACGACGGGCACCTGGTCCGGCTCCTCGTTCCCGAGCTGACCGAGGAGCGCCGCAAGCAGCTCGTGAAGGTGGTTCGTACGATCGCCGAAGAGGGAAGGATCGCCGTGCGAAACGTCCGCCGCGACGTGATGCACGATCTGCGCGAGCTCAAAGAGGCGGGCGAGACAGGCTCTGACGACGAGCACCGCGCGGAGGTGGAGCTTCAGAAGCTCACCGATGCACGAATCACCGAGCTCGACGAGGTGCTGGGGCACAAGGAAGCAGAGATCCTGGAGGTGTAATGGGCGTGGCGGGGTCCGTGGACGGGTCCTGGGCCCGCTGCGTCGCGATCATCACCGACGGCAACGGCCGCTGGGCGAGGCGTCGTGGCCTGCCGGCGATGGCCGGGCACGAGGCTGGCGCGGAGGTCGTCAAGGCGCGGCTGCGCGATGCGGTGCAGCTCGGGATCCAGGAGCTGACGGTGTACTCGTTCTCGACGGAAAATTGGACCCGCTCCGAGCAGGAGGTCTCAGGGTTGATGGAGATGTTCGGACGGCGGATCGAGAACGAAACCCCCGAGTTGGACGCTGAGGGGGTGCGGATGCGCTTCATCGGCCGTCGCAGCGAGCCGGTACCCGTGGAGCTTGTCGAGAGGATGGCCTGGGCGGAGGCGACGACCAAGGCCAACACCCGGATCACCCTGTTCGTCGCCTTCAACTACGGCGGGCGCGCCGAGATCCTCGACGCGGCGCGAGCATTTACCGGAGGCACCGAAGCGGACTTCCGCGCGCACCTGTATGCACCCGACATGCATGATCCGGATCTGATCATTCGCACCAGCGGCGAACGGCGAATCTCAAACTACCTGCTCTGGCAGGCGGCCTACTCGGAGCTCGTGTTCCGCGAGGAGCTCTGGCCGGACTTCTCGCGCCAGGCGTTCGAGGAGAGCCTGCAGGAGTTCGCCGCCCGCAGGCGGCGCTTCGGGGGCAGGTAGGGATGCCATCGGCGCGTCGGCCAAGAGCTGGGCCCGCGGGACGGCCACGTGCTGGGCCCGCGGGACGGCCACGTGCCGGGGTCTCGGGACGGCCACGAGGAGAGCGGGAGGGTCCCTCGGCTCGGGGTGCGCCGCGCGCCCAGCGCCGGCCACGTGCCGGGCGTCAGGGCCCACGCTCGGAGCTGCTGTCCCGGATCCTGGTCGCGATTCCGGCCGCGTTCGTCGCTGTTCTGTTCGTGGATCTCGGCGGCCTTGCGTTCGCGCTCTTCATGATCGCGATCGGTTGGGTCTGCCTGCACGAGCTCTACCGGATGCTCGGGCGGTGGAAGCCGATGCCCGCGGTCGGCTTCCTGGCGCTCGCCGGGATGGTGCTGGCGGCGCATTACGGAAGCCAGAAAGACGTCTTGGAGGTGGCGCTCGCGGCGGTGCCGTTGCTGATCGTGCTCGTCGTCGCACGCGCCGAGCATCGAGAAGCCACGATCGCGATCGCGGGCACTCTGCTCGGCGTGTACTGGATCGGCTTCGCATTCGCCCACGCCGAGCTGCTGCGCCAGCTTCATCACGGCGGCGCGGTGATGATCGACGTACTGCTGGGAACCTTCCTCGGTGACACGGGCGCATACATCGGCGGGCGCCTGTTCGGCCGCCGCCCGCTGGCGGCGGAGATCTCGCCGAGCAAGACAGTGGAGGGACTGTTCTGCGGGATGCTGATCGCGGTGCTGGCGGTGTTCTTCGCCGGGCTCTATGAGAGCTGGCTCACGCAGGGGGATGCATTGCTGCTCGGTCTCGCGGTCGCGGTCCTGGGTCCGCTCGGGGACCTATTCGAGTCGGTTGTCAAGCGCGACGCGGGGACGAAGGACGCTGGCACCCTGTTCCGCTCACACGGTGGTGCGCTCGATCGCCTCGACGGCGTGATCTTCACAGTCGTCGCCGGCTACTACATCTGGGCCGGGGTGATGCACTGAGCGACTGTATCGCCACTTCGACTCCCTGGTGACCCGGGATCGCCGCGCCATCGACACCTACCGAGCGGTCGAGGTCGAGGTCGAGCTACTCGCTCGAGGCCCGGGGCCGCGCCAGGGGCTCGATCGCCTTGCCACTCTGGGATCGGCCACCGTTTGTAATCGAGGTGCTCGCGGGCGTCGATCCCGGAGAGCTGCCGGCGCTCGCCGCGCTGCGATCCTAGACTTCGGGGCATGCCGCGCCGCCTGGTCATCCTCGGCTCCACGGGCTCGATCGGCTTGCAGGCGCTCGACGTCGTCTCGTGCTCCCCGGACGACTTGAAAGTCGTCGCGTTGAGCGCGGCTGATGCCTGGGAGCCACTGGTGGCACAGGCGCGGGCGCTCGGCGTGAAGCGGATCGCGCTCGCCGACCCGGATGCCGGCGCTCGCGCGAGTGAAGCGTGGACCGACGGCGAGGTGCTCGCGGGCCCCGACGGGATCGTGCGGCTGATCACCGAGTCCGACTGCGATCTTGTCCTGAACGCGATCGTCGGCTCGGCGGGTCTCGTCCCAACCGTCGCCGCGCTGGGGGAGGGGATCGACCTCGCGCTGGCCAACAAGGAGTCGCTGGTCGTCGGCGGTGAGCTCGTCACCGCTCTGGCGCAGGCGACGGGCGCGGCGATCATCCCGGTGGACTCAGAGCATTCCGCGCTGCATCAGCTCCTGGTCTGCGAACGTCCCGGAACCGTCGAGCGCTTGATCCTCACGGCCTCGGGCGGTCCCTTCCGCGGGCGCAGCGCGGCGGAGCTCAGGGACGTCACCGTGGAGCAGGCGCTTGCCCACCCCACGTGGGAGATGGGTGGCAAGATCACGATCGACTCAGCGACGCTGATGAACAAGGGGCTGGAGCTGATCGAGGCCCATCACCTGTTCGGGACCCCGTATGAGCAGATCGACGTGGTAGTCCATCCCCAATCGATCATCCACAGCCTGATCCAGCTCTGCGACGGCGCCACGCTCGCTCACCTCGGCTACCCAGACATGCGCGTCCCGATCTCCTACGCGCTGCACCTTCCCGAGCGCGTCGACGTGCCGGTGAAGGCGCTCGACCTCATCTCGCTCGGCACGCTGAGCTTCGAGCCCGCGGACGAGCACACGTTCGCCTGCCTCGCGCTCGCGCGCGAGGCCGCCCGCGCCGGGGGGACCGCGCCGTGCACGCTCAATGCGGCCAACGAGGTGGCGGTGCACGCGTTCCTGGGCGGCCGGCTGCGATTCCTCGAGATTCCAGCCGTGATCGAAGAGGCACTCGCCCGCCTGCCGGCAGAGCATGTTCACTCGTTCGACTCGCTCGCCGGAGCCGACGGCCAGGCGCGCAGGGCGGCCAGCGAGCTCGTGGCCGCGCGGGCGCCGGCTTGACCGCCGCACGCCGGGGGCTTGACAGCCGCGCGAGCCACGGCTTGACGTTCCACATAAGCGCGGCTGACACACTGTAAGCCCCATGTCCTATGTGCTCGCGTTTCTAGGCATCGTCGCGCTCGTCATCCTGCACGAGGCGGGCCACTTCACCGTCGCCAAGGCGGTCGGGATGCGCGTCGAGCGCTTCTCGCTGTTCTTCGGGCCGATGCTGGTCAAGTTTCGCCACGGCGAGACGGAGTATGGAATCGGGCCGTTTCCGTTCGGGGGCTACGTGAAGATCACCGGCATGAACCCCCACGAGGAGATCCCGGCGGAGCTCATCCCGCGCGCGTACTACAACCAGCCGGCGTGGAAGCGGATCGTGGTGATCCTCGCCGGACCGGCGGTGAACCTGCTGATCGCGTTCGGGCTCTTGTGGGCGCTGTCTCTGGCAAATGGGCAGGCGGTTTCGACAAAGCGCGTCGTCGCCGTCACGAAATCGACGCCGGCGGCGAGCGCTCTGCGGGCGGGCGATCAGATTGTCTCGGTCGATGGCGTCAAGGGCTCGGTCGATGCGATCGCGCGCCGCCTCGCGACGCACCGCTGCGCCGGCGCCCAGGTCGATGGTTGCCTGGCCGCCACCCCCGCGCGGGTGGTCGTGCGCCGCGCCGGCCGGCTGAGAAGCTTCGAGCTTCGCCCGCGCTACAGCTCGGCGGATTCCAAGCCCGAGCTCGGGTTCGAGTTCGGCAGTGTCCAGAAGCCCGTCGGAGTCGGGCAGGCCGCGTCGTTCAGCGTCAGCTCGATGTGGTCGAGGACCACGCAGACGGTGTCTGTGATCGCTCATCTGTTCGAGCCCAAGGTACGCAAGCAGCTCCACGGCATCGTCGGCGGCTTCAAGGTCACCCAGCAGCGATTCGCGTCGAACACCACCGAGGCACTCATCACGCTCGCCCTGATCTCCCTCTCGCTGGCCGTCATCAACCTCTTCCCGTTCCTGCCGCTCGACGGAGGGCACGTGTTCTGGGCGTTGGCCGAGAAGCTCAGGCGGCGGCGAATCCCGTTCGAGGTGATGGAGCGCGCCGGCCTGGTCGGGTTCGTGCTGGTCGTGATCGTTGCCGTGATCGGGCTCAGCAACGACATCTCGACGCTGACCGGCAAGGGCTTCGCCTCGCCGTGAGGCGCTGCGTACGCGATGCTGGTATCAGCGTATGAAGCGCACCACGATCCGCTAGCCTCCCCACGGATGGCAAGCGCCCCTTCAGAGCCGCTCTCTCAGCGCCTTGCGGCGATCCGCGCTCAGCTCAAGCTGCTCGCGGATTATCTTTGACCCGGCTTCACTGCAGGAGCGCTCGAGTGCGCTCGAGGCGCAGATGGGAGCGCCCGGGTTCTGGGAGGATCAGGAACGCGCGGCTGCGCTCAGCGCCGATCACGCGAGGGCCAGTAGGAAGCTGAGCGCCTACCGTTCGCTCCAGCGCGACGTGGAGGATCTCGGACCGCTCGCCGAGCTAGCCGAGGAGGACCCCGAGATCTCCGCGGAGCTGGAGGAGCAGGTGCGCACCGTCGGAGAGCGTCTTCAGTCACTCGAGGAGGAGCGGCTCTTCTCCGGGCGCTATGACGCGGGCGATGCGCTGGTGACCGTCAACGCCGGCGCGGGCGGAACCGACGCACAAGATTGGGCGGAGATGGTGCTGCGGATGGAGATGCGCTGGGCGGAGAGGCGCGGCTTCGAAGTCGAGCTGCTGGAGGCCTCACCCGGCGAGGAGGCAGGGGTCAAGTCGGCAATGTTCCGCGCCAGGGGCGAGAACGCGTACGGGCTCTACGGCAGCGAAAAGGGAGTCCACCGGCTGGTGCGCCTGTCCCCGTTTGACTCGGCCAACCGCCGCCAGACGAGCTTTGCCGGCGTCGAGGTCTCGCCCGTCGTGGCGGAGATGGCGGAGGTCCAGATCGACGACGACGACCTGCAGGTCGACACCTACCGAGCCAGCGGCGCCGGAGGCCAGCACGTCAACAAGACCGACTCGGCCGTACGGATCACCCACCGCCCGACCGGGATCGTCGCCCAATGCCAGAACGAGCGCTCGCAGTCATCCAACAGGGCGGAGGCGATGGCGGTACTGCGCTCCAAGCTGCTCGAGCGCCAGGAGCGCGAGCGCCGCGAGGAAATCGCCCGCGAGCGGGGCGAGGCCCAGGATGTCAACTTCGGCTCGCAGGTCCGCTCGTATGTGCTGCACCCCTACACGATGGTCAAGGACCACCGCACCGACTACGAGATGGGCGACGCGGCGCGGGTGCTGGGCGGCGACCTCGACGGCTTCGTGCGCGCCTACCTGCTGAACGCGGCGCGCTGAGCCGGCGAGCCTGCGGGCCGCCGGCTCAAGTCATCTGATTCGTCCTGCAGCCGGGCGGCTGCGCTCGAGCTACGCGAGGTCGAGCACCGTCTGGGGGTCGGGGATGACGTGATCCTCGGCGCCCTCCTGCGGGATGATCGCGGTGCCGATCGCAAAGAACTCGATCACGTGGCTGCCCCAGCCGTGGCTCTTCTCGTGGATGTCGACGCCGACGATGCCCTCGGCCTTGGCCTCGAGTGCCTCGGCCTGCATCCGCTCCATCGCGAGCTCGCGCGCGTCGTAGAGCGCTTGGGTGAAGTTGGGCAGCTCGACGTTGCGGCCGGTATTTCCGATCGATTGGCGCCAGCTCTGGTGCGCGACGTGGAACACGCACGAGCCCATCACCATGCCCACGGGCCGGTGGCCGGTCTGCAGCAGCGCCCAGAACTCCTGGCCGCTCAAATCGGATGTGAAGGGCCGGCCGGATGGAGCCCGGTGCAGCTCGCCGTCGCGGTGCTTGACAGCGGTTCCCATGGCGAGGAACTCCGCCATGTTCTGACCCCAGTCGTAGCGACCGATGTTCAGGCGTACACCCACGACGCCGTCGGCGCCGAGCTGGTCGGCCTCCTCCTCCATGCGCGTCATCGCGAGCTCGCGGGCCTCGTACATCGCCTGGGAGAGCACCTGCATCTCCTGGCTCTGCTTCCACTGTGCCTGCTGAAAGCCGATGTGGTAGATGCTCGAGCCCATCACCAGGCCGAGCGGCTGAAAGCCGGCGTGGCGGACCAGCAGGAACTCGTTGACTGACAAATCGCTTGTATACAGACCCGTCTTGTTCTGGTCGATGCGCTGGCGGCCCGACTCGGGCACGCCCTCGGTGCTACTGGGGTCGTAGGCCATTGCTAACTCTCGTTTCTGTGTTCTTGGCGTTTGAGGTGCGAAGGCGTGAGGGCGCGGCGCGGTGAGAGGATGCTGGTCGGCATTGGCTTCAGCGCAGCGAGAGGATGCTGGTCGGCTTGGTCATCGCTTGACGGCCGGCAAGTGCAGGGTCCTCGCGAATCGCTGTGCCCATGACATGGAAGGTGACCTCGAGGTCCTCGCAGTCGATCATGCCCCGCTTGACCGAGTGGGTGCGCGCATGCTCGCGGATCTGGACCCCAACGAGCCCGTCGGCGCCCAGCTCGCGTGCCTCCCGGACCGTCGCGCTGACCGCTTTCTCCCGCGCCGCGTAGACGCCGGCTGTGAAGTCTGAAAGCTCCTGATTGACCCACGAGGCACCGCTCCAGCCACCGCTTGTCGCCCGCGCGGTCTGCCACGACGCGGGCACGTAGTGCACGCTGGTGTGGGCAGCGATCCCAATCGGCCGCACGCCTACTCTGCAAAGCTGAGCGAACTCCTGGCCAGTCAAATCGGTGAGCACGGTGCCGCCGTCGGGATGACGCATGTGGGGCGCAAGACGCACGGCGGTTCCCACCGCGACGAACTCGATCGCGCGGGCCGCCCAGTCGTGGGACCCCTCCTCGATCCTGACGCCGACCACCGCGTCCGCCGCTGCGAGCCCGGCCTCCTCGAGCAGCCGGCCGAGGGCGAGCCGGCGACACTCGTTGTAGGCCCCGGAGAGCACGCTGACTTCGGTCGGCACGTTGTAGTAGACGGGCTGCCAGCCGACGTTGTAGATCGAGGAGCCCATCACCTGCGTCAGGGGCTGAACGTGCAGTCCGGCGAGCAGCGTGAACTCCTGTACCGACAGGTCGCTGCTGAACAGCTCAGGCTTGCCTTCGATCGCCGCGAGCTGGCGCAGGCGCTCCTGCGCGGCGACTGGCAGCCCGCCGGCCTCGATCTGCGCAAGCGACTGCACCGCGCGTTGCTGCGCAACCTCAGTGGCCTCCTGCGCCGCCTCCTGCTCCGCTTGCTCGGCGGCCTTCTCCTCCTCGTTGCGGCGGTGAAGCCATGGCGCCATGCCGGGAGCCTACCGGCTGGGGCGCCAGCGGCGGCCCTCAAGGCAGCAGCCGGTCGCTGTGGCGAGGATGCGAGGCGGCACGCCAGTTCTCCCGCACGTCCCCCGCGAGCCAGTTCGGAAGATCGAGCGCGAGCTGCCGGGAGATCGCGAGCGCGTACGGCTCGTAGCCGGCGCGTAGCGTTCGCAGCCGCCCGGCTGCCTCATCGCTTTGGACGGCGTGCAGGCCACCCTCCTGCAGCGCAGCACGCAGGTCGCTCAGAGCGTCGCCGGTGAGCCGTTCGCCGGCGACCAACGCCTGGTTGGGCTCCAGCACGCACCCGAACGCATAGGAGAGGTCGGCGAGAGCATGGCGACCGATCCTGAACGTGAGCGTGGCTGCCTCGACCGCCTCCTCCGGGCCATAGGCGATCGCATACGAGCACGCGTCGACGATCGTGGTCAACGCCGCGAGCCAGTTCTGATTGACGTGCTGGGAGCGGAAGTACCCGAGGATCGGATAGGAGAGGTGGGTCTCCATCAGCTCTGCTGCCCAAACCTCCCACTCGCGCAGGTACTCGTCAAGCTCGGCCCACCCGCCGCGGTGCCCGGCGCGCTCTAGCAGGGCGCCGGCGCTCGGCGGCGAGCCCGCGCGCGGATCGAGCCGCGAGACAGCGATCTCGCGGCGTGAGAAGGCCTGAAAGAGCGCCGGCAGATAGCCGATCGCGATCGCCAGGAAGCCGAATCCGGTCGCCGCCTCGGCGATCTGCAGCGCCTTGCCCGCGCCGCCGCCAGGTAGGTACGGAGTGGACGCGCTGAAGAACGCTCCGGCGCTGAAGTAGATCTCCTGCGAGAACCCCGCGGGGTGCGCGGTCCCCAGGCGCGAGGAGAAAGCCCACTGCAACCCCCCGAAGCACAGGATCACCCCTGCGCTGAGCATCCCGAGGATGGCGAGGAGCCCGAGTGGACCGAAGACGCCCAGCATCGTGTCAGAGCCTCCACGCGGCAGGAGCGCCGCGAGCGCGCGCCACGGGATCCACAAGCCGCGCAGCAGACCGCGCGCTATCCGGGGGTCGCGCTTGACACGTCTTGGCAGCAGGAAGACGACGAAGAACTCGGCCAGCAGGACCGAGATCACGGCGACGCTGATGAGCCCGGCGGCGACGCGCATCAGCGAAGCCTGGCAGGTCGTGACCAGGCGCGACAGGGCCTGGAGTCCCGAGCCGTGTCCGTATGCTCGCGAGTCCGGTGAGCGAGACTCAGACTCTGACTCAGGCTCTGCTTGGCGAGACAGTGGCCCGCGCACTCGCCGAGGACCTCGGGACCGGCGACATCACGAGCGCGGCTACGGTCCCGGCCGGCGCCCGGGCGCGCGCGAGGATCACCCAGAAGGCACCAGGGGTCATCTTCGGGCTCGATGCGGCCGAGCAGGCCTTTCGCGCGCTCGACCCGGAGGTATTGCTACGGCGCCACTCGCCCGGGGGCGAGTGGCGACAAGGAGGAGCGGTGCTCAGCGCGGAGGGATCGGCGCGGGGGATCCTGGGCGCCGAGCGCACGGCGCTCAACTTCCTGGCGCGGCTGTCGGGTGTGGCCACGCTGAGCGCTCGCTGCGTGAGGGCCGTCGAAGGCACGGGGGCCAGGATCCTCGACACTCGCAAGACCACGCCCGGCTTACGGGCGCTGGAGAAGGCCGCCGTCGCCGCAGGCGGTGCGACCAACCACCGGGCCGGCCTCTACGACGCCGTCCTGATCAAGGAGAACCACGCCACGCTGGCGGGCGGTGTGGGGGAGGCCGTCAGGCGCGCCAGGGCACACGCGCCAGGTGTCCCGCTGGAGGTCGAATGCCGGACGCTGGCCGAAGTGGACGCGGCGCTTGGCGCGGGAGCGCCACGAATCCTGCTCGACAACATGACCGTCGCCGAGTTGCGCGCGGCTGTGCTTCACGTGGGCGGCCGGGCGGAGCTCGAGGCAAGCGGCGGCATAACGCTTCAGACGCTCGAGGAGATAGCGAGCACGGGCGTACAATTCGTGTCGGTCGGCGCCCTCACCCACAGCGCCCCCGCCCTCGATCTCAGCTTGATCCTCGAACCGTTGCCACCGCGATCTTCCCTAACGCTCTAATCACCGTCATCTCACTGCTCCGCCAATCGCTGCGATGAACCTTCCGATGCTCGCGACAGGGGCACCATTGATGCTCGAGAGCATCCCGGCGATGCAGGATGAGGTTCGGCGGCTGGCGTGTGAGCGCGGCGCCGTGATCCTGGCCCACAACTATCAGCTCCCGGAGATCCAGGACGTGGCCGACCACGTGGGGGACTCGCTAGAGCTCTCCCAGCAGGCGGCGAGTGCCAACGCTGACATCGAGACGATCGTGTTCTGCGGCGTGCACTTCATGGCAGAGACAGCATCGATCCTGTGCCCGCACAGGCGCGTGCTGATCCCTGACCTCGATGCCGGCTGCTCGCTCGCGGACTCGATCACCGTCAGGCAGCTACGCGACTGGAAGGCTGAGCACCCCGGCGCGGTGGTCGTCATGTATGTCAACACGTCGGCTGAGGTCAAGGCTGAGTCCGATTACTGCTGTACGTCTGCGAATGCTGTGAAGGTGGTGCAGCACATTTACCGCGAGCATGGCGAGGACACTGAGATCCTGTTCGGCCCCGACATGTTCCTCGGGGCCTACGTCGAGAAGGTCATCGGTCGATCGATGCGAGTCTGGGACGGCGAGTGTCACGTCCACGCCGGCATCCGGCCTGCCGACATCGCGGCCGTGCGGGCCGCTCATCCTGGAGCTGACTTCCTGATCCACCCCGAGTGCGGGTGCTCGACGAGCGTGATGGAGTACGTCGCCGCAGGCGATCTCGACCCCGCCGGTGTGCAGATGCTCTCAACCGGCGGGATGCTCGCCTACGCCCGCGAGCGCGCGGCTGGCGCGGGTGTGGGGGCGGGGGGCACGGGCGGGGTCGCCGCGGGTGGGGGAGCGGGCGGCGCGGGGGGACGATCTGCGATCGTCGCGACGGAGACGGGCATGCTCCATCCGCTGCGTAGCGCCGCGCCAGGGGTCGAGTTCGTCGCCGCCAACGAGGCGGCGCACTGCCGCTACATGAAGATGATCACGTTGCCCAAGCTGCGTGACTCGCTGCGCGACTCAGTCCACGAGGTCAAGGTCCCGCCCGAGACCGCACAGCGCGCGCGCCTGCCGATCGAGCGGATGGTCGCGATCAGTTAGGGGATCCGCTCCGCGGGAAGTGGCCAGCCTGCGTTGCTCAAGCGAGCACCTCACGGACCTGACGCACGATCTCGAGGTCTTCACGGGCGTTGATGACCAGCGCGCGGACCGTCGCCCCGTCAGCGGTCAGGTCCTGATCACCAAGGGCGGTCTGGTTGCGGTCGTGGTCGATGCCCACGCCGAGAAAGCCTAAGCCCTCAGCTGCGCCGGCGCGAACAGCGGGTGCGTGCTCACCCACGCCACCGGTCCACACGATTACGTCCAGGCCGTCCATCGCCGCCGCCATCGCGGCGGTGCCGGCGCGGAGGCGATGCACGTAGACCTCGAGGGCGAGGCTCGCGTGCGCGTCGCCGCCAGCGGCGGACTCGATCACCGCGGCCATGTCGGCGCTCCCGGCCAGTGCGAGCATCCCCGACTCGTGCTCCAGCGCGTGAGCTATTTGCCGCTGATCGAGCTCGGTGTGCTCGATCAGCCAGAGCAGCAGCCCGGGGTCCACCGATCCCGAGCGCGTCGCCATCGCCAGGCCCTCCAGTGGCGTGAAGCCCATCGTCGTATCGACCGAGCGCCCGGAGCTCACCGCAGCGAGCGACGCGCCAGCCCCGAGGTGACAGGTGACGATTCGCAGCCCATCGAGTGAGCGCCCCAGCAGCTCGGCTGCCCGCCGCGCGGCGTAGGCGTGCGAGAGGCCGTGAAAGCCAAAGCGCCGCAGCCCCCATCGCCTGCGCCAGGAATGGGGCAGCGCGTAGGTGGCGGCGCCTGACGGCATGGTTGCGTGAAAGGCCGTATCGAAGCACGCCACCGCGGGGCAATCCGGGCGAGCGCTGCTCACGGCCTCCAGCGCCGCGATCGACTTGGCCTGGTGCAGCGGCGCCAGGTCGGCCAGCTCCCAGAGCCCGGAGAGGACGTTGTCGCTGATGCGCACCGCCTCGATGAATCGCTCTCCGCCGTGGACGATTCGGTGCCCCACCGCGTCCGCCGGACCCAGCTCGAGCACCGCCGCGGCAACCTCTTCGGAGTCGATGCTCGCGCCGCGAGCGGGCAGCTCCCTGGCGCCGCACAGTCGATCATCCTGGAGGACGCTGAGCTTGAGGCTGCTGGAGCCGGCGTTGACGACGAGAACACGCACGCTAGCCGGCGTCGAGGACCAGAACGCGCACGCGTCAGGCGCGCGCGCCGGGGTCTGGCTCCGCGCCCGCCAGCCATGTCCAGTCCCGCACGTCGGGTGGGTCGTCTCCCACCTCACGCGTGTAAGCGCGGTGGCGCAGGCGCTCGTCGACCATCTGCTGGCGCAGCCCCGAGGCGCGCGAGCCGAGGCTCGGGACGCGGTCGATCACGTCTATGACGAGATGAAAGCGGTCCATGTCGTTGAGCATCAACATGTCGAAGGGGGTGGTGGTCGTTCCCTCCTCCTTGTAGCCGCGTACGTGGAGGTTGGCGTGGTTGGCACGGCGATAGGTGAGGCGGTGGACCAGCCAGGGATAGCCGTGGAAAGCGAAGATCACCGGGCGGTCGGTTGTGAAGAGCGCGTCGAACTCGGGGTCGGGCAGGCCGTGGGGATGCTCGGTGTCGGGCTCGAGGCGCATCAGATCGACCACGTTGACCACCCGCACCCGCAGGTGCGGGAGGTGCTCTCGCAGGAGGGCCACCGCCGAGACTGTCTCCAGCGTGGGGATGTCCCCCGCGCACGCCATCACTACGTCGGGCTTTTCGCCCTGGTCGTTGCTGGCCCAGTCCCAGATGCCCAGCCCGCGCGTGCAGTGGGCAACCGCTTCGTCCATGCTCAGGTAGTCCAGCGACGGCTGCTTGCCGGCCACGATCACGTTGACGTAGCCGCGGCTGCGCAGGCAGTGGTCGCCCACCGAGAGCAGGCAATTGGCGTCCGGGGGTAGATAGATGCGGACGATCTCGGCCTTCTTGTTGACGACGTGGTCGATGAAGCCCGGGTCCTGGTGGGAGAAGCCGTTGTGATCCTGGCGCCAGACGTGCGAGGTCAGCAGGTAATTGAGCGAGGCGATCGGCGCCCGCCACTCGATCTCCCGCGTCACCTTCAGCCACTTGGCGTGCTGGTTGAACATGGAGTCGATCACATGGATGAACGCCTCGTAGCAGTTGAACAGCCCGTGGCGGCCGGTGAGCAGATAGCCCTCCAGCCAGCCTTCGCAGAGATGCTCGCTGAGGACCTCCATTACGCGGCCATCGCCGGCCAGGTGATCGTCGGTGGGCAGCGTCTGCGCTTCCCAAGCGCGGTCGGTGGCCTCGAAGACGGCGCTCAGGCGGTTCGACGCCGTCTCGTCGGGCCCGAAGATCCGGAAGTTCGCGTGCTCTGCATTGAGCGCCATGATGTCGCGCAGGAACGCGCCGAGCACGCGCGTGGGCTCACTCGCGGTGCGCGCCGGCTCGGGCACGGCCGCCGCGTAGGCTCGGAAGTCGGGCAGCTCCAGGTCGCGCAGCAGCACGCCGCCGTTGGCGTGGGGGTTGGCGCCCATCCTCCGAGCTCCCAGCGGCGCCAGGCCGGCCAGCTCTCCTCGCAGGGCCCCGGCCTCGTCGAACAGCTCCTGCGGCCGGTAGGAGCGCATCCACTCCTCGAGCTGGGCGAGGTGCTCGGGGCTGTGCGCGAGGTTGGCCAGCGGAACCTGGTGGGAGCGAAAGGAGCCCTCGGCCGGCAGGCCGTCGACCACCTTGGGACCTGTCCAGCCCTTCGGCGTGCGCAGCACGATCATCGGCCAGCGCGGGCGCTCGGTCACGGATCCATCGCGCGCGGCGCGCTGGATCGCGCCGATCTCCTGCGCCACCTCGTCGAACGTGCTCGCCATCAGCGCGTGCATTGCCGCAGGGTCTGAGCCCTCTACGAAGCGCGGGGCGTACCCGTAGCCCTCCAGCAGCGCGCGCAGCTCCTGCTCGGGGATGCGCGCCAGGATGGTGGGGTTGGCTATCTTGTAGCCGTTGAGGTGCAGGATCGGGAGCACCGCCCCGTCGCGAGCGGGATTGAGGAACTTGTTGGCGTGCCAGCTCGCGGCCAGCGCCCCAGTCTCGGCCTCGCCGTCGCCGACCACGCAGCACACGAGTAGATCGGGGTTATCGAAGGCGGCGCCGTAGGCGTGCAAGAGCGCGTAGCCGAGCTCGCCCCCCTCGTGGATCGACCCAGGGGTCTGGGGAGCCACGTGACTGGGGATGCCGCCCGGGAAGGAGAACTGGCGAAACAGCCGCCGCAGCCCTTCGGCATCGCGTCCGATGTGCGGATAGACCTCGCTGTAGGTGCCCTCGAGGTAGGTGTTTGCCACGAGGCCCGGGCCTCCGTGACCGGGACCGGCGACGTAGATCACGCTCAGGTCGCGCGCGCAGATCAGCCGGTTCAGATGCGCGTAGATGAAGTTGAGCCCCGGCGTCGTGCCCCAGTGGCCGAGCAGGCGCGGCTTGACGTGCTCGAGTGCCAGCGGCTCGCGCAAGAGCGGGTTGTCCAGCAGATAGATCTGACCTACCGAGAGGTAGTTGGCTGCGCGCCAGTAGCGGTCGATCAGATCCAGCTCGCTCTCGCTGAGGGCGGCGCCCGCGGTATGGCTCGTTGTCGTCATCGTGGCCCCATGCTGCCAGGAAGTGGACTTTCCCGCGTGAAGACCTTGGTCTCGAGAGGCGGCTTCTCGCGGCGAGACTCGATGCGGCTCAACCCTCGAAGCGCGCGTGTGCCGCACGCCAGGCCGAGGTTGGAAACTCGACCTTCGTCTCGTCCCGGCCGCTAACGGTCACAGCTGCAAAGCCGTCGCGGAAGATCGCGAGCATATCGTGGTTCTCGGGTAGCACCTCGGCGAAGAAGCGAGTGATCTGACTGCTCTCGGCGAACTTGGCCAAGTGAATCACCAGCAGCGTGGCCAGTCCCAGGCGGTGCATGTCATCGGCCACCTCGACGGCAACCTCCGCTCGTTCAGAACGCGGGAGACGTACATAGATCGCGTGGCCGACGACGCCCCGCCCGGGCGCGCTCGCCAGGACCCCGTGGTGATCGATGTCATCGCCGGCTCCGGTGTGAGCCTGCGCGCGCAGGTTGGTTGCCGTGCCGAAGAAGCGCAAGCGCTGGGAGTCGATCGACAGGGCGCTTAGGAGCTCCCAGATCGCCGCTTCGTCATCGCCCGTCACCGACCTGAGCGAAACCATCAGGCCGTTGCGAAGGCAAAGCTCTTGCTCGAGCGCACTCACGCAACCAACATACGCCCCAAGCCTCAGCGACCCATAGGCACCGCCGCCCTCTCCGCGCTGGCATGATCCACGAGTGCGGACGATCCAGATCGAAGGACCCGGCGTTCTGCGTGCCGCGGAGCTTCCCGAGCCCGAGCCCGGACCCGGCCAGCTCCTGGTGCGGGTTCATGCGTGCGGCGTGTGTCGCACGGACCTGCACTTGCTCGATGGGGAGGTCGAGATTCCCCGCCCCCCGATCGTCCCCGGCCACCAGATCGTCGGGACCGTGATCGGTCGCGGTGAGAGCGCAGGCGCCGGCGCGGCGCTGGAAACCGCCGAGCCGCTCGAAATAGGCGCGCGCGTCGGCATTCCGTGGCTCGGCTGGACGTGCGGTCGCTGCCGCTATTGCCGCAGTGGGCGCGAGAACCTGTGCGAGGACGCGCGCTTCACCGGACGGGACATCGACGGCGGCTACGCGGAATCGACGATCGCCGACGAGCGCTACTGCTTCGCGCTTCCCGAGGGCCACTCCGACCTCCAGCTCGCTCCGCTGCTGTGCGCGGGGCTGATCGGCTACCGGGCGCTTGGTATGACCGGCGACTCCGAGCGGCTCGGCCTCTACGGGTTCGGCTCCTCGGCTCACATCATCGCTCAGGTCGCTCGCTTCCAGGGTCGGCGCGTGTTCGCCTTCACCCGCCTGGGCGATCAGGCGAGCCAGGACTCGGCGCGCAAGCTCGGTGCCGAGTGGGCGGGTGACTCCCTCACGCCAGCGCCCGAGGAGCTGGACGCAGCGATCGTGTTCGCCTCCGCCGGGGAGCTCGTTCCGGGCGCGCTGCGCGCGCTTGCCAGGGGCGGCACGGTCGTGTGCGCCGGGATTCACATGTCAGACATTCCGAGCTTTCCCTACGACATCCTGTGGGGCGAGCGCACGGTTCGCTCGGTCGCCAACCTCACGCGCCAAGACGCCCGTGAGCTCCTCGCGCTCGCCCCTCGCGTCCCGGTACGCACCGACGTACACCCCTACCCGCTGCCGGATGCCGGCCGCGCACTGGAGGATCTGCGCGCCGGACGCTTCCAGGGCAGCGCGGTGATCGATCTCGACCGGTGACCGCCTCGCCAGGCGGTCACCGCTGTCAGGCGAGTCGCCTCCCCCAAAAGGGCGAGCCGGCACCAGCTCGTTGCACGCGTCACCGGCGACGCGTGCCGCTTCGCTCACGCCGCCACGCGCAGTGCGATCTGGTGCAGCATGCTCAGCCGCGCCACGCCCCCCTTGCCCCAGAACGCCTGCTGCGCCTCGCGTCCCGCGACCATGTACGCCGCGCTGAGGTGCCAGGCCATCGGGTCCCACGTGCCGGCCGCCTGGACCCAAGTGCCGCCCCCGTTCTCGAAGAGCACGAGGCGGTTGTGCCCGGAGCCGAGGAAGTGCCCCGCGTGCGTGGTGAGGTCAAAGCCGACGAGTGGCGTCCCACCCTCCGGCACCGCGCGCGGCTCGTCCTTGCCGTAGCGTGCCAGCCCGTCCTCGAGCTCCGCGAAGTAGGCTTGCACTCCCGCCGGATCGTCGGGTGTGACCAGGCGCGTAATGGTGACGTAGCCCCGCGTGAAGATGGGCCGCCCCGACTCCGTGTCCGCTGCTACCTCGATCTCGAAGGTCTGGCCGAGCAGACCGCCCTCGCGCAGCGGGGTGAAGCGCCCGATCTCACTCGCGTAGTCAGGCCAAGTCTCGGGCTGCGTGAGAGCCGTGATCACGGCCTCCGCGGACGGGACCTCCACTGCCGGGTAGGTGTGCCAGATCTGGTCCGTTAGCGGCGCCCGCTCTGGTGTGAGCTCCCCGATCCGCACCAGCGCCATCCGCCGCCCGTGGTCATACCCGGCGCGCTCCTTGGCGGTGGGAAACGCGATCCCCCAACCGCGGCGCTCGTCATCGGTGTAGGCATCGTGAAACCAGTCGCCTAGCAGGCGCGCTGCGCCCTCCAGTAGCTGCTCGCGGCTGAGCGTCCCGCGCCCGGAGCGTCCGGCCTCGAAGCGCTTGGCACCGAAGGCGCGATGAAACGCCGGCAGATCGGTGAGGTGCAGCCGGCGCCCTGCCGCCTCGCGGTACCAATAGGTCGTCAGGATCGCGAACGCCAGGCGCAGATCGTCGACCTCGCGGTCGGACAGATCCCGGCGGAAGTAGGCGCCGTTGAGAAAGTCGGTGACCCACGCGGCGGCGTCGCGCCCAGCGATCGAGGAGCCGATCGAGCGCGCGAAGCGCAGCACCGAGGAGCCTGGTGCGTGGTCGTGCTGTTCGTCCTCGAGGTGCTCGGGGACCTCGGCAGCGATTGGGGTACGAGCGTCTTCGGAGATGGCGGTGGTCCTTTGGGTAGGTGAGCCCTCGTGAGTATGGTGGCACGGTCGCAGCGCATCGACTTCGCCCTGCCGAGCGGCGAGCAGCTCGTCGAGCCGGCCGCTGGCGTGTCGCTCACCGCGTCCTACCGTTGGCGGTCCGCCTCGCCACCATCCGCGCCGCACCCCGCACCCGGGACTCGGCCAGTGCGATACGTGCCGCGGCATAGCCAGGGACGCCGTGGACGGCGCCGCCCGGGAAGGTGGCGGCGCTCGCGATGTAGAGACCGGGCACCGGCGTTCGGTAGGGACTGAGCGACGGCAGCGGGCGAAAGATGACCTGGTCGAGCGTGTAGCTGCCGCCACCGACGTCGCCGCCGATCAGGTTGGGATTGCGTTGCTGGAAGTCGCCGGGACCGAGGACGTGGCGGGCGAGTATGCGATCTGCGAAACCGGGCGCGAAGCGCTCGACCTGGGCCTCGATTCGCTCGGCGTGGCGATCTCGCTCAGCCTCCCAGTCGGTGTCCTGGGGGCCGTGGGTATATGCCCAGGCGGTGTGCTTGCCGGTGGGCGCGCGCGAGGGATCGGCGATCGTCGGCTGGCCAAGCAGCAGGAACGGTCGCTCGGACAGCCCAGTGACCTGGGCAGTCGTCTTCAATAGCTCCTGAGAGCTGCCGCCGACGTGCACCGTTCCGGCCTCCCGCGCCTGCGGTGCCGTCCAGGGGATCGGGCCGTCGAGCGCCCAGTCGATCTTCATCGTCGCGGGGCCGTAGCGGTAGCGGCGCAGCGCCGATGCGTAGCGGCGCGGCAGGGTTTCGCCCACCAGCTCGGGCAAGGCGCGAGGCATGACATCGGCGATCACCATGCGCGCGTCGAGCCGCTCGCCCGAGTCGAGCTCCACGCCGGCCGCGCGACCCCCCTCGATCGCGATCCGCGCGGCGCGGGCGCCGGTGCGAACCCGTCCTCCGAGCTCGGCCAGATAGGAGACCAGCGCCGCGCTCAGGCGACCGGCGCCTCCCTCGGGACTGGGCCATCCCGCGCCGTGCCCCAGCAGGTTCAAATAGGCCGCCGCGATTGCGCTGCCCCCGGCGACAGGCGGCACGTCGCTGTGAGTGGCGGAGCCGTAGAGCCAAGCGCGGGACCCGTCGCCTGCGAAGAGCTCCTCCCCGAGCGCCCGGGCGGGCATCAGCAGTAGCCGCGCGAAGTCGACCATCCTGCGCACGCCGACGCCGGCGAGCAGCCGCAGCGGACCGGCGATAGGTGGAAAGCCGCAGAGCATGGTGCGGCGCAGTGCATCGAAGTGGCTGACGAATGGCTCCGCGAAGGCTCGCCACCGCTCGCCGTCGCCGGGGTGGCTTGCCTCTAAGCTTGCCACGGTCAGATCGAGGTCGCGGTAGAGCGCCACCGCGCTGCCGTCGGGCAGTGGGTGCGCGTAGCAGGCGGCGGGGTGAATCCAGCGCAGCCCGTGGCGCTGCAGCGGCATGTGCGCAAAGACCGGCGACGCCGCGCCGGCGGGATAGACCGAGGAGAACGTATCGTGGCGAAACCCGGGCAGCGTGAGCTCCTCGGTGAACACAGCGCCACCCGGACGATCGGCGGCCTCCAGAACGAGGACCTCGCGCCCGGATTGTGCCAGCGTGATCGCGGCGCTCAGGCCATTTGGGCCCGACCCGATCACCAGCGCGTCGTAGATCATCGGGCGAGACGGAGCGGCTAGGGAGCGATCGTGGGAGCGT
Source organism: Actinomycetota bacterium (assembly GCA_030853685.1). Classification (GTDB taxonomy): domain Bacteria; phylum Actinomycetota; class Thermoleophilia; order Solirubrobacterales; family Solirubrobacteraceae; genus Palsa-465. The sequence goes on along the minus strand of JALYUQ010000077.1, from coordinate 877 downwards.
CGTCGGACATGGGGATGGAGGTGGCGTTGTGACGGTACGCGCGGTCTAGGCCGCGGCGCTCACATCGGTGTAAATGAAGTCCGATCCCTTGAACAGCAGCGCCTCGCCCGTGGCCCTGGCGAGGGCGTAGGAGAAGCAGTCGCCGAAGTTCAGCTTGGCCGGGTGTCCGCTGCCTTTGCCGAAGTCCCGGAAGGCTTCGCGTGCAAGCCGCGCCTGGTATTCGGTGACCGCCTCGATTTCGACCCCGGCGAGGGCGAGGAGCTCATCGAGCCGGCGGCTGGCGACTGGATCATCGGCGCGGTCGATGACGGCCGCGGTCTCGACGTAGCTCGCGGCTGACAGCCGTTTGGCGTCGGCTGCCTCGATCGCGCCGGCGAAGCTGGCTGCCTCGGGCTCGTCGCGGAGAATCGCAATCACCGCCGAGGTATCGAGGATCACCGCGGCAGCCCGTTCTCGTTGTAGAGCAGCTCACCATGATCGACCGCACGCACAGCGTCCGGCAGCCGCCGCGCACAGTCCCGGCCGAGCTCGAGCATCTGTTCAGACATGCTCCCGGTACGGCGGGCCACGACACGGTCGCGTCGCTCGCGAACCGCCACGGTCACCGCAGTGCTGAGGCTCTCTCCAGTCAGCTCCGCAAGCTCGCGAGCCAGCCGGTGCGTCTCAGGATTCTTGATGTTCATGCCCATAGGAACCATTCTACCACGTATGGCTATGATTCTACCATCAAATTCTCAGGCACCGTTTACGGCTCAAGTTTCGGGGTTATCCAGCGGCGGTGTTGAGTGCTGGTGCGGGGCGGCTGATTTCTCGTGGGTTAGGGGTGCGGGCGGTAACCGGCAGGTATTGGGCGGCAATCGTCTCGCGGCGCAGCCGT
>JALYUQ010000074.1 GCA_030853685.1 Actinomycetota bacterium | reverse complement strand
GCGCCCAGCCCCTACCCAGCGCCACCGCGGGCCGCTAGCATCGCTCGGCCAGGGCGAGATAGCTCAGCTGGTAGAGCACACGACTGAAAATCGTGGTGTCCCCGGTTCGAGTCCGGGTCTCGCCATCAAGAGGTCTTCACGTTTGGCCTCTGATCATGTTCACGTTTGGGTCGGACAGAAGCTTGCGCGGTGGTCGGGCTGCTTTGGAGGCTCTGGCGGGGAGCCGGTGACGCGGTTTTGGCGGTGCCGCGTGACTGTTCGGGCTCGGGATGGCCGGTTTGGCGCGGGGAGATCCACGGCCTCGCGGCGCACGGTGCTTGAGCTGTCGTGGCTAGCGAGGGCGCGAGGTTTAGGGCGGCGCGTTGGCCGTGGTGATGAGATCGTCGGTGCTGCGGCGGCGGCGTTTGCGCTGTTTGGGCGCGATCCCGTTGGCGGCGCGGCGCTGGTTCTCGGCTTGGCGGGCGGCGAAGGCGTCGGCGATGCGCAGGTTGCGGGCGATGAACACGGTGGCGGTGAGCAGCGCGATCGGGGTGAGTCCCGTGAGCCGGCACCAGCCTTTGTTGAGGTTGTTGGTGGCGGGGTCTTTGACGGTCGAGAAGGCCCGCTCGGCGCCGCTGCGGCGGGCGTAGGAGCGGCGGTGCGCGGCGGAGGGGTAGTCGTGTTTCTGTGCGGTCTTGGCGTTGACCGAGGCCGGGACTGTGATCGTCTGCTGGGAGCAGCAGGTGGGTGGATGCTCGGGTGCTTGGAGCACTTGCGGGCGGGCGTGGGCGAGCGTCATCGTTGCGGGTCTGAGCGGGCAGCGCAGCTTGCCCTGGGCGGCTGGGCAAGCGACGCGCCGGTAGCCGTCGGGGTCGTAGCTGGTGATCGGTGAGAGCTTGTAGCGCGAGAGCTCGTCTGAGTGCTGGTCGTGCGTCTGTATCTGATCTGCGCTCGCTCCGCGCGCGAGCGGTGAGAGCTCGAACAGCGGCTTGGGGGTGGCGGGGCAGTAGAGGTTGCCGTTTGCGCAGATCGCGCCTTTGTGGGTGCCGTGGACTCCCTGGTCGTTGGGGTGCAGGTCCTGGATCAGGCTGGCGCCCAGTTGGCGGACCGGGAGCGCCCAGCGCTCGGCGACGCGGTAGGCGTAGCCGGAGTCGGCGAGCACGTCTGCGATCGTGATGTTGCTGGCGGCCATGCGCTGGAGCACGGGCACCAGCTGGGCGGGCGGATCGTGATCGCAACTGGCGATGTGGATGCGGCGCACCAGCTCTGGCACGTTGGGGCCGTGCTCGTCTTTGACGATCGTGGCGGCTTGGAGGTAGTAGCCGTAGAACGCTTCGTCTTTCTGGCCGGGGTGGTTGCCGCGGCGGTGTCCCCAGGACGCCTCGGGATCGGCGTAGCTGCGCTGTTCTTTGCTTGGCGTCTGTGTCTCGGTGTCGGCGCTGGCCGACGCGTGCTCGGACTGTCCGGGGTGCTCGGCCTGCTCGCGTTGCTTTGGTGGCGGGCGCGACCAGGTCTCCTGGTCGGTCCAGTCCACGGCGTAGCTGCTGGAGGCCGGCTCGCCCAGTGCTTGGATGCTTGATTCAAGCAGCGCGTCGAGGACCTCTGAGAGGACATCGGAGGGGCTGCCATCAGGCTCGTCCTTGGCCAGCGCCTTGACCACGAGCGCGAACGTGCGCTCGACCTGGCGGTAGGTCAAGAGGTGCGGGCCGTGCTTCCACTCAGCGGTGATCCCGAGCCGCTGCTTGTCCTGGGCGGGCAGCGCGGTCAGCGCCTGGTGCACGCGGCGTAGGTGCGCGGGGCGGTTGTTGACTGCTGTGAGCAGCATCCCTGCCAGCAGCGTGCGCACCGACAGCTGGCGGGGCCTGACGCCGATCGGCAGCAGCGCCTCGATCCGCGCGCTAACCCCGGACGCGTCGATGATCCGCTCAAGCGTCCCGGGCACGCTCACCGGCTCCCGGCTCCGAGCAGCGCGACCGCGGCGTGCTCCTCTGCGTCGGGCAGATAGTCGATCAGATCGCCGAGGCGCTGTGAGCAGCGCACGCCGGCGGCGTGCATGAACGCGTGAAGGCCGATCAGCTCAGCGCACTCGCACAGCCAGCTGGCCCGCAGCCGCCCGGCCTCAAGTCTTGGCAGCCCCGCGTCTTGGCACAGCGCGGCCGTCAGCGCATCTGAGAGATTGCGCCGGGCGGGAGCGGCGCCGCCGACCAGGTAGCCCTCCCCGGCGAACTGAGCCGCCGCCCGCAGCGGCTCTCCGAAGCGCGCGAGTACCGGCACCGCCCGCGCGCGCTGGCCGCTGACGGCGACCAGCAACCCGCCAGAGCGCCAGGCCACGTCTGAGCCGGTCAGGTGGCGCAGCTCTGAGCCGATCAGCCCGGCGCCCGCGCCCAGGCACACCAGCGCGCTTGAGCGCATCCGACGCGCCACGGTCGCCTGCGCCGCCGCGAGCGCCAGGTAGCCGGCGATCTCAGCGTCGCTGTACGGCTGCTTTGCGCGCTCCCGGGGCAGCGCCACCGGTGAAGGCTCAGGATAGGGCTCACCCGCGCGCGCCAGCGCCCGCAGGTTGGTGCGCAGCGTCCGGCGCGTCGCGGGCGAGACGGTGCCGCAACCCTGAACGACGAACCGCTCGATCACCGAGGGGTGCAAGAGCACCTCAGCCGAGAGCCCCAGCCCGACCTGCTCGCCGAAGCCGGCGAGCTTTGCGGCGGCGAACAACAACGCCTTGGCCCGTGCCGGCGTCGCCGGCGCAGCCCGCGCCACGACCGCGCGGACCAACTGTTGCGCGTTCACCGACAGCGAGCGGGAAGCCCACGCGGCGATCGCCGCGCTCACCTCCCCGGCGACTGCTCCCGTGCTCACACCGAGGGCCAAGCCCGAACGGCCGCTATGCGTCGACGTCGCTGGTAGTGTCCGAGCCATTACCTACTATCTAAATACAGTAGGCAGCGGATGGAAGACTCCTCGACCAGATGACTCAGCCACCGCCACCCCCCGAAAAGCGCCTGGCAGAGCTCCTGCAACGGCTCGCCACGATCGGCTTCTGCCTGCCCGGCAGCATCAGCACACGCCGAATGCGCTGCGGCAACCCCCGCTGCCGCTGCAAGGCCGACCCTCCCCAGCTACACGGCCCATACACCTACTGGACACGCAAGGTCGGCAGCCGCACCGTCGCCCAGCTGCTCTCAGCCGAGCAGCTCGAGCGCTACCAGCCCTGGTTCGAGAACAACCGCCGCCTACGCCAGCTCGTCAAAGAGCTCGAAACGCTCTCAATCCAGGCCGCGCAGCACGCCGAAGGATGGGAGCGCAAGCCACCACCGCAAAACCCGGACCGGCGCGGCCGCTGAGCCCGCGCCCCCGTGTGGACACCCGCCACTAAAGCTGTGGACAACCCGCCGATCAGACCCAAAAAGGCCAGCAAACGGCAAAACGTGACGACCTCCAATCAAGCGTGACGAAGGGCGGGAGGAGCCGATGCGGGTCTTGAGCATCGTTGGTGGCGGAGTGCGGCTGCTGGCCGGGGTCGGGTTGGTTGTCTCGCTGGGTGTGGGTGCGCCGCCAGCGGCGCAGGCCGCCATCACACTGGGCGCCCCGCGGGTCGTCGCCGGAACGACCCCCTTTGACCTCAACGGGGTCGGGTGCACGAGCGCCGGCTGCGTCGCCGTCGGGTCCAGCTCCGCCGGAGGGGTGGTGGTGCCGGTCGCCGCCGACGGCAACCCCGGCAGCGCCCGAGCCGTCGCCGGAGCCTTTCAGCTCAACGGGGTGGGGTGCATGAGCGCCGGCTGCGTCGCCGCCGGGGAGAGCTCCGCCGGTGAGGGGGTGGTGGTGCCGGTCGCCGCCGACGGCAACCCCGGCAGCGTTCGAGCCGTCGTCGGAACCCAGTTCCTCGACGGGGTGGGGTGCACGAGCGCCGGCTGCCTCGCCGTCGGGGAAAGCTCCGCCGGAGGGGTGGTGGTGCCGATCGCCGCCGACGGCACCCCCGGCCGCGCCCGAACCGTCGCCGGATACGATATGGATGTCCTCGACGGGGTGGGGTGCACGAGCGCCGGCTGCGTCGCCGTCGGGGGCAACTTCGCCCGCGAGGGGGTGGTGGTGCCGATCGCCGCCGACGGCACCCCCGGCAGCGCCCGAACCGTCGCCGGAACCGCTGACCTCTCCGAGGTGGGGTGCACGAGCGCTGGCTGCGTCGCCGTCGGGTCCAACGTCGGCGTCGGGTTCAACTCCTCCGGTGAGGGGGTGGTGGTGCCGATCGCCGCCGACGGCACCCCCGGCAGTGTCCAAACCGTCGCCGGAACCCAGGTGCTCGACGCGGTGGGGTGCACGAGCGCCGGCTGCGTCGCCGTCGGGGAGAGCTCCGCCGGTGATGGGGTGGTGGTGCCGGTCGCCGCCGACGGCACCCCCGGCAGCGCCCGAACCGTCGCCGGAACCCAGTTCCTCGACGGGGTGGGGTGCACGAGCGCCGGCTGCGTCGCCGTCGGGACCAACTCCTACT
>JALYUQ010000063.1 GCA_030853685.1 Actinomycetota bacterium | reverse complement strand
GCGCGATGAACCGCGCGGTCGACGTGCCTGCGGGCAGTTGCGGTAGCTGCACTCGGGTCTGGCCGGAGCCGATCGATGCCTGAAGCGTCCGCCGGTACCCGTGCGCTGCGCGGACACGGATCGTCAGCCGGGCGGCGCGGGTGGCGGTGACGGTGATCGTGGCCCGCTGGCCGGGTCTGACGCGCAGGTGGCCGGGGCGCAACGCGATCAGCAGCCGCGGTGTCCCCGCGGGCGCGATCTCATCCACGGTGGCGCCGTTGGCGATCGCGATTCCGCCGTCTGAGAGCGCGGTCATCTGTCCCACGGCGACCTGGGCGTTGATCGCCGCAGCGCCGTATCCGAACGGTCCGCCGCCGGCGATCGTGCTGATCGTCCCGTCGGGCGCGACCCTGCGGATCATGTCGAGGGTGTCGTCGCCGATCAAAAAGCTTCCGTCGGGGCGCACGAGCAGCGCGACGGGTGAGAGTAACGCCGCTTGGGTGGCTGGCCCGCGATCACCGAGCCCGTGGGCGAGCGTAACTGGATGCCCGCCGGCGACGGTCTCGATCGTCCCGTCGGGCGCGACCTCGCGCACGCGGGCGTTGCCGGCATCGGCGATCAGGAATCCACCGCCGGGCAGAACCGCGACGTCGCTCGGACTTGACAGGCGCGCCGAGGTGCCTGGGCCGCCGTCGCCGGAGAAGCCGGCGCGGCCGTTGCCGGCGACCGTCGTGATGATGCCCGCCGGGGAGACCTCGCGAACGCGGTCGTCCGTGTAGTCGGCGAGCAAAAAGCCCCCGTCGGGCAGCACCGCCAACCCCGCGGGAGCTGACAGATGGGCCTTGGTGGCGGGGCCGCCGTCACCGAGCCGCGTCTTGGCGCCCGGCGGCGGCGTGAACCCGCAGATCCCGGCCGCGTCGGTGATGATTCCCGCCGGACTGACCGCGCGCACGCAGCTATCGTCGTCAGAGATCAGGTAGCCCCCATCGGGGCGGGCCACGACCTCCGCGGAGTCGTAGAAGCCCGCTTTCGCGATCGGTCCGCCGTTGCCCAGCCCTCGTGCCTGGAGCCCACCGCCGATGTGGCGCTCGATTCCGAACGGCGTGACGCTGTTGAGCACCGCCTGGTTCGCGCCGGGGGCATCGGCGACCACGATCCGGCCGTCGGGTAGCTGTGTGACCCCGACCGGCATCGACCCCAGCTCGGTGGCCGGCACGCCGCTGCGGTTCAGGCTGGTCGTGGTGTCGGCCGCCTGGTTGTCGCTGGCGTACAGCGAGAAGATCCGGTCGCCCTGCCCGGCCAACCCGCGCACGAACCGGGCGCTGAACGACCCAGACCCAGCGCCGCCACGATTGACGAACCGATAATGCCCGCGCACAAGACCGCTCGACGTGATCCGGCCAGCGACCGACTCCTCCCCCTCCCCATCGGCGATCTTACGGTCGAAGCGCCCGCCACGCCGGATGCGAACGCGATCAAACCCGACGCCGCCCTCAGCAGCGCCGATGATCGACAGCGGGGTGATCGCCCGACCGCCCGGTCCCACAGCGATCAGCACGACTCCGCCATGCGACGCGACGCCCACGTAGGTCCCGGCTCGCACGGTCACGGCGCCCGCGACCGCCGACCCGGCCAAAGACACCACCGCGCACACCAACGCGATCGCCAGGATGCGAACACAGAGATTGACCCGCATGCTCCAATAACGACCGCGTCGCCTGTGAGTTGCGGTGTTTCGGCCGACACGGCCCAGGCGCGCGGTCCGACACCGGTCCGTCCTAGCCCGGACCGTGCAGTAAGAGCCGCGCCCCCGACGGGCGGGGGCGCGGAAACGTCCGGTGCATAAGGGATCCTGGGGTTGCGAAGTCTTAGATCCCGAGGTTGGAGCTTCACCTGGAAGGTGGAGATCGGGTGCGCTGTGGCGTCCTGCTCTTGACTCTCCACCTGGTGGAGGCTGCATCATGGGGCCATGACGATCGGCCAGCTTGCCGCGCGTACCGGATTGCCGGTACGAACGCTGCGCTTCTACGCGGACGCGGGGGTGCTACCGGAAGCGACGCGCAGCGACGCGGGCTACCGGATGTTCGCGCCGGACGCCGTCGCACGCGCCCGGCTCCTGCGCACCCTGCGCGAGCTCGGCGTGGGCCTGGCCGATGTCAAGCGCGTGCTGAGCGCGGAGGCGTCCCTGGCCGACGTCGCCGCGGCCCACGTGCAAGCGCTCGACGTCCAGATCCGCACGCTGCGTCTGCAGCGCGCCGTGCTGGGTGCGGTCACCCGAACCATCGACCCGAAGGAGCTAGAGCGCATGACCGACCTCACCACCCTGAACGCCGACGAGCGCCGGCGCATCATCGAGGACTACCTCGACGCGGTCTTCGGCAAGGAGGCCAATGGCGTCGCCGATAAGCTACGCATGGGCACCCCCGAGCTGCCCGAGGACCCCACGGCCGACCAGCTCGCAGCCTGGGTCGAGCTCGCCGAGCTGCTGCGCGACCCCGACTACGTCGCCGCCAGCCGCCGCATGGCCAAGCGCGCTCGCGCCGAGGGACCCGAGCCCTACGGCGCCCAGTTCGACGTCGGTAAGGCCGTCGGCGAGCACGCCGGTGCCGCCATCCGCGACGGCGTCAACCCCGCCTCGCTCGAGGCCGTGGCCGTGATCGAGCGCCTGGAGGCCATGACGCCGGGGGACCCGGAGGACCGTACGACGGTTGCCGAGCGCATTGAGGCGTTCACCGATCGCCGCGTCGCGCGCTACTGGAGCCTCGTCGGGATCGTCAACGGCTGGCCACAGACCCAGACGCTTGCGCCCGAGGACATCATCGACGCCTGGGAGTGGTACGCCCATGCGCTGCGCGCGCACGCCAAGTAGGCGCCGCGCGCGGTCACAAGCGTGAAGCCGGATCCAGATCCCCCTCTGACACAAGCGTTAGAGCGGACGGCGCAGATCGTCGCGGTCGACTCCGGCCTCAAAAGGGATCCGGTCGGACGGGCGGTCCGGTTTTTCATCAGGCCTCCAGGCGGCGCGCAGCCAGATCGCTGAGCTCCTGATCGGGATCGCCGCTGCGTCTTGGGGCCGCAGCCGTCTCGAGCGTGGGGTGGCGGGAGATGAAGGCGAGCCATCGGCGACGCTCGGATGCTGATCACGCCGGTCGTCTTCTGAGCCTCTGCCTGCGACCATGCGCCGGCACTCGTGATGGCACAGCGCCTGACGGAACCCGCCCGCGATGCGCGCCTTGATCCGGCGCGGGCGCGTTGAATGCCACGCCTGCGCACGCTCTGGCGTGCCGCGCTCGCGGGGGTCCGGCCCGCGCGCTGGCTCGGGCACCTCCTGCGCGGTCAGGTCGTCGGGCTCGTGGGCGGCCCCGCGCGTGCCCGCGTGATCGTGCTCTTGGGATGCGTCCTCGCACTCAACACCGCGCAGATCTCGACCGTCGGCGCTGTCGCACCTCAGTTGGAGCGCTCGCTGCACGTGGGTAACACCAAGATCGGCTTGCTGAACGCGGTCGCGCTGCTCGTCGGAGCTGTGGCGGTGATCCCGGTCGGGCTGGTGGTCGATCGCGTGCGCCGCATCCCAATGCTCGCAGCGAGCATTGTTCTGTGGAGCGTGACGACCTTGCTCGGCGCCGTCGCGCCCTCCTACTCGAGCCTGCTGCTCACGCGCGTCGGCCTTGGCGCCGTCGCCGCGACGGCGGGGCCGGCGATCGCCTCGCTGACCGGCGACTATTTTCCGTCGCGTGAGCGCGGGCGCATCTACGGCTACATCCTCAGCGGGGAGGTCGTCGGCGCGGCGGCAGGCTTTCTGGTGAGCGGCACAGTCGCGAGCGCTTTCTCCTGGCGTGCGGCGTTCGGGCTGCTCGCGCTTCCCGGGTTCTTCCTCGCCCGTGCGCTGTGGCGCACCGTCCCCGAGCCGCGGCGCGGCGGACAGAGCCGCCTCGAGCCCGGGGCACAGGATCTCGCTGCCGCGCTCGCCAATGCTCATCGCGCTGCGGCGCAGGCGCGGGAGGAGCACCCAGGAGCCCGCGAGCCTGATCTCGCGCGCGAGGCCGCGAGCCGGCGTGGCTTTGCCCCCAACCCGAAGCTCGTGCTCGAGACAGAGCCCAACGCGTTGTCGCTCGGTCAGGCGGTGCGCTACATCTTGCGCATTCCCACGAACACGCTGCTGATCATCGGCTCGGCGCTGGGGTACTTCTTCTTCGCCGGGTTGCAGACGTTCGCTGTCGTGTTCGTGCGCGGCCACTACCACGCCAGTCAGGCGACCGCGACGCTCGTCCTCGGCCTGCTCGTCCTCGGGGCTCTAGCTGGCACGCTGGCGAGTGGGCCGCTCACCGACGCCCTCGTCCGCCGTAGCAGGCTCGAAGCGCGGGTGTGGGTTCCGGCGCTGTGCTATCTGGGCGCTGCCGCGCTGCTGGTTCCCGGCCTGCTGATTAGCCATCTCAGCTCCGCGATCTGGTTTTACGTCGGCGGCGCGGCGCTCATCTCGGCCGCTAATCCGCCGCTGGATGCCGCCCGCCTGGACATCATGCCCTCCGGCCTCTGGGGACGAGCCGAGAGCGCCCGCACGTTCCTACGCTCACTCGCTCAGGCGGTCGCGCCGTTGCTGTTCGGCGCTGTCGCCGACCTCGTGGCCGGTTTCGTGCCTCAGCAGGCGCCGATCGGCACGCACACCCACGGCATCGTCTCGTCCGCAACCGGTACCGGGCTACAGGTCAGCTTCCTCGTCATGCTGAGCGCGCTGGCCGCCGCTGGAATCTTCCTCTTGCGCGCACGTAACACCTATCCCACCGACGTGGCGACCGCCGGCGCGGCACCGGCTCCGGCCCCGCCTAGCCCTCCCGCCCCGATCGCCGAGCCTCCCTAACCGTTTGGTTTGCCCGCCGCCTTCGGCTCGCCCGCCGGCGCCCCACTCCCCTCAAATCGCCTGCCCTGCCTCCGGCCATCGTCCGCCCCGCGCTCACCGCTTACCAGCTCGGAGTCCGAGCGAGCGATCGCCCCCGCACCAGCAGGAACACCATCGCCGCCAGCAGCGCCGGGGCGAGGGTGAGGCTCGGGATGACGTCCCCATGACCGATTCCTGAGGCGCCGATCGCGACCACCATCGTCGCGGCGAGGATCAGCGCCACGGGGACGATCAGCAGGCGCAGCGCCAGCAGGACGCCCCCACCGACCTCCAGCACGCCGGCGAGGATCTCGAGAGCCGACGGCCAAGGCAGGCCAAAGGCACGAAAGGCGCGCAGCTCCCAGGCGTGGAAGGCGAACTTGACAAGCCCCGCGAGGATGAAGATGACGCCGGTCACGATGGCCACCTTGGCGGCGGCCCGGTCCCGGCGGACCGCGGCGTCTGGCGCAAAGCTCATCGAGAGCATGATGCCAGCGCGCCCGGCCTGCGGGCCGGGGCGCGCTCAGTCACAACCTTGCCGCTGCCGGCTCGCCGGCTCGTCCGGGCGCCGGAGGATCCCAGCGCGGTAGGTCAAGAGCGTCGCGCGGAGAAGTACGCCAGCGCCCCGTCGCGCGCCGTGTCGATCGCTACCAAGCCGGCGCCGGCGAGCCAGGACTCCAGCTCGGCGAGGGTGGCGCACGGGCCGAACACGCCCGCCATCTGACCGAGGTGCACGAGCGCATCCTGACGCACGCCTGAGCCCCTCGCGACGCAGCTACCACGCAGCTCACCGCCTGAGCGCAACACGCGCCCGATCTCGCGCAGCGCCGCCGCCGGATCAGGGAAGCAGTGCAGACCGGTATAGCTGACGCAGAGATCGAAGGTCCCGTCGGCGAACGGAAGCGCCTCGACGTCCGCCTCGACGAGCTCGATCCAGTCAAGGCCACGGCGCCCGGCTTCTGCGCGCGCCCGGCGCAGCATCACCGGGGATAGGTCCGAGGCGACGTACCGCAGGCGCTGGTCGGGGCGCAGGCCGCGCAACGCGATGCCTCCGCCACACGGTATGTCAAGAATCGCGCTGCCATCGGGCTCACCGGCGAGCCGCGCGATGTCGCGGTACAGCATGTCCGCGTCCACTCCCCAGAGCAAACGCCCGAGCACGCGCGCTAGCCGTTCGTCCTCCACCACCGAGTCGTAGACCGCGGCATGCAGCCACTGAAACCACCGGCTCCTCCAGCGCTCGCGCAGGTCAGGCATCGCGTCAGGTTAACGCGCTGCGCTCGCGCAGGTCAGGCATCGCGTCAGCGAAAGGGGTGTTTCGGGGCTCCAAACCATCTGCATGATTCGGAGCCCCTTATGCGCCGGCTATCGGCTCTGGCTGGCTAGAGCGTGCGCGCGGGCGAGGAGGCTTCTCGCCTGCTGGATCAGTGACTCGGCCCGACTCTCCTCGACCTTGTAGCCTTTGAACTCAGCGTCGCCCAAGACGTCGCGGATCTTGTTCACCACCTTCCCGCGATCGTTTGCCAGCGAGGACAGCCGCCTCTCGGCGTTGGCGTACGCGCTGTCGTTGTCCGCGTTCCCGCTCAGGAGGGCCGCCGTCGAGTACTGCAGCGTGTCGCGACCGAACTGCCCGACCGGCGCGTTGAGCTGCTTGTAGACGGTTCCGAGCTCCTTGAGCTTTGTGGCCCCGCGCGGGTCCGGGCCGCCGCCCGTCAGGGCTTGGGTTATCACCCGGCCGTCCTGGTAGTAGTCGTCCCGGAGGCCTAGCAGGCTCATCATCGTCGGACGGATGTCGGTGTGGTCAGACCACGTGTGGTTGTCGACGTTGGCGGCCTTGACGCCGGGCCCGACGATTCCCAGCCAGGTACGCACAACCTGAGGGGCATCGGTCCCGTGGTTCCACGCATCTCCGGTGGGCCCCTCGGGGTGTACGCAACCGGGCTGCGTGGGATTCGTGCTCGGGTCGCAGAAGTAGGAGTTCATCCAGAAGCTCGGGTCTCCGAACATCGTGAACGTCGGCGTCTTTTGCGGGTCGGCGGTGATCATATGCAGGAGCTGCAGCTCCGCGGGATCGGCCAGCGTGTGTCGCAGCAGTTCCTTCTTGCCCGTGATCGGGTTGGTAACGGTAGCCCTGCCTGCGTCGCGCTCGAACTGGCGTACCTGCTGGTGGGTTGGATGATCGGTGAGGTAGAAGCTGGGTGCCGAATCAGCGGTCAGGCCGAACGGCGTCGTGTTGTGCTTCTGCCCCTGGAGGATGCCCTGCGGGCCGTCCATCTTGACGTCGATCTCGCCGATCTTGCTGTAGGTACAGAACGTATTCACGCCGTTGCAGCCGTCGCCCTGATCGGGTGCGCTGCCCACGAAGTGGTCGTTCTCGTCCGCGGTGACGACGAACAGCGTGTTGGTCTTGTTGATGCCGTCACTGGCCAGACGAGTGAAGAACTTCGCGAATGCGTCGTTGTAGGCCACGAGCTGGTCGTGATATCCCTGTTCGCCGGGGCCGAACGCGCCACGCGGGTTGTTGGGATCCGCGTTGTTATGCGGGGCGGACAGGTACGCGTATGTCACCGGAACGCCCGCTTCCTGCATTTGCGCGACGTAGCCCAGCGAATTGGTCGCGCTCATTCCGTCAAACCCGGGGAATCCGGAATTGCCCTTCTGGTCGGTGATCGGGGCGCCGGCCAGGTTGTTGACTGCCGGGGAGTGGTTGGGAGTGATCGCGGGATCCACGTACTTGGCGCCCATCAGCGCGTTGTAGTTGTGATAGCCGCGCGGCTCGTCCGGCAACAGGTCGGCGTGGCCGTGATTCGCGCTCGAGCACAGCGCGGCGGCGCGAGCACAGTGCACGGCGAGCCCGACGAAGTTGGTGTCGGGGTTCGGATCCTGGGCCTCGGGGCTGTTGGCGCCGTAGAACTGAGCCAAGTCATGGCTGTTCTCAAGCTCAATGTTGGCGGTTCCTACCGCACCCACGCTGCACCCGGCGCGGGTATAGGGCACCCACGGGGCCGGTGCGGTCTTGCCGGCCGGGCCGATCAAATTGGGCTTTGGGTCGGTTCCGTTGGTCGCCACCGGGTCGGTCCAGTACTTGAACGTGCTGGTGAAGGACGCGGTACGAGTCGGATCGCCAGCGGGGTAGTAGCCGAAGGAGTTCGCGATCGGAGCCCCGTGGCGGTCGGGATAAAGGCCGGTCAGCGACGTGAGTATGTCGTTTGCGGTATGCGAGATCAGGGGGGTGTAATGCTTGGAGTACAGAGTCCCGCTGCCTTTCATGAAGTTCAGCAGCGCCGGCATCTGCTCGAGGTCGGACGGGACGTTCGGGTTGTCCCGCGTCAGGTGAGTGTTGTCGAACTGCAGGTAGACGACGTGCTTGACCGCGCCCTGGGGGCCGTTTAGGACGCATCCCCCGCCCGCCGCCGCGGCTGGGCTCGCGTGACTCAGAGATCCGGCGATGACCCAAACCCCAACCAGTCCCGCCGTGACCAGCATTTCGATCAGTCTCGAACGTCGCAACCTGCACCACCTCGTCTTTCCGTTCGCACAATTGAAGGACCGAAAGCTATGGGTAGCTACTCGCGCCGATGTGTCTCGCGTGTTGATGAGTTGGGAACATTCGGATAAGCCCGCTGCGCGGACGGCGGACGGCGATGCGCTATCGACGCGCCATAGTGGGAGGTGAAAACCCTTTTCGGCTGGCGACGCAGGCGCCCCGCGCTCAGGCTCGGTCTCGCGTAGACCGAGCCGGAGCAGTTGTTATCAGTCGGTGTTCCGCCTTGTCGTGGAGCGCCCGCTGTCATAGCCTCCCGTCAACGGGAGGCCGGACTGGCGCCCGGCGCAACCCGGTCGCCCGAAGCGGCCTCAGCGCACAGTTCAGCGGAAGGGAGCAAGATGCCTGCTGCGGTCAACCGCGTCGTGGTCTTCGTGCAGGAGAACCACACGACCGACAACTACTTCCGCGCGCTCGCGCCCTACGGCGCCAACGTCGCCACCGGGTGGGCGACGACGCCAGACCCGCCGGCCCGCGACCAGCCCCACGACCGCCACGCCTATTTCAATTGGCTCACGCAGGGGATCGCCACCCGCTCCCAGTTCGACACTGCCGGTGTGCTCCCGTACTACCTCTACCTTGCGGTCACCGGCGCCTTCCTGGAGAACCACTGCTCCGGGTTCGGCACCAACTCGACGCCCAACCACCTGATCCTCGTCGGCGGCCAGACGCCCACGCTGCGCAATCCGCCCCGGCGCACCGCCCCCGTCTGGGACATGCCCTCGGTCTTCGGCCTCGCCGAGGACGCCGGCGTCTCCTGGCGAGCCTACGCCGCGAGCGGGAGCTACCCGGTCTCCTTTTACCAGCAGCTGCAAGGCTCGAAGAACGTCGTCTCGAGCAGCCACTTTCTCGCCGACGCCAAGCGCGGAGCGCTCCCCTCGCTCGCTTACGTCTGGCACAACAGCCCCCAGGACGAGCACCCGCCGGCCGACGTGCGCACCGGTATGGACGTCATCTGGCAGTGCGTCGACGCGGTCGTCCAGGCGGGCGGCTGGGAGGAGACCGTGTTCCTACTGACCTGGGACGACTGGGGTGGCTGGGACGACCACGTCACGACGCCGGCTGTCGAGTACACGCCGGACAACGTGCAGGTCGCCTACGGCCCGCGCGTGCCGCTGCTCATGTTCGGCGGCCACGTGCGGACGGGCGTCGACAGCCGCTGGTGCTCGCACGCTTCGGTGCCGAAGACCGTGCTGCAGCTGCTCGGTCTGCCGGCCCTCGGCGTCTCGCGCGCCGACCTCGACCCCGGGCTCGCAGACCTCGTCGATCAGGCGATGGCCCCGAGCTCGCCGCCGCCGGCACACGGGGCCGCCATCAACGTCCCGGCTCCCCCGACTCCCACGCCGGCGCCGGCCCCCGTCCCGCCCTGGCCGGTGATCGCCTCCGTGCCCGTTCCCGCGGTCGTTCTGCGCGGTGCAGGCACCCTGCCGCCGCCCTACGACGTGAAGCTCCCCGCCCAGCCGGCGCCGCCGACCGTCCCGGTCCGGTCAGGTCCCCCGCCGACACCGACACCGACACCGACCCCCACCCCTGGCCCTGGCCCTGGCCCTGGCCCGACGCCCCCGCCGGGCGCGCCCGCGGTGCGTGCGCTCACCGTCGTCGTCAACGAGTCAACCGTGCTCTCCGACGGCGAGGCGGCGCAGCTCACCCAGGCGCTTCAGGAGCAAGTCTCGCGCCAGTTCGGGCCGGCCTGGGCCGTCGACGCCGAGGTTCGCTTCCTCGCGCGCGCGGCCGCCGTCCCGAGCGGGGCGTGGATCCTCCACCTGCTGGACACCTCAAACCAGGCAGGCGCGCTCGGCTACCACGACGAGGACGGCAACGAGGTGCCATACGCGCGGGTGTTCTGCCAGACGGCGCGCGACGCCGGCGACGCGCCCTCGGAGGTCGCCTCGCACGAGCTGCTGGAGATGCTCGTCGACCCGCACGTGAACGCCGCCGCGCCCGACCTCGCCCATAACCGCCTGTACGCGTGGGAGGTGGGCGACGCGTGCCAGGGCAACGGCTACGACGTCGGCGCGCCGACGGGCCGGACGACGGGTGTCGTCGTCGCCGACTTCGTGCTGCCCGGCTGGATGGACCCGCACACCCCGGCGGCTACCCCCACCGACTACCGCGGCGCGCTCTCCGGCCCGTTCGTCCTCGGTCCCAAGGGCTACGTCAGCTACCTGGACCTGAACGACGTCGCCAAAGGCTGGCAGCAGCAGCTCGGCAAAGAACGGGGCGAGCTGCCCCTGGACATCGACGAGCGGCTCACACGCCGCCGCCACGCCGTGCCCCACAAGCACACGGGCGCATAGCATCAAGCGTAGGCCCAGTGCTTGGGTTCGCGTCACCAGCCCGGAGGCGTCTAGCCGAGGGGTTAGGCGATGCATTGAGCGAGGGCGCGGCTGGGGAGGCCAAGCCGGTGGTTGGAGCGCGATGGCGGCGGTGAGCGCGAGAAGGCGGCAGGCCACGCGGGTTCTGAGGCCGTGCAGGGTGCGAGCGCCGTGGCGTTCGAGGGTGAGGATGTCCTTGGCGGTCCAGTAGATCGATTCGATGCGTTGGCGGATCGGCGCGAGGTGCAGTCCTTTGCCGGGCTCGTCTTTGCGCCGGGGGCGCATGATCGTCGCCTGCACCGAGTTCAGAGCATGCGCTCACGCCACGCTTATCCGCTCTGACAAACTCGTACTGATGGCCAATCCCACTTCCTTCGGCCGTGATCGCGCGCTGCAAGCGCGGATGCTGCTGACGCTGTTCCTGCTCGGACTCGTGTACGCCGTGCTGATCGCCGTGCTGATCGCCGCCGGGGCCGGCGCTGTCGTGATCGCGGTCATCGCCGGCGTACTGTTCCTGGTCCAGTTCTTTACCTCGGACAAGATCGCGCTCTACTCGATGGGAGCGCGAGAAGCCAGTCCCGAGCAGGCCCCGGTGCTCCACGCGGCGATCGACCGGCTGTGCATCCAGGCCAACCTCCCCAAGCCGCGCGTGGCAATCGCGCAGACCCGGATGCCCAACGCGTTCGCGGTCGGGCGCTCGCCGAAGACCGCGACCGTCTGCGCCACGACGGGCATCCTCGAGCTGCTCTCCCCCGCCGAGCTCGAGGCCGTCCTCGGCCACGAGCTGACGCACGTCCAGAACCGTGACGTGATGGTGATGACGATCGCCAGCTTCTTCGCCTCGATCGCCTCGTTCATCGTCCAGATGGGGTTCTGGTTCGGCGGCATGTTCGGCGACGAGGAGGACAACGGGCCCGGTGCAATCGTCGTGATCCTCGTGTCCGCTGTGGTCTACGTGATCTCCTTCGTGCTCTTGCAGGCACTCTCGCGCTACCGCGAGTTCGCCGCCGACCGCGGCTCGGCGATCATCACCGGGCGCCCCAGCGCGCTGATCTCCGCGCTGATGAAGATCAGCGGCAACATGCAGCGGATTCCCCAGCAGGACATGCGCGCCGCATCAGGTGAGCTCGCCGCGTTCTACATCTTCCCCCCCAAGGCCAAGCAGACCGTCGCTACGCTGTTCTCGACCCATCCGCCGCTGGAAGCGCGGATCGCCGCCCTGCAGCGGCTGGAAGCGCAGTTGCAAGATACGGCGTAGGACCGCAGGCGCCTCGAGCGATCGTCGGCAGCCTTGACACTGATAGGATCAGTTGACATGGAGCGGACTACGATATATCTGAGCACCGATGAAGCCGAGGGCTTGCGCCGAGTGTCAGCCCAGACGGGCACCTCAGAATCGGAGCTGATCCGCCGCGGGCTGCGCACCGTGCTCGAGCTGGCGCCACAAGCCTCCGCCGCCCCCGGCGAGGAGAGCAGGAGCAGCCGTGCCAGCCGGCCGCGGCCATGGACCTCGTTCGGTCACCACTGACGCAGGTCGAGGCGCAGCGCAGCCGCCAGCTCGGGAAGCAGTTTCACGGACGGCGCAGCGGCCGGTTCGGTGACACGGCTTCAGGGCCTTCGGCGATCATCGTCCGCTGATGGGGTTCCTCGATGTGATCACCGGCAAGCGCAAGCTCGCCGGACCCGCTCCCGACAGGCTGTTCGCGATCAGCACGGCGTACGTCACGCTGGAGACGACGCTCGGGATCAGCACGCGCGGCGGCGCGGCGATCGTCTTCCAGCCGCTCGCCACGGCGGACTTCGAGTCGATCGTGAGCGACATGGAGGAGGTCGTGCGGGCGACCGCTGGGGACAGCGGCACACGGGTGGAGAGCTCGGACGACGACTATGGCTTCCGCTGGCTGGTCCTGCGCGGTAAGGACTTCGACGATCTCGTAGTCGGGATCAACGCGGTCAGCGGAGCGCTTGCAGGCGGCGGCTACGGCGAGCGCGTCCTGTGCTCGGTGTTCGCCTTCAAAGACGCCCACCAGCGGCCGCTGTACTGGATCTACAACTACAAGCGAGGATCGTTCTATCCGTTCGTACCCACAGGCGCGCCACAGCAGCGCGACAACGAGCGCGAGCTGGTCCTGAAGGCGCAGATCGGTGCCGAGCTACCCGTCGAACAGGAGCTGGAGCGGTGGTTCCCGCTGTGGGGCGCTCCGATCTGATGGGAGAGGGCGCAGCGACCGCGGGAGAGGGCGCACCGACCGCTGGAGAGCCGTCTCTCGCCGAGTTGATCCGCGCGGGTGACCTCGATGCGATTGCGGGGTTCCAAGTCACGCATGTCGAGCAGGTTCGCAGCTACTGCGAGATCGTCTGCGCCGCGGATCGGGTGCAGGAAGCATGCGACGACGTCTTCCTCGAGTTCGTCGGACGCGTGCGGGAAGGGGACGCTACACCGGGCGCAGACGCCGCGCTGGGCGGGGACGCCCAGCTTGACGAGCTGCTGCTCCAGGCGACCCGCTCGGTGTCGGCCGCCCGCTTGCAGCGCAGACCCGCATCGACGGGATCGAGGCGCGCGCCCCGCTTCGAAGTGCAGGACGCGAGTTGCGCCGTGATGCCCGAGCTGGTGGCAGCCGCGGCGAACGGGGAGCTGCGCGGAGACGGCGAGGCGGTCCGCGCCCACGTCGCGAGCTGTCCGGCCTGCAAGGCGATGACCGCGCGATTGCAGCGAGCCGAGCGGGCATTCCTGCGTTCGGCGGGCTGGAGCTAGCTAGTAGTAGGTCAGGCGGAACGACCAACCGCGTCCGGAGAGCGACTGCAACCGAGCAGTTGGCGACTTGGAGTGGACAAGCGTTCACACTTCCATAGATTCCTTCAGTACTGCCTTGACTATATGATGATGTCGCGATGCGACAGCTCATCCCGAGACGGCTCATCTCGACCCGGCTCATTTCGATGCTCGCAATCTGGGGAGCGCTTGCTTTTTCAGTGGCCGTGCCCTCACCGGCCAGAGCCGCTTCGCTGTCCTTGTCGCCAACCACCTCCTCGGTAAAGGCCGGCGCCAGCGCGTACCTGATGGTCGTGCTGGCCGGGCGTGTGGATTCATGCCGGCTGGTCGCATTGCGACCGGACGGGACCGGGCCTACGCTCGGCGCGATCACGCCGAGCAAGACCCACGTGAAATGGTCTTGGCTGGTGCCCGCGCGGACCCGTAGCGCGATCTGGCGCCTGCGGGCCACCTGCGGCCCGAGCCAGGCAACGGTCCGGCTCGCCGTCGATGGACAGAGCACGGGGCCTGTGACGCTCGTGGTCGATGCGCATGTTCGCCAGTTCGGCGGCCCGCTGGCCGCCGTGCGCACGGTGGTGCCCGCCGTGGTTATCGCGCCCCGGATCAAGGTCCTCGCGGCTCGCTGGTGGGGGATCCGCGCCAACCGGATCTTGGCCCGCTTTCAAGCGGGATCCAGCGCCGGACAGTGCACCGCCTACGCGGCCTGGCGGCGCCCGGACGTGATCGGACGGGTCGATTCGCTGGCCTACGCCGAGTACCTCCTCCGTGGCAGCACCGGGCCCCTCGCCGTCGACTGGAACGCCGACACATGGGCTGCCGACGCACAGCGAGCCGGGATGAGCACCGGCGGCGTCCCCCGCGCGGGTGCAGTGATCGTCTTTGCACCAGGGGCATACGGTGCAGACGCGCCGTATGGACACGTGGCGGTGGTCGACTCCGTCGCCCGGAATGGATCGTTCACGATAAGTGAGATGCATGCGCCCGTCGCCGGGGTCCTTAGCACGCGAGCCTTCAGCACCCGCACGGCGCAAGCGATGGCCTCGGACCCGGCGGTCACGTTCATCTACAAGAGCTGAGACCCGAGGCCGTTCACGCCGCTCCGCTGACCCAAGCACCGGTCCACGCTCCCCCGCCGCAAAAGGCCGCGATGCTCAGCTCCACAGGGGTCGCAAGAGACGGGCATTACTCCCGACGCGCATGGCGGCCGCATGTGAGACCATGGTTGTCTCCCCCATGCACCGGCATTCCAAGACCCTTCTCTGCGGCGCCCCCCGGTGGCTGGCGCGCTGGCGCGTGCGCACCACGGTGGTCCTCGCCGCGGCGGTGGGGGCGATCGCGCTTGCGCCTGGCGCGGCCCAGGCACAGTTCGAGCTTGGGCTCCAGGACACCGGCTTCCAAGTGGGAGGGAGCAATCCAGCCGCGCAAACCGCGTACCGAGCTCTACGGGCAATCGACGGCTCCACCATTCGCGTCGGGCTCGAGTGGGCGGCGGTGGCACCCGGTGGGAATACCGAGCCGGCCGGCTTCCACCCCGCCAATCCTGCGGACCCGAAGTACAACTGGGCTGCGACCGACGGCGCGTTACGATCCGCCGCACAGCGCCACGCACGCGTCGTGCTGACGGTGTCGAGCTTGCCAGTCTGGGCGGAGCAGTCGGGCCAGCCGGCCTTTATAAGAAAACACTTTCCAGGCACGTGGGATCCGAATCCCAGGCAGTTCGGCGCCTTCACGCACGCAGCGGCGCTCCGCTACAGCGGGCGCTTTTCAGACCCGCTTCACCGTGGCGCCCACTTGCCACGCGTGAAGTATTGGGAGATCTGGAACGAGGAGAATTTGCCACTCGATCTCACCGCGCCGAACCTGGTGGCCGAGTACCGGGACCTGCTGGGCGCCGCCTACGACTCGATCAAGGCCGTGCACCCCGACAACCTGATCGCGACCGGCGGGCTTGCGCCGGTCTCCTACCTGGCGCCACTATCCATCTCGCCGCTGAAGTTCGCCGCCGAGCTGCTCTGCCTGCGGCGTGTGGGGACCTCCTTTCGCCGTAGCGGACCATGCCCCCATCCGGCCCGCTTCGACATCTTCGCGATGCACCCCTATACCGTCGCGGCAACTCCGACCAAGCATGCCTACCGCTACGACGACGTGCTGGTAGGCGACATAGGGAAGATCGCAAGCGTGGTACGCGCGGCTGACAAGCTACACACGGCCGCGCCGCGGACACGCCACCAGATCTGGGTCACCGAGTGGGGATGGTTTACCAACCCCCCGAACAAGACGATCGGAGACTCCTACTCGAGGGCGGGGCGTTACGTGGCGTACGCGATGTACGAGATGTGGCACAGCGGCGTCAGCCTCGTCGTCTGGCTGAACGTCGCCGACCAGCCCAGCTCAACCGCGGCGAACGCTTTCTTTTTCAACGGCGGAGGGTTGTATGCGTACTCGGGCCACGCGAAGCCGTCATTACACGCATTTGCATTCCCGCTCGTGGCGGGCGTAAGCGGCGGCCGCGGCTTCGCGTGGGGGCGCGCACCGGTGTCGCGGCGGGTAAGGGTTGTCGTGGAGCGCGCCGCCGGTCGTGGCTGGAAGCAGGTCGCGAGAGCGCTGACGGGTTCGGATGGCGTCTTCGAGGTCCACTTCGGGGCTCAGGCCAACGGGGTCTATCGCGCGCGCGTCGTGCACGGCGACGTCAGCCTGGCCTACAACTCGGCCCCAATTCCCGGTAAGCGAACACACCTCTTCTATTCGGGTTGATTTGATTTTGACGGTCCCGGGTCGATGACCGGGCGCGGCTATGGCCCTGGTTCAACGACCGGGCGCAGCCCGTATCCTCGCGGCGTGGCGAGGAATCCGCCCAGCACCGGTCGCCTGGGGCTCTCGGAGGAGCTGCGGGCCTTCGTGGAGGAGATGCCCTACGAGCGCAGGTCGATCCTCGCCTTCGTACGCGAAGCGGCAGACTCACTCCCATCCGGCGCGCGGGTGCTCGATATTGGTGCCGGTGACGCTCCCTACCGAGAGCTGTTCGCCCACTGCGACTACGTTACGAACGATTGGCCGGGATCGGTGCACGAGTGGGCCGCCGAGGCGGATGTGCTCGCACCGGCCGACGCGTTACCACTGCGGGGCGCATCGTTCGACGCCGCCCTGCTCACCCAGGTCCTGGAGCATGTGCCCGACCCAGCCGCGCTGCTGGCAGAGGCGGCGCGAGTGCTCCGTCCCAGGGGTGAGATATTTCTGACCGTCCCCTTCGTCTGGGAGCTCCACGAGCTTCCCTTCGACTTCTGGCGCTTCACGCCGGCCTCGCTGGAGCGACTCCTGCGCGGCGCCGGGTTCGCCGAGATCGCCATCGAGCCGCGCACCGACTGCTTTACGACCCTTGCCCAGCTCGTGCAAAACGTCGGCTGGGCGATGGGACGGGCACCTGACGACCATGACGAGGAGCGCGAGGAAGCGGCTGGGCTGCTCGTGGCGCTCGCCGATCGGCTCGCCGGCCTGGCGGCGCTCGACGTCAACGGCATCCTGCCGCTCGGTTGGACCGTCATAGC
Organism: Actinomycetota bacterium; assembly: GCA_030853685.1. Lineage (GTDB taxonomy): Bacteria > Actinomycetota > Thermoleophilia > Solirubrobacterales > Solirubrobacteraceae > Palsa-465. Next base: position 5,068 of record JALYUQ010000063.1, on the reverse strand, counting down.
CTCCCGCGCCGAGTAGCTGCGAGCGCGACGATGGCACCAGGCGAGCACCGCGTTCCAGTTCTCTACCTTGCCCCGTGGGCCGACATCGGCGGCTCTGACAAGGGGACCCTGGACTGGTTTCGCTTTCTCGATCGTGATCGCTTCCGGCCGAGCCTGATCACCACACAGCCGTCTCCCAATCGCCGGCTCGCCGAGCTGACCCGCTACGCGGAAGAGGTCTGGGATCTCCCCGAGCTCATGCAGGGTAACGAGTTCGCCCGCTTCATCCTCGGCTTCATCCACACGCGCGGGATCAGGGTGCTGCACATCATGAACTCGCGGCTGGGCTTCGATCTCCTCCCGGACATCGCCGGCTTGCCCGAGCGACCGCGAGTGGTGGTCCAGCTCCACGTCGAGGAGCCCGATAGCTCGGGCTACGTACGCTACGTGACCACGCGCTACGGCAATCTCGTAGACGCCTTCTCGGTCTCTAGCCAGGCGCTGAGCGACAGGCTCAGCGCCTATGACGTCCCGGTCGCCAAGCGCAGGCTGATTCGCACGGGAGTCGACGCCGAACGCGAGTTTTCTCCGGACCGCGTGAGGCCGGTCGAGAGTTTGCACCGAGAGCTCCTCCACATCCTCTCCCCGGTGCGCATCACGGCCCAGAAGGATCCTTTTCTGATGGTGCAGGTCGCGGCGAGGCTCCACGCCAGCGGCCTGGGGTTTTGCCTCCACGTGCTCGGAGAGGGCGATCTGACGGTCGCCGTTCGCCGCGCCATCGATGCGGCCGGGCTCCGGGATACGGTGGTCATGCACGGGGGGTGCCTGGATATGGCCCCGTGGTACGCGGCTTGCGACCTCGTGCTGCTGACCAGCGAGTACGAGGGCGTTCCGTACGCTGTCTATGAGGCGATGGCGATGGGCACTCCGGTCGTCGCGCCTGACCTGCCGGGCATCAGTGAGCTGATCACACCCGAGGTCGGGGTTCTGGTAGCCCCGCGCCAGGACCCCCAGGGTTACGTGACCGCCGTTCATGCGCTGGCTGCTGCCCCCTCCCGCCGCAAGGAGATGGGAGCCCTGGCCCGGGCCCGCGCGCGCTCCGAGTACTCGCTAGAGCGTATGGCGGCCGAGCACGGAGCCCTCTACGACGAGCTCTTGGGCCCCGATCCAGACAAGCCGGGCGCCTCGGCGTGCGTCCCTTCCTCGCACACCCAGCGTCAGCCACCGGCCGCGGCGCTTCGAAGCCGCCAACGCCGGGCCGCTGCGCTGGTATCGGTGATCGTCCCATGCTTCAACGACGGTCGTTACCTCGCCGACTGCTTGCAGTCGGTCGCCGAGCAGACCTATGCCCCGGTCGAGACGATCGTCGTGGACAACGCATCGACCGATCCGGAGACAATCGATGCGTTTGCCCGGATCGAGGCTGCCGGCACCATCACCGTCCTGCGGATGGCGACCAATCGGGGGCCAAGCACCGCACGAAACGCCGCGATCGAGAGCGCGAGGGGACGGTACATCCTTCCGCTGGACGCCGACAACGTGCTTCTTCCGGGCGCCATCTCCATCCTCGTCGAGCAGCTCTCGGGAGCCGGTGAGCGCATCGGATTCGTCTATCCGAACTACCAGTTCTTCGGCAACCGCAAGGACTACTTCGAGCCGCCGTCCTACAACCTCGACGCGCTACTCGCTGCAAACTACTGCGATACCTCCTCGCTCATCGACCGCGAGGTCTTCGATCGTGGCCTTCGCTATCCCGAGGACGTCGTGTTCGGGTACGAGGACTGGGATCTCGTCCTCTCGATGGCCGAAGCCGGGATCTACGGCGAGCCTGCACGCGCCAAAACGCTCCTCTACCGCAAGCACGGCTTCACACGCTCGGACCTCGTAGCAGCGGGGAACGTCCCCTTCGTAGAGGTCGTCGCGCGCCGGCATCCGGGCCTATTCAACTTGCATGGACGGGCTCGGCTGAAGGGCGAATGGAACCCCGCGGTATCCGTGATCGCGCTCGATGCGCTCGCTGAGGGCACCGGCGTGGGCAGCGTCGTGACGGCCGCCGCTCGTCAAACGTGCGAGGACTTCGAGTTGGTTATCAGCGCGGCCGCAGACGTGTGGCCGACCGAGTTGGGCTGCCGGCTGCGACGCGTCCCCAGCGCGTTAGCCGCATCGCGCGCCCAGGCCTTGGCCCACGGCCTCGCGATCGCCGGCGGGCGCTACGCCCTTGCCACCTACGGCTCCGCCACGGCGCTGCTCGCCGATCGTTCGCTGATCGAGAAGGCGCTGCGCGTCCTCCAGGTCAACCCAAGCGTCGACGTGCTCGCCTTCGGAGAATGCGGCCCTGCCGCGCCGGCGTTCCGCCTGCTGCAGGCCGATGAAGTCGACACAGCTCAGCTCAGCGCATTGCTCTGGCCGGCGACGGGGTCCAGTTCCCCCCCGGCATCGCTCGAGCTGTCCGGGCGCCAACCGCTCGAGGCGCTGGCGCGCTGGCTCTCGGTCCATGAAACCGTGCAGTGGCGCCATCTTCCACGGCGAGATCGCTGGGCGATCGCCGCCCACGGCGACGGGCCGACAGCGCCGATCGGAGCACCCCGACACCGCCGTACGAGGGACGCCCGCATCCGAGCAGCATCCCAGCCTCAGCTTCCGGACTTCCCCGCGGGTATCGCAACCCGGATCCGCTGGCCGCACGTCTGGACCCCGCCACAGTCGCGCCTGCTGTGCCGTCACCAAAAGATTGGCTCCGAGCCCGAGCGCTACGTGTTCAGCAATGACCGCACGCCACCACAAGGATGGAGCCTTCACTACGATCTCGGCTGCGTCCGCGGCTTACCGCTGCCCGGAACGACCTCACTGCACACCCGGCGAAACGGCAGGGAGTGGGGTTTCGCGCACGGCGACGGCGCGGAGATCGACGACCCGGAGCTGCTCGGCTTCGTGGAGCGGGCACCCCTGCCGCTGTTCGATCCACTGCAGATCGGGCGCCATCTGGTAACCGGACAGCGTGTGCTGGTCGCGGGCGCCGAGGACCCGCTCGCGGGCATGGTCGACGAGCTGGCAAGCATCGGCTACATCGAGCCCTACCCGATCCACCCGCGGCATCCGCCGCACATCGATGTTCACTACGGGCTCGTGGGTTTGGTCCGTACGGTCGATCTGAGGGCCAGGCGCCATCGCTACGGCGCCGGCGATGTGCCCCCGGGGGAGTTGGCCGGTGAGCTCGGTGCCCTTTTCTGCGAGCCGACCGGCGACTGCGAGCCGCTCTGGATCGACGACGATGGTCGCGTGCTGGCGACTCGCCAGCCTTGGTCCAACGGTCGACCCTCGCTTCGCAGCGCAGCGCGCTGGAGCGGTGCCCCGCTCACCTGGAGGGGGTTCGGCCCCTGGGAGCCAAGAGTGCGCGCCAGCGCACGGCGCGCATATGAGTCAGCGCGCATTCTGGCGTCAACGATGGCGTCCGCACCAGAATGCGCGCCGGCGTCGCGACCTTCGGATCCCGCGGGCTACGTGCTGCGCTGCGCCAGCAGCCGGACGGTCCCTCTGTACGCTGGGATTCATCCGGTGACCGGCGATCAGCTCTTGTCCACGACTGAGCCCGAGGCTCGCAGCCTCGGCTACCGGGATACGGAACCGTTGGGGCACCTGGTGGCCTGCGCCCCGGTGACCGGCACGCTAGGGATCGTCCGTCACGGGGCGCCCTGGGCCTCGAGGTTCGGGCTCGCGCCCGGCGGACAATGAGCGAATCGGCTGCCGAGCGCTTGGAGGCGCTGCGACAGGCGATCGACCGGCTGGCGCAGAAGGGCGGACCTGAGCTCTCGCCAGACCACGCGATGCCCGGGCAAGAGGAGCTGCGGCGGGCCGCTCTCGAGCGCCACCTCGACTCACTCGGGGGGCTCGCGGGGCAACGGGTGCTGCACATCGGTGGTGGGCTGGAGGTTGGCGATGGCGGCGTTGGTGGTGGTGGTGGGGTGAGCGCCCGTGGTGGGCAAGGCGCCGACGCGCTGATCTTTGCGGCTCGCGGAGCCGAGTACGTGCTTTCCTGCACGCAGCCGCAGCCGCAGCCGCAGGCGCAGCCACAGGCGCAGGTGCCTGGTGGAGGTGACGCGATCAGTGCCGGGAAGGAGCCGCGCATGGAGCTGCGATCCTCAGGCTGGGAAACGCTCGATCCTCAGCGCGACGGAACCTTCGAGATCGTCCACTGCCACGGCCTCCTGCATCGGGTGCTCGAACCGACGGCTTTGCTGAGGACCCTGCGGCGCCTGGCAGCGTGCCGTGGCACCCTGCTGATCTCCTCGATGATGCTCGCCGACCCGGAGCGATCCGAGTACCTTCGCTTCGTTCCCGATCGCCACGCCGGAGAACCCCCGTTGTGGTTCATACCCGGTCGCCTGGCGTTGCGGTGGATGGTGCAGACGGCGGGATTCGACGTCGAGGCCGAGTTCGGCGAGTCGGAGGGACCGCGGGAGGGCTTCCCGGTTCTGACCGGGTATCTGCGTGCGCGGGCGGTGAAGTAGTGTGGGAGAGCAAGGGACGGTGCTGTCACACTCGGGTCATGCCGACGCAACGCCCGCGCCACACGATCACCGAGACGCCACCGGTCCAGCGCGCCCTGAGCCGGCTGCGGGCGCTCGATCCCGCAGCGCCGATCGATTTCAAGGAACTGGTGATCCTCGGCGCGGAGACGAAGGCGCAAGCCCTCACCGAACAGAATGGTGGCGCCGGCCGGCGCCACCAGGCGCTGGTGGAGGAATTCCTGGCTCTCCGGGCAGATGAGCGTCTCGACGCCGGCGCTGGGCTCGTTCTCCACGACGGTGGGTGGGCGCGTGAGGTGTGAACGCCTACAGGATTCCTGTGTTGTGCAGGGAATCTTGCAAGCGATGCAGCGGCGACGGGTGTGCGGTTGGGGTGCTGTTGGGCGCTCAGCGTCTCGGGTGCGCCTCGCGCGGGGGGCGATCACGGCGACGGGTGGCGCGCGGAGAACCAGCGGTTGTTGGCTGAGAACGCCCGGCTGCGCGCGCAGTTGAAGGCGGCGCGGCGGGCGGGGAAGCGCCAGTCCGCGCCGTTCTCGAAGGGCGACCCGAAGCAGAACCCGGCC
>JALYUQ010000276.1 GCA_030853685.1 Actinomycetota bacterium | reverse complement strand
TCCGCGGCTGCGTCCCCGTGGCGCCCAGCGCGTGCAGCTCTGACTCCAGCAGCGCCGGCAGGCCGTGCACGTCGTCCAGCACGCCGGGATCCGCGTAGCAGCCGAAGAACAGCTCCTGGCGGTAGCGGACCATGCCGATCGCCAGGGCGTGTCCCTGGGTGATCGGGACGACCGAGTAGACCTGCTCCAGCTCACAGCCCAGCAGGTACAGCGACCCCCGCGGAGCTGGCGACTGCGAAACGGTGATGTTGAACTGACGCGGTCCAGCCATCGCCCGCGCCAGCGGTGAGCGCAGCACGGGTGGCAGCAGCGCGGCCGCCTGGTACATCGCCTGCGTGGTGGCGGGCCGCTCGGTGTGCTTGAGAATCCGCGTCTGATCGCGTACGAAGTCCAGTCGCTCACGGGCGCCGTCGAGATGGGTCGGTAGCGGGATGCTCACCATCGCGATCTGATTACCGGCCGTGGTGTCCCCGATCCTGCGCGTGCTGACCGGAACCATCGCCTTGAGCGGCGCATCCGCAGGATCACCATGGCGCAGCGCGAGCGCGCGCAGCGCTCCGGCTACGACCGCCAGCCCGACGTCGTTGAGCGTGCCGCCCCCGGCGCGCGCCGCGCGCATGTCCTCGCGCTTGGCGTGGTAGCCCACGAACGCCCGGCGGGCCCCGATCGTCGCATTGAGCGCGGACTGCGGGGCGCGCGGCAGGACATCTTCGCGGACCGCTCCCACGATCAGCTTCGCCTCGCTGGCGAGGCGATCGGCGGTCGCTCCAGGGTGCGTGAGAGCGCTCACCGCCCCGCGCAGCGCACGCGCACTGTCATCCAGCGTGTGGCTGACCGTGTGCAGCGCCCAGCCCACAGCGCCGGGCCTGCCACGGGGTCGCCAGGGCGCAGCCGGGTCCGAGGTTACATCGGGCTCAGGGTCGAGGACGAGGTTTACGACTCCCAACGCGGCGATCCCGTCGACGAGCGCGTGGTGGATCTTGCCGACCATCCCGACGCGCCCGTCCCGCAGGTGCGGAACGAGGAAGATCTGCCACAGGGGGCGCGAGCGATCCAGCGGCGTGGACAGGACCGCCCCGCGCAGGGCATCGAAGCTGTCATAGCTGACGAGATCGTCTGGCTTGGTGAGCTCGACGATATGGGCGCGCAGGTCGAAGTCGGCATCGGGCACCCAGCGCGGGTCTCCCAGCCCGAATGGTGCGCTGTCAAGTCGCCAGCGACACCACGGCACTTCGTGCAGCCGGCCTGCCGCGCGTTCGCGCAACGCCTGCACGGATGGACGAGGATGATCGGCGGGCGGCGCGAAGATGGCGCTGAAGCCGACGTGCATGTGCACCTGCGCGGACTCCAAGCGCAAGAACGACCCATCCACCGCCGACAGTCGCCCGCCCTGATCGTTGTCTCGATCGCGCTCGGGCCCGCGCGGTGTGCTCGCGCGCGGTGTGGTCATTTCATCCGCGAGCCAGCAGGACGTGGATCCTCGCGACCGGCCCCCGGGGATGGGGCGAGAAGCGCGGGCGCGTGTCGAACTGGAACGTCCAGTCGCCCACCGACGGCGGAAATGGGAAGACGCGCCGGCGGGAGGTGCGCAGGAAGCCGCACTGGCCCCCGGTCTCCCCGAGCGCGTACGTGGCCCGCGGATGCCCGGCGGGCGTGAGGTAGTGCAGGTACACGGTACGCGGCCTGCCGTCGCGTGCGAAGCCCCAGACCTCCAGCGGCGCCCGCACCGTGCGCGGATCGCCCCCCGAGGCGAGTATCCGCCCGCCTGGCGCCCGCGTGAGGGTGAACGAGGTCCGCTCGGTGCTCGTCCCGTCGGTGGCCTGGATGCGGTCGACCGCCTGAACCTCGCCGGCACCGAGCCCTCCGGGGCGCAAGGTGCTTGCGAATGCGCCCGCCGCGTTGGTCCTGCTCAGCCCGAAGTAGACCCCGTCGATCGAGACCGCGTAGGGCACGCTGGGTGCAAAGCCGATGCCTCGCAGCGCGACGGGTTGGCCGACCAGGTAGCAGCCGCGGCTCGGAGAGAACGAAAACGCGGCGCCGTCCACCGGCAGGAGCCCCAGTCCGAGCACGCTCAGGGCCGCCCCGATCGCGAGCGCCCGGGTGAGCCGACGTGTCGAGGGGCATGCGACGGGCAACGCTCATCATGGTACAAAGTCCGGCCAGTCCAGGTCAGCCACTACTCACGAGGTCAGAAGGAGGCTTGCGGTGCCCACTTACATAATGCTCACTACGCTCACGCCTGACGGTGTGCAGACGATCAAGGGCAACCCGGAGCGGATTCGGGAGGTCAACAAGGAGGTCGAGCAGCTCGGCGCCACGGTCAAGGCGCAATGGGCAACGCTCGGCCAGTTCGACTTCGTCAACGTCGTCGAGGCGCCCGACGAGAGGACGATCGCCCGCGTCTCGCTGGAGCTGGGCTCGCGCGGAACCGGTCGGTACGAGACTCTGAGCGCGATCCCGATCGACGACTTCATTGGCTCCATCTGAGGAGTCGCGGTTCGGTGCGGCGGCGCACCCGAGCACGCGGCCGCGCAGTACGTCGCGGTCCAGTGCGCCGCCGCGCGTGCTCGTGGTGGGCGCGGGGGCACGCGAGCACGCGATCGTCCAGGCGCTCGCGCGCTCGCCCCGGACGCCAGAGCTGATCTGCGCACCTGGTAATGCCGGGATCGCGGCCGACGCTCGCGTGCTCGACATCGGCGCGCAGGACAGCGAAGGTCTCGTGCACGCAGCCCGCCGCGACCAGGTCGACCTCGTGGTGGTAGGACCCGAGGCACCGCTTGTCGGCGGGCTTGCGGATGCGTTTGCACAGGCCGGCGTCCCCTGCTTTGGACCGAGCGCCGCCGCCGCAGCGCTCGAGGGATCGAAGGCATTCTGCAAGGAGGTGATGGCGGCGGCGGGCGTTCCCACGGCTGCCTACTCCGTCGTCAGCGATCCGCAGGCGGGACTGCGGGCGATCACGCGCTACCCGGTGGTGATCAAGGCCGACGGCCTGGCGGCGGGCAAGGGCGTCGTGATCGCGGCCGACGAGGCACAGGCTCGCCGCGCGTTACGGGAGCTGCTCGGCGAGCGGCGCTTCGGGACCGAGCGCGTGCTGGTGGAGGAGCACCTCGAGGGCGAGGAGCTTTCGGTGCTGGCCCTGTGCGATGGGCTGGGCGCGGTTGCGCTCGCGCCCGCCCGGGACTACAAGCGGATCGGCGACGGCGACCGCGGACCGAACACCGGTGGGATGGGCTCCTATTCTCCGGTCGCCGCGATCGGGCCCGAACGCGCGCGGGCGATCTGCGAGTCGATCCATCAGCCGGTGCTGGACGAGCTTGCCAGGCGTGGAATCGATTTTCACGGGGTCCTCTACGCGGGGCTCATGATGACCGGCGACGAGATCCGGGTGCTCGAGTTCAACGTCCGCCTCGGAGATCCCGAGACGCAGGCGATCCTGCCTCGTTTGCGCTCGGACCTGCTGAGCGCGCTGCAGGCGGCGACAGTCCTCGGTGGACTGCGAGGCGCGGCTTTTCAATGGGCCCCGGAGACGGCGGTCACGGTAGTGCTCGCCAGCGGCGGATATCCGGCGTCGTCGTCTTGCGGAGACGTGATCAGCGGTCTCGACGCACTCCCACGCGGCGTGCACGTCACTCATGCGGGGACGGCTCGCTCGGGCTCGGGGGACCTCGTGACCGCTGGGGGACGGGTGCTGAGCCTCACTGCGCTCGGCCCCGACGCGACTACCGCCCGCGCCAAGGCTTATGCTGCCGCGGACATGATCGATTTCGATGGCAAGCAGATGCGTCGGGACATCGCGCTGCCGGCGGGCGGCGTCGGATGAGCGTGCAGCCCCCGCTGGAGCCCCAGGCGCCGCCGGAGCCGGGTGCGCCCACCGTGCCCGATCCCCTGCCGGACCCCGAGCTCCCCCTGGACCCGCAGGTCTCGCCTGCGTCCGAGCTGGAGGACCGCGCGCTCGGCGAACCGGCTCCTGAGGCCGAGGGGCTCGGCTCCGACGCCCCACTGGTCGGGATCGTGATGGGCTCCAAGAGCGATCTGCCGACGATGGAGGCGGCCGAGAGAGAGTTGGAGGAGCACGGTATCCGCTCCGAGGTGAGGGTGATGTCGGCCCACCGCGAGCCCGACAGCGTGGCCGACTACGCGCGTAACGCGCGGTTGCGCGGCTTGCGCGTGATCATCGCCGGCGCCGGGCTCTCCGCGGCGCTCCCCGGTGTCGTGGCGGCGCACTGCGATCTGCCCGTGATCGGCGTGCCGCTCACGAGCCGGACCTCCATCGCCGGCGGGCTCGACGCGCTGCTGTCGATCGCGCAGATGCCACCCGGCGTTCCCGTGGCGTGCGTCGGTGTGGACAACGCGCGCAACGCAGCAGTCCTGGCAGCGCGGATCCTGGGGGCGTAAATCGATCGCGCGTGGCGGATCTTCCGCCGCCCTGCGAAGACTTGCGAGTAGCCTTTCACGCGAGGCGTAGCTGATGCAGGCGAGGCGCGAGGCGCAACTGATGCAGGCGAGGCGCAACTGATGCCCGAAGAGACAGTTCAACTTTCTTTGGTGGCTGGCAGCCCACTGCTCGACGGGGCCGGCGAGCGCCTGGGCCGCGTGGAGGATGTCGTCGCCCGGCTCGATCACGACGATGGGCTGCCGCCGGTGATCGGCCTGAAGGCGCGGATCGGGGGCCGCGAGTTGTTCGTGCCAATCAGCCGGATCGAGCGGCTGGAGCCCGCAGCGGCCCATACATCCACCACCAAGCTCAACCTCGCCCAGTTCGAGCGCCGTGAGGGTGAAGTGCTGTTGCGCTCGGATGTCCTCGACCGCAGCCTCATCAACGTCGATACCGCGCGGCTCGTGACCGCGCGCGACGTCGAGCTGACCTGCGAGCAGGGCATCTGGCGCGTGGCGGGGATCGATCCCAGCCTCCGCGCTCGCCTGTTGCGCTTGCTGCCGCGTCGCGTGCGCCCCCACGACTCAGAGCCCGCCCAGTTCGTCGCTTGGCGTGACATGGAGGCGTTCGTGGGGCACGTTCCCACATCGAGGCTCAAGCTCGCCTCTCGCCGGCTGGCGCTGCTTCACCCAGCTCAGATCGCCGATCTCGTCGAGGCTGCCTCCCACGAGGAGGGAGAAGAGATCCTGGCGGCGGTCGGGCAGGACAAGGAGCTCGAGGCCGACGTGTTCGAGGAGCTCGACGACGAGCACCAGGTCGAGTTCCTGCGAGAGCGCTCCGACGAGGAGGCCGCGTCGGTGCTCGCGAGGATGGCCAGCGACGACGCCGCCGACCTGCTGCTGGAGATTGAGCAGGATCGCCGCCTGCCGATCCTGAACCTCCTCCCCGCAGCCAAGCAGCGCAAGATCAAGGATCTGCTCGGGCACAACCCATCCACCGCCGGGGGGCTGATGAACCCCGACTTCGTCTCGGTGCCGTCGGGGGCGACGGTCGGCGAGGCGCTCGCGCGCGTCCGGGGCAGCGAGCTGGGGCCACAGCAGGTTTCGATCGCGTGCGTGACCGCAGAGGACGGCACCCTGGTCGCGGCCGTGTCGCTGGCCGAGCTGGTGCGCGCCGGCGAGAAGGACGAGCTCTCGGAGCTGATCGACGCGCCGACGCCAACCGTCCCCGCCGAGGCCGATCTACCCGAGGTGGCACGGTTGATGACCGACTTCAACCTGATCGCGATGCCGGTGCTGGACGGCGGTGGCGCCCCGGTTGGCATCATCGCCGTCGATGACGTGCTCGAGCTGCTGCTGCCCGAGGAGTGGCGCCGGCGAGCGGGCACCGCGCGTGGGTGATAGGGGCGAAGCGGGCCGGTACCGCGCGCGGCCAGCCTCCCGCCGAGGGCCGATCGCGGGCTTCCGAGCCTTCCGGCATGGAGCCAGTGCGCGAGCGCTGGTAGTCTCTTCTCGCCGCCCTGCGGGGCGGCGAGAAAGGAATTCGCGATCAGCCATTACGACGGATACCAAGACGGCGACGAGCTACCTCGAAGTAGCAGGCTCGCGGCTGGCGTCGTGGCGGTCACAGAGACGGGGGCCTGACCCCGGAGTCTGAGTGACCTCCGCCGGCCGCGGCAGCGCTGTGGACGGGTGGAAAGGAGGTCGAGCAGATGACGCCAGAGCCGGGCGCCCCGCGGGGCGCTCCGACGCCAGAGCCGGCCACCGGCTCGGCCGGCGCGCGCCCCACGCGCCCTGCCGGTGGTGCCC
>JALYUQ010000029.1 GCA_030853685.1 Actinomycetota bacterium | reverse complement strand
GGGCACGCCAGCCCCGGCCGGGGCGCCACCCGCACCGAGTCCCCCCGCCACTCCGAGCCCGCCCGTCCCGGCCGCGCCGGTAATCGCTGTTGACCCGATCTGCGGGATGACCGTCGCCGCAGTTCCCGGGACGCCCTCGGTGGAGCACGAGGGCGAGACGATCTATTTCTGCCGCGAGGGCTGCAAGGCCGAGTTTCAGTCCCGTCACGAGCATGCGCTCGCCGCAGACTGACCGCTTCGTCACAGGGCTCGTGCTCGGGGCGGGCGGCTCGGCGCGCCTCGGCACTCCCAAGCAGCTCCTGCCCTACGGCGAGAGCACGCTGCTTGGCCACGTCGTCGGCGTCGCGCGGACCTGCTGCTTCGACCAGTTGGTGGTGGCGATCGGCGGTGCGGCAGACGAGGTGCGCGCGAACGTCGACCTCGCTGGAACCGACGTGGTGGTCAACGACGCTTACGGACAGGGCTGTTCGTCGTCGATCGCGGCGGGGATCGAGATCTTGGACCCGCGTTGCGAGGTCATCGTGCTGATGCTCGGCGACCAGCCGGGCGTGAGCGCCGGCACCGTGGGCTCGCTCCTGGAGTGGCGCGGCCAGGCAGCCCTCGCCGTGTGCCGCTACGAGAACGGGCGCGGGCATCCGATCGCGTTCGCCTCCAGCCTCTTCGGCGAGCTTGCCACGCTGCACGGGGACAGGGGCGTCTGGCGACTGCTCGAGCACCACGCCGTGCAGACCGCGGAAGTGCAGCTGCTGGGCCCGATCCCGCTCGACGTCGACACGCCGCAGGACTACCGGGCGGTCCTGGCGCACGCGGGCCTGCAGGAGACTCCCGCCGGCGTGGGCGGTGGCGTCGCGCACGCGTGCCTGCGGGAGGCCCCCGCTGGCGTGGACGCCGGCCCCCGGGGAAAGTGAGCCCGCGCGGAGCCACCGGCGAAGCACGTGATGAGGTCCGCGCGCTCGTGCCCGACGTCGAGACCCTCGCCCAGCGCCTGGGGAGCGTCGACTACCTCGTCGACGAAGGGCTGGCGACCTCGATCTTCCTGAGCCTGCGCCTGCCCCAGCCGCTGCTGCTGGAGGGCGAGGCGGGCGTGGGCAAGACCGAGGCGGCGAAGTCGCTGGCGGTCGTACTCGACACGCCTCTGATCCGCCTGCAGTGCTACGAGGGGATCGACGCCGCGGAGGCGCTCTACGAATGGAATTACCCGCGCCAGCTTCTGAGCATCCGGCTCGCGGACTCGAGCAGCTCGGCGCTGCGCGAGGAGGATCTGTTCGGTCCCGATTACCTGATCCGCCGCCCGCTGCTGCGCGCGCTTGCGCACCCCGGGCCGCGGCCCGCGGTGCTGCTGATCGACGAGATCGACCGCGCCGACGACGACTTTGAGGCGTTCCTGCTCGAGATGCTCGCCGAGGCCAGCGTGACGATCCCGGAGATCGGCACGATCGTTGCCACCCATCCGCCGATCATCGTGCTGACCTCCAACCGCACGCGCGACCTCCACGACGCCGTCAAGCGCCGCTGCATCTACCACTGGATCGACTACCCCAACCCGCAGCGCGAGGTCGAGATCGTCCGCCGCCGCGTGAAGGGCTCCTCCGAGACGCTGGCGGTGCAGGTCGCAGATGCCGTCTCGAGGATGCGCGACAGCGATGTACAGAAGCCGCCGGGGGTCGCCGAGGCGATCGATTGGCTGGCGGCCCTGAACCTGCTCGGCATCGAGAAACTGGACGCCGGCTCGATCGACTTGACCCTGGGGTCCGTGCTCAAGTACAACGAGGATCAGGAGGTGATCCGCGAGGCCGGCTTGGAGGCGCTCGTGGGCGGCGGTGACTGACGCCCGGGCGTCCAGCGAGGGTCCTGGAGCCAGCAAGGCTCCGGCGTCCGGGAAGGCTCCGGCGTCCGGCGAGGCTCCGGCGTCCGGCGAGGCTCTGGCGTCCGGCGGCGCGTTCGGCGTGCAGACGATCGAGCTCGATCTGCCGCCGCTGGTGGGCGCCCTCAGCCAGCGCCTGCGCGACGCCGGCCTGCGCGTCACGCCTGAGCGCGGCGCCGACTTCGCGCGCGCCCTCACCCTCGTCAAGCCGATCACCCGCCGCCGCCTGTACTGGACCGCCCGTGCGATGTTCGTCTGCGACCAGGCGCAGGTCAACGCGTTCGACGCTGTCTTCTTCACGGTCTTCGGCAACCGTCTCGACGATCAGGACTTCGATCCCCAAGACGTCCGCACCGTCCCCGCCCCGCGCGACGAGCGTCCCAGGTCCGATCACGAAACCTCGTCCGGGGACTCCGGCGAGCACAATCGACGCGCCCTTCCCTCGTCCTCGCCAGCGGGCGAGGACGAACGAGACGAGGATTTGGCCGAGGTCGAGGTGCCGGTTGCGATGGCCAGCGACGAGGAGCTGCTGGGGCGCAAGAGCTTCGACGCGCTCCAGCCCTACGAGCTCGCGGCGCTGTACCGGCTGATGTCGCGCCTGCGGATCGCGACGCCGCTGCGGCGTACGCGCCGCGTTCAAAAGCGCCGGCGCGGGGAACGCGTCGACGTGCGCCGAACGCTGCGGGCGAGCCTGCGCACCGGGGGTGACCCGATCCGCCTCGCCCACAGGCGAAGGCGGATCGTCCATCGCAGGCTGGTGATGCTGTGCGACATCTCGGGCTCGATGGAGCCCTACGCGCGCGCCTACCTGCAGTTCCTGACCTGTGCGGCGGGCAGCTCGAACGCCGAGGCGTTCGCGTTCGCAACGCGACTAACCCGCCTGACTCGCGCCCTGGCCTCCCGGCACCCCGAGCGCGCGATCCAGCGCGCCGCCGCGGCGGCACCGGACTGGTCGAGCGGAACCCGGATCGGCGATGCTCTGAAAACCTTCAACGACCGCCACGGGCGCCGCGGCATGGCCCGCGGCGCGGTGGTGGTGATACTCTCCGACGGCTGGGAGCGCGGGGACCCGATGCTCGTGGGACGCGAGATGGATCGCCTGGCGCGCCTGGCCCACAGAATCATATGGGTCAATCCCCGTATCAGCGCCAGCGCGTTCTCCGTTCAGGCGGGCGGGATGGTGGCGGCGCTGCCCCACTGCGACGCGCTCGTGAGCGGTCACAGCTTCCAGGCGCTCTACCAGGTGACCGAGGCGATCGGGGCGCCAGAGTGCCTGCCGGCGGCGAGCCACAAGCCGCCGCCGGCCAACGAAGGCGAAGGCGAGGGCCGGGAGTCATGGGCCAGCGCCACCCCGGTTCCGGGCAGCTCGGTCGCGATGCCCAGCGGATACGGTCCGAGTAGGGGCAACACCACCGCAGGCTGGGTGACAGACGAGAGCGAGCTCATGATCGAAGCGCAGGTGCAGCAATGAGCGAAGCTCCGGCCAAGACGTGCATCTACCCGGGCTGCGAGCGGCCCGCGGTGCCCGGCCACCCGCTCGGCGGGCCGCAGCCCTCGTTCTGCGACTCCGAAGAGCACAATGCGCTCAGCGCCCACCAGGAGCGCGGGCGGCGGTCCGAAGACGAAGACGAGTCCGAGCCCAGGTCCGTGTCCGAGGGCCAGCGTTGACGCCGAGACCGAGCGACCGCGTTGACCAAGAGTGCGCGCGATGATATTCAGTGACGATTGCGACCCAAGGAGGAGATCAAGCAGTGGCTGACGAGGCTTACCGAGCAGTCTTTCTGCGCGTGCACCCGACCGGCAAGATGGTGCTCAGCCTGACCACGGAGCCAGACGGGAGGGAGGACCAGTACGCCAAGCTCGTCGCCGACCAGCTCGGCGTCCCGGCGCTCGACGTCAAGGTGGTCCCCGCCGACACCGACCGCTTCGGCGTCGGTCACGGCTACAACACGAATCCGTCCCCTGGCACGGCGGGAGCGATCGCCGGCGCGACCACCAAGATTCGCGAGAAGGGGCAACTCCTCGCGGGCATGGCGCTGGGAGCCCCTCCTCAAACCCTCGAGTGGTCAGACGGCGCCTGGGTCGCCGGCAATGGCGACGATCCCAAGCAGATCAAGACGGTCGAGGAGGTGGCGCTCTACGCGCACGGCACCGGCGCGCTGCCGCCGGGGGTCGAAGGAGGGCTCGACGCCCAGAGCGTCTACCGCGACTGACCGCTCGCAGCCCGTCAGCGCTGACGGTCTTGTCTCGGCTTGACCGGGAACCGGTCCCTGGGTGGAGCAGCAGCGCTTAGCGGCAGCGATCTATGTGCCCGGGGTCCCTCGGCGTCGTGTCACCTCGACCGCAAGCTTCACGGTGACCGACTCCCCGGTGTGGTAGATCGCCGCCGGCCCCTTGGTGATCGTGACGGTCACCCTGTGGGTGCCGAGCGCGCAGTAGAAGTGCGAGCCGAAGACCTCATAACCGCCGCCGCGTAGCTGGCGGACCGACCCCCCATCTCGCAGGCCGTCGCCCCAGTTCACGACCGAGCCGGACACGACCGCGCCGCCCCCCTCATGATCGCTATCGGTGAAGCGCGCCAGCGCATAGACCGACTGCCTGTTCCCGCGACCGCTGCTCCTTACGGCGGTGGCACGGAGAGAGCCGGCCGCGGCGGACGGGGTCGCGGGCGTAATCGTCACCGACGAGGCCGGGCACATGGCCGGCTCGACGTAGAAGGTAATGAAGCCACCGAGGCCCATCGCGATGCAATGTCCAGCCGGAAGGCACGGCGTCCCCGAGTCGATCCGCGCGACGCCGGGGGCGCGGGCCAGGAACGGGTAGCAGCGCTCCGCAGAGCACGAACCCACGCCCCAGCCACTGGAGCTGACGACGGAGGTGGGAAACGCGCTGGGTGGTTCCCAGGGCGGCGTGACCTGCACGAGGATCCTCTGTCCCGTCCTGACCGTGATGGGATTCGCCATGTTGGTCGGGCCGGGACTCGGCCGGCCGGGAGTCGGCCGGAGCACATGAGCGCCCCCGAACGCGATCGTCACCACGGGCGCATTGCTCGCATCTTGCCCGCGGCCGGCTTCCTCGCCCCCCGCGGACGCGCCGCAGCCCGCGGCGGCGAGCGCGCCGGCCAGGATCACGGGCAAGGACCTGCGAATGGCTGGCGCGCTCATGGGACGATCGGGGCCTTCTCGACGCATTTGCTCTCGCTGTTTGACGATAGCGTCCGGACGGCGAAGGTGCCCAACCTAGGTCGTGTTGGTCGCCGCTGCGGGAATCCCGCATGATGACTGCGCGCTCCTCGCCGATCTCACCCTCCGGACAGCCTTATGGATCTGGGTTCTCGAGCGTCGGATGGCTGCACGGCGTCGAGTCGTGGTGCCACCCCATCTGCTTCACCTAAAACCGCGGGCTGGGCGGCGCAGGACGCTTCACTCAGGCGCTCGAGCGAGGACCACACGACAAGCCCCCCGGGCCGGCGGGGGCCTTGCCCTCTGCACCCCGCGGAGCGAGGCCGCGACGGCACACCCGGTGAAAGCGCTGGGGGTTTGTCGCCTCATCCCCGTCTCGGAACGCTCGACCAGGGCTCTCCACAGCGCGGCGAGACTGCGGCCGAGGGGGCTTGCCGCCTCATCCCCGTCTCGGAACGCTCGACCAGGGCTTCGCCGCTGCGCCTCAACTCGTGTCGAAGCAGCCATAGATCGTGAACAGCGGGTTGACGACGTTGTGCCCGTGCACGTCGCGCATGAGCTGCTGGCCGACGAAGGTTGGCGGGGCCTCTGCCTTGTAGCAGCCATTCGATTTGACGCTCATGTCGTAGACGACGGGCGTCTGCTGGAACGGCACGGCCCCGGGCTGCGGGATGAGCACGTCAAGGGTGCAGTTCCAGTCATCGCCCGGGCCCTTGCTCGGACCGGCGCGCCGGCGACAGGTCGTGAGCACCCGGAGCTTGGCGCCCGGTGGCACGTGGCGTCCCAGCAGCCGCTGCTGGATCAGCGTGAGGTTGTTGAACGCAGGCGTCATCGAAGCTTCCAGCCGGGACGCCCTGATCGCCGGCGGTCCGAGGTTGGTCGCGGCCGCCAAGACCGCAATCAACGCCGCCGAGCCAACCACTACCCGGACCGCGGCAACCCACCCGGGCCTCCGGCCAACCGGCGCTCCGGCGAAGTCGCGGCGGCGGAAGATCAACCATGAGGCGGTCAGGCATACCACTATCCATGCGACGCTGACGATGCTCTCGAGGATCAGCGGGCCGTAGAACGCATGGCCGGCGAGCAACCCGTCCCAGTCGTCGAACGCCGCAGCGACGAGCAGCACGTGCATCCACGAACCGCTGCCGATAAGCGCCAAGAGCGCCATCACGAGCCCTACGATGACTGGGGCCAGGACGCCCGCGATCCCGTTACGGGTGAGCACCGAGAACAGCAGCGCCAGGCTCGTGAAGGCCAGCACCGGAAGCACGCTCACCAGCCAGCTTGCAAGCACCAAGCCCAAGCACTCGCCGGAACCGAGCACCGTGCCACCCAGGCCGACAAGCGGCTGATCGCCAGTCACCAGCAACCCCGCCACGAGGCTCGAGAGCGCCGCCGTCAGCACAAGCGCCACCGAGAACGCCGCCGCCGCCAGGACCTTCCCCGCAAACAAATCTCCGCGGATACAGGAGCGGGTCAGCACCATCTTCCATGTCCCGTAGCGATCCTCGGAGGAGAACACGTCGCCGGCCAGGACCCCTGCCAGCACCGGGAATCCCCACGCGCCGGCAAAGCCCAGGACCACGAGCGAAACGGCAAAGCGAGAAGTGTGGACCCACACACCCAGCAATGTGTCTGAAGGGACCCCGCTCTGGAGCTTGAGAATGACGGCGAACGCGAACGGAGCGAGCAGGCATACGAGTGCCAGCAATCGCGTCGACAGCTGGGCGGCGAGCTTGCGACGCTCAGCTCGATAGACGCTCCACACGGTCGCGGCCTCCCCCCGCTTCGCCCGTCAGGACCGGGATTCCCCGCTCGCCGGAAAGCGCGCCCGCTTCGTCGGTGGCTTCGCCGGTGAGCGCAAAGAACATCGATTGAAGCGGGCTGGAAAGCAGCTCGAGACGACGGACAGCTACACCCGCCGTGCCGAGCTTGAGCATGAACCGATCGCGCCTTCGGTCCTCTACCGTGAGCGTGAGCCCATCATCGGGCAGCGCGGCGGCGTGCACGCCCGGCTCACGCTCGGCGATCTGGAGCACCCGCCGATCGTCGCTCGTGCTCAGCCGGTAGGCCGACGGCGGGGCCTGTGCTCGCAACTGCGCCGCCGTGCCGTCCCACACCACCGCACCACGGCGAAGCACGGTGAAGCTGTCGCATATGTCCTGTACCTCGTTGATCTGGTGGCTGCTCAGCAGCACCGCCACCTTCTCGCGGGCCAACCGCCGCAGGAGCGCTTCCATGTCACGGGCGCCCGCTGGGTCCAGTCCACCCGTCGGCTCGTCGAGCAGTAGGAGCTTCGGGGCACGCAGCAGCGGCAACGCCCAAGCGCTGGCGCATGCCCGTGGAGTAGCCGCTCACACGATCGGATCCGCGCTGGGCCAGCATCACCTGCTCCAAGACGTCGTCGATCCGGGCCCTCGCGTCGCCACCGTCGAGCTCGGCCAAGAGCTCTAGATTCGCGCGCTGACAGATACGGATAGAAGCTCGGGTCCTCCACGAAGCCAGCCACTCCCTCGAGCACGACCGAATCCGGTGCACGCAGAGCTCGACCGAACAGCTCGATCGACCCGGCATCGGGCGCCACCAGCCCGAACAGCATCCGCAACAAGGTTGTCTTGCCCGCCCCGTTGGGACCCAGCAATCCCCGCACCTCCCCCTCCCCGAGTACGAGATCGATGCCGTTGACCGCGCACGTGGCGTCGAAGCGCTTGACCAAGCCGCTCGCGCGCACAGCGGCGATCGGCGCCGCATGATCCGGAACGGTCAAGTCAGACGGGCGTCGACCGTAACCTCGACCTCATCGGCGACCTTCAGCGTTCCGAACAGGATCGAGTAGAGCTTGATTGCCCAGTCGGTCTGCTCGAGGACAGCGATCGCGCTGAGCTCGCCATCCTCGCCCACATCGAGGTCGAACGCGATCGGGCGTTCCTTGCCGACGAGCTTCAACTCGCCTTGGACGTTGAACCGGCTGCCGCTGGCGGCGCTATGCACGGCGCTCGATCTAAACGCGATTTCCTGCCGCTTCAGGATCTCGTCGTCGATCGTCTTCTGGATGCTCTCCTTGTCTTCGTCGCCAAGCGCCTGCACGCCACCTGTGCCCTTACGCACCCGCAGGGTACTTGCGTCTGCATCGAGCGCGATGCTTATCAGCGCGGGATCCTCGCCGGCCTCTATGGTCGCCGTCCAGGAGGTGACCTCTAGCACGAGGTCGTGGCCGGCTTTGGCCGCGACGCCCGTACGCCCCGTCTTGACCAAAAGCGTCCCGTTCTCGGGTCCGAGCCTGTGGGTGCCTGCCTGGAGCGGCATCGGTGACGGATATCCTATTCACCCTATTCACAAGCGGCGGCAGGAGACCGGGGCTGGCCCACCGGGCCTGGCCCAGGGGGGCCTGGCCCGGAGCCCGAGTCTGGCCCTTCGAACAAAGGAGAACGCACATGGCCGTAGAGCTGGATCATCAGTTCTCGATGGCGAAGCCGATCGACGATAGCTTTGCGACGATCCTCGACCTGGAGCGGGTGGTGCCGTGCGTCGAGGGAGGCAGCGTGCTGGAAAAGATCAGTCCTACCTCCGTCAAGGCCGAGATCAAGGTCAAGATGGGCGCGATGGGAATGAAGTTCACCGGCACCGTTGAGGTCGTGGAGCAGGATGCCGGCGCTCACCGGGCCGTGATGAGCGTGAAGTCAAAGGAGGCTGGCGGTCAGGGACACGCGAACGCCAACGTCGCGTTCGCGCTCAGCGACGGCGGCGGGACGATCCACACCAACGCCCAGATCACCGGCAAGGCCGCATCGATGGGCGAGGGCGCCATCATCGGCGTGCTCGACGCGCTGATCAAGGACTTCACCGGCAAGCTCGCCCAGCTCTGATCCGCAGCGGGCGTGCAACTCTATCGGGGGCACGCAGCTGTGATCCGGCGGGTCCGCGACTCGGGGCGGTTACGCAAGCTGTGATCCGGCGGGCCCGCGACTCGGGGCGGTTACGCAAGCTGTGATCCGCCCGGGCACTTTCGCCCTTATATTCTACTAGTTGCGACAGATGTCACTATCCGGGCCCGATGCCGCAAGGAGGAACAAGATGAAGGATGTGATCGAGCAGGTCGATACGTGGGTCTCGCGCGGAGACCGAGTCGCGCTTGCAACTGTCGTCGGGGTCAAGCGCTCGGCGCCCCGGCCGCCCGGTTCGAAGATGGCGATCAACGACCGCGGTGAGGTTCACGGCGCCGTTTCGGGAGGCTGCGTCGAGGGTGCGGTGGTCGAGGTGGCCGAAGGCGTGCTGGCCGGCGGCGAGCCACAGCTCCTGCATTACGGCATCCCGGACAGCGACGCGTGGGATGTCGGGCTGCCGTGCGGCGGCGAGATCGACGTCTGGGTGGAGCGCTACGAAACGTGAGCGCCCAAAGCTCGTTCGCCGAAGTGGCGCGCGAAGACGGGCGCGCGGCGCTCATCACCGCCGTCAGCGGGCTGCACGCCGGCGCGCGGCTGATGGTCGATGCCGGCGGAAAGCAGGAGGGCACGCTCGGCGACGCGGTGCTCGACGCGCAGGCGCTGTCCGACGCAGGCGAGCTGATGTGGGCCGACCGCTCGGAGCTGCGCGGTGAGCTCTTCATCGACGTCACCGCGCCGGCTCCCCGGCTGCTGATCTTCGGCGCCGTGCAGTACGCCCACCACCTCTCTCACCTAGCGAGCGTGACCGGCTGGCGAGCCTACGTGATCGACCCGCGCGCGCAGTTCGCGACGCGCGAGCGCTTCCCCGACGCGGTCGACGTGGTGGTCGCGTGGCCGGGGCGTGCGCTACAGCAGCTCGGCGGGCTGGATCGCGCGACCTACCTCGCGATCCTCACCCACGACCCGAAGATCGACGACGAGGTCCTGAAGCTCGCCCTGAGCGCGCAGCCGGCCTATATCGGCGCGATGGGCTCAAAGCGGGCGCAAGCGCAGCGCCGCGAGCGCATGCTCGCCGCCGGTGTCGCGGACGAAGAGCTGAAGCGCATCAGCGCCCCGATCGGCCTCGACCTCGGGGCGCTCACGCCCGAAGAGGTCGCGCTGTCGATCATGGCCGAGCTCGTGGCCGTCCGTTATGGGCGCGGTGGCGGACGGCTATCCCAGCGGCGCGGCGGCAAGATCCACTGAGGCAGCCCCGCCGTCATGGTGTCCGGCGCCGGCCCCGCGGGCCGGGCGCCGTCATCGCCGTCATCCGCCGTTTTCCGCCGCGGTCCGGCGGTATGCTGCTCGCATATGAAACGCTGGATGGTTCTTGGTGGGATCCGTGCGGTCATGGTCACGCTCGTCGTAGCGCTGGCGGGCTGCGGCGGGAGCGTCCACGCCACTGTTTCGGCGCCACCGGCAACCACGGTAATCAAGACGACCCGGACGCCCGCCCCGCCACCGGCAACCAACACCGTCACGGCTCCCAGCCCGACGCCGGCGAGCTCTACAGGCGGGCCACCGCGATGCTCGGAGCTCGCCGCCACGGACGACGGCGGACAAGGTGCCGGTGGCACCTACTACGGCCGGGTGACGTTCCGGAACGTCACCGACCAGACCTGCGTCCTTGGAGGGTTCGCCGGCTTGCAGCATCTCGATCCCGCGGGCCGGCCGCTGCCGACCAACGTGATTCGGGATGGCAGCTCGCACCTTGTAACGCTTGCCCCGCAGGCCCGGGCCTCGTTCGCCTACAGAACATCGGACGGCGCCACGGGGCCGTGCCAAGACGCGCCCCGCATGGAGGTCACGCCCCCGGGCTCGTATCACCAGATCGTGGTCGTCGAAAAAGCTCCGGACTGCGAGCCCGGCATCGGAGTCAGCGCGGTCATGCCAGGCAGGATTCAGGACCTAGCGGCGGCCCTCAGGTGATTGGGGCAACGGGATCGCCGAGTCTGAGAGCATGGTCTGTCGCATTCGGGGGTCGGTCGTGGCGTATTGAAGGGCGGTCGCGGTGATCGACATCGCCGACACCCTTGGGTGAAACCGCATGGCAACGATCACGATGCGAGAGATACGCGAAGGCGAGGTGCCCTTCGCCGCCGGGACCGCGTTGCAGGAGGACGCCGACCGGCCAGTCTTCAACGGCACCGGCCATGACGACTACGTCTGCGGCACGTGCGCCAACGTCCTAGCCGCCGCGATGCACGAGGAGCAGATGACTGAGAAGGTCCGCGTGCGCTGCGGGCGCTGCTCGACTGTCAACGTCGCGGTGACCGAGGAGCCCTACCCATCGAGCCCCTTCTCGTAGCGCAGGCCCTCCTCGGACAAGTTCGCGTTGATCTGCTCGCGATACTCGGTGTTGGCGTCCAGGCGCTCCTGGCACTCGGACTGCGCGCCCCGGCACGTTGAGCAGATGTTCATCATCAGCTCGCCGTCGGTCTGCTGCGCGAGCGTGAACGTGCGCCCGTTCACGGTGTCGGCCAACTCGAGGAACCTGCTGTGGGGGAAGCCCGCTGCGAGAGGGCAGGCGTCCGGCGTGCCGGGGTAACAGGCGCGTGAGGACTCCGCCGGTGTATGGTCAGTCGATACGCTTTCACAGGCGAGCATCCGTCGATCTGGACTCGCGCCATCGCATTGCAGGAATCGCGATCGTCCTCGCGCTGACCATGTCGATCGCCGCCGGGGGTCCCGCGACGGCGTCGGCGTCGTATCCCGGGCGCCCCGGAACGATTGCCTACCTGGACCTGTACATCAGTAGCTATAACAAGTACGGAGAGGACGACACCTACGCTCTGTTGGCCGTGCGACCACCAAGCCGGCGCTTGTCCCACACACGCAGCCTCCGTGCCGCTTCCCGTGACCTCTTGAGCTGCTCGTTCACCGATGGCTCAAAGCCTGACGCTGGGCAATTCTGTCCCACCGCGGCGGCGTTCTCCCCCGACGGCCGGCAACTCACGTTCGGCGGCAAAGGGTACCAAGTGTTCGGCGGGTCCGACGGCGCTCGCGATCTCACGATCGCGAGC
>JALYUQ010000024.1 GCA_030853685.1 Actinomycetota bacterium | reverse complement strand
GCGCAGGACGCGGCGGCCGCCGAAGCTTCGCCAACGCCGGACGCGGCGCCCGCCGATGCACCCGAGCCGGCGCCGGAGCCGACCCCGGCCCGAACCTCTGAGGCTCCCCCACCCCAATCCGCCCCGTCCAACGGCGGCGCTCCGGCCACCGCCCGCTCAGCATCCGGCGCCACAACCGAGCCGGGCCGGAGTCATCCGGCGGCTATCTACGCGAGTCCCTCGGTGCGGCGGCTGGCCCGCGAGCGGGGCATCGAGCTCGGCCAGGTGAGCGGCAGTGGGCGCAAGGGCCGGATCACCAAGGACGACCTGCAGCAGGCCGCCGAGCGCCCACCCACCGCTCCGGGGGTGGGCCTTGACCTGCTGCCGTGGCCGAGCGTGGACTTCGAGAAGTTCGGTCCGGTGCAGCGGGTCGCGCGCACGCGGATCCAGAGGATCTCGGCGCCCAACCTGGCCCGCAACTGGGTGATGATCCCGCACGTCACCCACAACGACGAGGCCGACGTGACCGAGCTGGAGGCCTGGCGCAAGCAGCTCAACGCCGGCGGCGGCGAGGTCAAGGTGACGATGGTCTCGTTTCTGGTCCTCGCCTGCGTGGCGGCGCTGAAGGAGTTTCCGACCTTCAACGCCTCGCTCGACGGCGACGAGCTGGTGCTCAAGGGCTACTACAACATCGGCTTTGCCGCCGACACGCCGGACGGTCTGGTGGTGCCGGTGATCAAGGACGCCGACGCCAAGGGCCTGCTCGAGATCGCGGCCGAGCTGACCCGGCTGTCGGCCAAGGCCCGCGAGGGCAAGCTCGGCCCCGCGGAGATGAGTGGCGCCTCGTTCACGATCTCGAGTCTCGGGGGGATCGGCGGAACCAGCTTCACCCCGATCATCAACGCGCCCGAGGTGGCGATCCTCGGCGCCACGCGGTCAGCGATCAAACCGGTGTTCAACGAGCGGACGGAATCTTTCCTGCCCCGGCTGATCGTGCCCCTGTCGCTGTCCTACGACCATCGGGTGATTGACGGAGCCGCCGCGGCGCGGTTCACGGCGTTTCTGGCCGGGGTGCTGTCAGACCTGCGTCGGGCGCTGCTGTGACCGGCGCCTTCGGCGCTAGCGAGGAGACCGGCGCATGACCGAAGTGCGCGAGGTGCGGGTTCCCGACATCGGAGAGTTCGTCGACGTTCCGGTGATCGAGATCCACGTCGCGCCGGGCGACGAGATCGCGGCCGAGGACCCGCTGGTCACGCTCGAGTCAGACAAGGCGACGATGGACGTCCCCGCGCCGGCGGCCGGAGTGGTCAAGCAGCTGCGGGTGGCGATCGGTGACCGCGTGTCAGAGGGCAGCGTGCTGCTGGCGCTCGAGTCAGACGGGGCCCGACCGAGCGAGAGCGCGGACGCGGCGGCGGGTGAGGACGCGGCGGTCGGTGAGCCGGGGCGGACCGCGACGGTGGTGGGCGAGCCGCCGCCGGCGACGGTGCCCTCGGACGGCTCAGAGCGCGACGCCCAGGTGGTCGTGCTGGGGGCCGGTCCCGGCGGCTACACCGCCGCCTTCCGCGCCGCCGACCTGGGGTGCAAGACGATCCTGGTTGAGCGCTACGAGCGCCTCGGCGGGGTGTGCCTGAACGTCGGCTGCATCCCCTCCAAGGCGCTGCTGCACGCGGCGCGGGTGGTGGCCGAGGCGCAGGAGATGGCCGCGCACGGGATCACGTTCGGCGCGCCGCAGATCGACCTCGACGCACTGCGATCGTGGAAGGAAGGGGTCGTCGGCAAACTGACGAGAGGGCTCGGGGTGCTGGCGCGCCAGCGGAAGGTCGAGGTGATCCACGGCGCCGCCCGCTTTCAGTCCCCGAGCACGGTCGTGGTCGGCGATCGTACCGTCTCCTTCTCGCACTGCATAATCGCCGCCGGGTCCCGGGCCGCGTCGCTGCCTTCGCTCCCGGACGATCCCCGGATCATGGACTCGACGGACGCGCTCTCGCTGCGCGACATTCCCGAGCGGCTATTGGTGATCGGCGGCGGGATCATCGGCCTCGAGCTGGCGACCGTCTACGACGCGCTCGGGGCGCAAGTGACGGTGGTCGAGCTGCTCGACGAGCTCATCCCCGGCTGCGATCGGGATCTCGTGGGCCCGCTCGCAAAGCGGATCTCCTCGAGCTACGAGGCGATCCACCTGGGAACCCGCGTCACCAGCGTCAAGGCGCTCCAGGACGGCTTGGAGGTCGAGCTCTCGGGCGGCGGCGACGGACCGCAGGTGTTCGATCGCATCCTGGTGGCGGTCGGCCGCACGCCCAACGGCCTCGCGATCGGCGTCGATGCGGCGGGGGTCACCGTGGACTCCGCTGGCTTCATCGCGACGGATCGCCAGATGCGCACCAACGTCCCGGGGATCTACGCGATCGGCGACATCGCCGGCGGCCCGATGCTCGCCCACAAGGCCTCCCACGAAGGCAAGGTGGCAGCAGAGGTGATCGCGGGCGTGCCGGGCGCGCAGTTCGACGCCCGAGCAATCCCCTCGGTCGCCTACACCGACCCCGAGATCGCGTGGATGGGGCTGACCGAGAATGAGGCGCGAGCCACGGGCATCGAGTACGAGAAGGCGACCTTCCCCTGGGCAGCGTCTGGCCGAGCGCTGTGCCTGAGCCGCGACGAGGGGATCACGAAGCTGCTGCTGGCGCCCGGCTCGCGGCGCCTGCTCGGCGCGGGCATTACCGGCGTCGGCGCCGGCGAGCTGATCGCAGAGACCGTGCACGCGCTGGAGATGGGCTCCGACGCCGAGGACCTCGCGTTCACGATCCACCCCCACCCCACGCTGTCCGAGACGATCGGCCTGGCCGCCGAGCTCGCGCAGGAGACGATCACCGACCTGATCGCGCCGGGGCTGGGAAGACGCGCTGGAAGCTGATCGTCCGTGTAGGTGGTCCGGTGCTCATCCGGATCTGATCATCGTCTGGGCGCGCTCGGCGATCGCTTGCGTGAGGGCTTGCACGACTGCGACGAGCTCGCGCTCGAGGTCTTCGTCGGCGAGGCGGCCGTCGAGGCTGAACTGCTCGTCCGCGCTGGGCACCGGCAGCTCGCGGTCGAGCACGCGGGCACCGATCGCGCCGAGCACCTTGCGGGTCTCGGCTTGTGCCCAGACGGCTCCGAACATGCCTGTGGAAGCGCCGATCACGGCCACGGGCTTGTTGCGCAAGGGGCTCTCGATCAGTGGGCGCGAGAGCCAGTCCAGCGCGTTCTTCAGCACCCCGGGGATCGAGCTGTTGTACTCAGGGGTGGAGATCAGGACGCCATCGGCCGCGGCCACCGCGCCGCGCAGGCTTTGCACGGGTACGGGCGGATGCGAGAGCCTGTCTTCGTTGAACGGCGGGATCTCCTCGAGCTCGCCGTAGAGGGTCAGCTCGGCGCCGGGCGGCAGTATGTCTGCTGCGGCCCGCAAGAGCGCTGTGTTGTACGAGTCCCGGCGCAGCGAACCGGAGATGGCCACCAGGATCATCGGCATCCGGTCAGACCTTGCTGAACTCGAGCTCCACGATCAGCGTGACCTCGTCGGAGAGCGCCTTGCCGCCCTTGGGCAGGTCGGCGTTCCAATTCAGGCCGAATTCGGTGCGGTCGAGCGTCGTTTCCAATGTGAAGCCCAAGCGAGTGTTGCCCATGAAGTCCTCGGTCGGGCCGTTGACGGTGCCGGTGGCCTGAACAGGCTCAGTGACGCCCTTCAGCGTCAGCTCCCCGTCGAGCGTCAGGGTGTCGCCGTCGATCTCGAGGATCTTCGAGGTGAAGCTGATCTCGGGGTGCTGCTCGGCATCGAAGAAGTCAGGCGCCTGCAGGTGGCCGATCAAGTTGAGATCCTTGACGTTGACCGACCCGACCTTCACCGATCCGGTCAGGACGCCGTCGCTCAGATCTGCGTCGAGCTCCTCGAAGCGCCCGCGGAACTTGGCCACGAGGTACTTGATCGAGAAGTCGGCCGAGGAATGTACGGAGTTGAACTTCCACTGGCCGGCAAGGCGCTCGGCGGCGGTGTTAACGGACATGTGCAGGCTCCTTCGGGAGTAATGGGCAAGAGGACCGAACAGCATTGCTTCGGACAAGAGGACCGGGCAGAATCAGCGTTGTGGCGCCGAGCGTATCACAAACCGGACCTCAGTCCGCTTACTGTCTGCCGATGGAGCTTCCCGTGCTCACAGCCGTGCCCGTCGAACGCGCGGACGCGGCCCGCAACAGGTTGCGAATCCTATCGGCAGCAGAGCGGCTGTTCGCCGAGCGCGGTGTGCGGTGCACCTCGATGGACGCGATCGCCGCCGAAGCCGGCGTGGGCAAGGGCACCCTGTTTCGCCGCTTCGGAGATCGGGCGTCGCTCGCGCTGGCCGTCCTCGACCGCGGCGAGCGAAACTTGCAGGACGCGATCCTCCGCGGCCCCCCACCACTCGGGCCAGGCGCACCGCCATGCCGGCGGTTGGCCGCATTTGGCTGCGCGATGCTCGACCGGCTGGAAGCCCACAGCGACCTGCTGCTGGACGCTGAGGCCGCGGGCGGCGAAGCGGCGAGCGGCGGGGGCTGGGTGCGCTCGCAGCCATACGCCTTGTACTGGTTGCACGTGCACTACCTCGTCGAGCAGGCGCTACCGCGCGAGGACCTCGACTACATAACCGACGTGCTGCTCGGAGCGCTCTCCGCCCAACCATTCATCCACCAACGTCATTTTCGTCAGATGGAGCTGACCCGGCTCAAAGCCGGCTACGAAGACCTCGCCAAGCGGATATTGAGCTGAACCGAATTCCCATCAGATCTCTTGTCCGTTCGGGTCCGGGGTGAGCTCGAGATAGCACATGTCGACGCGCAGCCAGTCGATGACGCGCTCGAAGACGGACCGGCCAAGGCCGTAGCGCTGAGCGAGCGTCTGCTCGGCTGCCGGCTCGTCCTGCGGTGAGAGCACCCGGCCGGTCGCTGGCGTTGACGGCGCGAGCGGCGCTCCCCGCGAGGTGCACGGTGCGACCAGCGCGCGGGGGTCTCGGCGCAGGCGCTTGACCTTGCCGCACTGGCGCTCCGCACGGATGTAGAGCCTGCCGTCTCGCTCGGCTGCCCAGACCGGGGTGGCCACCGGCGTACCGTCGCGGCGGAACGTGGTCACCAGGGTGTAGGGCGTCGCTGTCACGGCCCCGGAAGCGCCGGGGGCATTCGCGGGAGCAGTGGTGCGGGTGCTCCGGCGCTGCAGCCAGGAGCCCGCGCCGGCGCTGAGCTTCGCCGCTGGCAGGCGCTTGCCCGGTCGTGGATGTGCGCTCCGGCGCGCCTGAACGGTCTCAGCTTGCTTGCCGCGCTCGCTCGTCATCATCTCCCCGAGCTCAGCCCTCGGACCGGAACCGATCCTGCGCCTCCTGGATCAGAGCCAGCGCCTGCTCCCGGTCCGCCCATCCCTTTGCCTCGGACTCCCGGTCGGGATCGAGGTCTTTGTAGACCGAGAAGAAGTGCGTGATCTCCTGGCGCACCTGGTCGGGCAGATCATCGATCTGCGCCAGACAGTTCCAGTTCGGGTCGCTGAAGGGCACGCACACCACCTTGTCGTCGGGCCCCTTCTCGTCGACCATCTTGAACAGGCCGATCGCCTTGACCGGCACGATGCACCCCGGAAACGTCGGCTCGGTGACGCACACCAGCGCATCGAGCTCATCGCCGTCGGGGCCGAGCGTGTCCGGAAAGTAGCCGTAATCTGTCGGGTAGACGACCGACGCTGAGAGGAAGCGGTCGAACCTGATCCCGCCGTACCGAGCGTCGTGCTCGTACTTGTTGCGGCTTCCCTTGGGAATCTCGACGATGCACACCAGCTCATCGGTGCCCATGCACGGTCCCCTCCTCGTCGTTGGAGTTCAAGCACCACTTACACACGGATCAAGCGCCCGATGGATAGGCTACCACCGAGACAGCGAGCCGAGACAGCGAGCCGAGTCAGACACCGAGAATAGGGAGAGCGAACCCACATGCCAGAGTCAACGACGCCCCCCAAGCTCGAGCTGCTGGGTGCGATGGCGCCGGGCTTCGACGAGGTGCTCACAGCCGACGCGCTCGAGTTCGTCGCCGGCTTGCAGCGTCAGTTCGGCGCCCGCAGGCGCGAGCTGCTCCGGGACCGCGTGCAGCGCCGGACGCGGCTTGCCGCGGGGGAGATGCTCGACTTCCTCCCCGAGACCCGGGACGTACGCGAGGGCAGCTGGAAGGTCGCGGAAGTGCCCCCCGACATGCAGCAGCGCTGGGTCGAGATCACCGGCCCGGCCGAGCGCAAGATGACCATCAACGCGCTCAACTCCGGTGCCGACGGTTTCATGGCGGACTTCGAGGACGCCAACGCACCCACCTGGAAGAACATGGTCGAGGGTCACATCAACCTTCGCGACGCAATCGACGGGACGATCACCTACGAAGGTGCCGATGGCGGCCACTACGAGCTCGGAGAGAATCCCGCCACGCTGCTGGTGCGGCCCCGCGGATGGCATCTGCCTGAGCGTCACCTGCTCGTGGACTCCGAAGCCGTTTCGGGCTCGTTGTTCGACTTCGGCCTGTACCTCTTTCACTGCGCGCCGCGCCTGCTGGCCAACGGCTCAGGCCCGTACTTCTACCTGCCCAAGCTCGAGTCCCACCGCGAGGCGCGGCTCTGGAACGATGTCTTCTGCTGGGCGCAGGACGCGCTCGCGATTCCGCGCGCCACGATCAAGGCCACGGTTCTGATCGAGACGCTGCCCGCGGCGTTCGAGATGGACGAAATCCTTTACGAGCTGCGCGAGCACTCCGCCGGACTGAACGCGGGCCGCTGGGACTACATCTTCTCGGCGATCAAGTGCTTCCCGGACCGGCAGGAGATGGTACTTCCCGATCGCTCGGAGGTGACCATGACGGTGCCCTTCATGCGCGCCTACGCCGAGCTCCTGGCTGCTACTTGTCACCGCCGCGAGGCCCACGCGATCGGCGGCATGGCCGCACTCATCCCCTCACGCAAGGACCCGGAGGCAAACGAACAGGCGCTCGACGGCGTCCGGGCGGACAAGGACCGCGAGGTTCGTCAAGGCTACGACGGCACCTGGGTGGCCCATCCCGATCTCGTGCCGATCGCCCGCGAGGTCTTCGAGCAGGGACTGGGAGGTGCCCCCAATCAGCTCGGGCGTCAGCTCGGCGATGTCGACGTGAGCGCCGAGGAGCTGCTGGACCTGGCATCCACGCCGGGCGCGATCACCGAGACCGGGCTGCGCACCGACATCAGCGTCGGCTTCCAATACATATCGTTCTGGCTCACCGGCCGCGGCGCGGCGGCGATCAACTCGCTGATGGAGGATGCTGCAACCGCCGAGATATCGCGCACCCAGATCTGGCAATGGGTCCACCACGAGGTCAAGCTTCAGGACGGGCGCACTGTTGACCAAGAGCTCGTGCGCGAGCTCTTGGAAGAGGAGATGGCGAAGATCCGCGACGCCGTCGGGGCGCAGACCTGGCGGGACGGGCGGCCGGAAGAGACGCGGGAAATCTTCGAGCGCGTGGCGCTC